>CAZTMX010000029.1:0-22059 GCA_964614855.1 uncultured Anaerolineaceae bacterium | reverse complement strand
CCCACTCGTCTTTGCCGCGCAGTTCTTTATTTCCGCCGCCAGGCTCCCAGTTCTTACGCTTCATCGGGTATTTCAGGCGATCGGCTCCAAAGCACTGGTGGCGCTGCGAGCGTCCACGCGCACAGCCGCGTTGTTGCGGAAAAAGCGGGCTATCTTCGTGGGTATCATCCATTTTTTGGCGGATAACTACCCCATCGCGCACCAGGGCGTAGTTCGGGCAGCGGCCGCCGCAGTTATGCCAGCAAGACGCACTAACCCATTTGCCTTCATCACCCGCCTGCTGGTCGGCGATGGCCTCTACTTGCTTCAGACCATAGCTCAACCCTCCGGCCAAAGCTGCAGTACCACCCAACGCGGCGCTCCATTTTAGAAAACTTCGCCGGGTGAGGACAGTATCTGTCATCGCTTTGGTGAGGAAATTATTTTCACTCATATGTAGGTCCTCCATATCTTTCTTTTCTGTGAAACTGGATCTTCAGAAATTCCGGTGGAATTTTTTTTGGGGTTCTGCCGGCTCTTCTGCAATTCCCTTCCTTTATAAGAGAAAACCTGTCGGTGTTTTTCTCGAATATGCCTCTCTTTCACAGCATCTTATAAGATATTGTTATATCTACTGAAGCGATACAAGATAGCTGATCAAATCGTTAAATTCCTGCTCGGTCAGCACTTCGTAGATGGTCTCAGGCATGCCAGATTCCTGGTAGGCAGGGTTAATATAATCTAGTGGATGCTGGATAGACTGTTTGATGAATTCGAGCTGCAATCGCACTCCTGCCTGAAATAGAGAAGGTCCAGATAATTCCACTGCTTTTTCTACAGAATGGCAGCCGGCACAATATTGGCCAAACACCTTCAACCCTGCGGCGGGGTCTCCTTCTGTAACCGCAGGCGCCTGTGCGACAGGTTCGGCGGGTGCATTAGGGGTGTATGGCAGAGCGGTGGGCTCAGCGCTGCTAGCTTGCGGCTGGGCACATGCACTGAGCAGCATCACCAAAATCAAGGGGAATATAAATTGTAATCGCATACGATACATTGGCACTTCAAACCTCCTGTTCTTAAAACCAAAACCTGATGCGGATAATCTCATCTTCCTGGTTTCAGTTTACCGATCAAAGAGACTTGATACAACATCCCCCAGAATTAGCCCATCTCATCCTTAAGGATGATTAAGCCAAATTTATTCTTCGCGGTTTGTTACCAAGCCCCGTTCCAGGGCGTATGTGGCAGCTTGCGTGCGATTTTCAAGCTGTAACTTATCAAGGATATTGCGCAGGTGGCTTTTAACGGTATTGACGGATAAGACCAATTCTTCAGCAATCTGCTGGTTGCTCGCACCCCTGGCGACCAATCGCAATACAACCAATTCTCGCTCGGTTAACGTCTCCTCTCCTTTTTCTCCATCCCTGGATCGTTGGACAATCCCTTTCAGCAGGCGCGTTGCCATAGCCTTGGTCATCGCAGCCTCTCCCTTTGTTACTCCGATCAACAAGGAAAAGAGTTCATCAGCATCCAGGCTCTTGAGCAGGTATCCAGCTGCACCCAGGCGCACTGCCTCGTATAAGTGGTCATCATCTTCAGAAGATGTCAACATAATCACCGAAGTATCTGGAAATTGTTGGCGGATCTCTTTTAGTGCAGTTAATCCACTACCCAGGGGCATATAGATATCCATTAAAACAACATCAGGATGTAGTATTTGGGTAAGCTGAACGGCTTCCTTTGCCGTTTCAGCTTCCCCAACAACTTCGACGAGATCATCATGGGTTTGCATTAAGCTGATTAATCCCTGTCGGAAAAGTTTGTGATCATCCACAACCAATATCTTAATTTTCATCTCTCACCATTTGAAAACATTTCTTAAGTCGTTAGATGCCTATACGGACATGGGTGGCGTAGAACAAGAATCGTCCCAGTATTTCACCAATCATCACAAACAAACAAGTCAGATAAGCTGGAACAAGCAAAGTACCTAAAGGCGCATTTCGAGAACGCTGCCAGTATACGGCCATAGCAAACCCAATTGCTCCAATTGAGACAAGAATCAATCGCATCGCAAACAACCATGGATACAGATCGGTTAATAACATCATGCTCATCTGGGCTGTCGGATTACCGCTTCGGTCCAATGCGAAAATTTGATAGATATTCTCTCCTAGCAACACCGCGACCATGAATAGTGCGCCCCCGGAAAACCAGGGCAAAAAGCGGTACAGTAACTGGCGCTGAATTTCAACCACTGGTAAATCGCGCTCCTGAGAATATTTAAGATCCATCACCATGAGAGATGCCATCGACATCAATCCTAACAGCAAGGTTGTGCATATGAATGAAATAACCGTGAGTTCATTGTTCCAGATAGCTTGAGTAGGCAGCAGATAAATCCGCGACATGCTGTACACAGTTGCCCAGCCAAAACCCACCGAAAGCCAACCCACAATTGTTCTTAACTCCCAACGTGGAGCCGCCCAAAGTTGCAAATACAACAACCAGCCAGTCGATAAAACAAAGAAAAGGTTAAAAAATATTTCTCGGCTGAGCCACGAGTTACGAATATTTAACAGCGCCAGAAAGGATAGGTGTGGTTTGCTAAGATGAAAATGCGCCCCAAGCATCGCCACACCGGCAGTCAAAAAAACTACCAATAACGGGTTTAGCAAAGCAAATTCAATTTGGTCCCGGTCATATCTTTTCTTCGAAATTGCTCGCACAATCCAGATTATAAATAATGCGCCGGTAGCCAATTCCATCAATATTGTATAAACTGGTAAAGCCCATTCACGAACATTCATAAAGTACGCTTCTTATAAAACTATACATGTTGAACAATATTCTTTTGATCCGATGTGAGCCCAGCGGCTAGCACAACACTTTTTCGTTTAAGCTGTTCAGGTTTCAGACAGGGCAGACGGCACTCCAGTTGGGTACCTTGACCTGCAGCTGAAAAGATAATCATCTGGCCGCCAACACTGGACGCCCGCTCGCGCATTGTCTGCAACCCAAAACAACGAGCGGATTTTTGCAAACTAAAACCCACACCGTTATCCTGGATCCCCATATGAATAAAGGCTTCTTCATCACGAAATTCTTTTTGCAAAGAAACATTGACCACCCCCGCACGAGCATGTTTGCGTACATTGGTCAATGCTTCCTGTAGGATACAAACTAATTGTACTTCAGCAATAGAAGAAAGTTCCAGGTCATCGCCGGCCTTATTCTCCAGAACCGTTTCGATCCCTGTCTGGTAACTAAATTCCTCAATGTACTTGAGCATGGCTGGCACCAAGCCTGTTTCGTGTGCCAGTGTGGTCCGCAGACTAAGAATATTTTCGCGCACATCAGCATGTGCTGTTTGCACTGCTTTCCGCATGCTGGCAATCTCATCCGAGAGTTTCTCCCATTTCTCCTTTTTCAAGAGCGCATCCAGCGTTTGCACCTGTACGTTCAGATAACCCAGTATCTGAGCCAGGCCATCATGCATTTCTCTGGCGATGCGCGCTCTTTCCTCTGCAACTGAAAGTGACTGCAACTGTGAAGTCATCCACCCGTGCTGGATGGCAATAACTACCTGGTCTGCAATACATTCCAACCAGATAAGATCCGTATCAGAATATTCTTCGTCAGTATTACGGGCAATCCATAATACCCCAATCGGACTGTTATCTAGGATCACCGGCACGATTGCCACATTTTTGACAATGGAATCCTCGAAAATACAAATATCGGAATATTGCTCACGCACATCACCCTTTTCTGCTTGCCATTCAACTGTAGACCGGAATGATTGCGCCGTCATTAGGGCATCCAGGATCAAGGGATTTTTAATCATTACACTGGATGAGACCATTTCTGTTTGATTATTTCTTGAGAAATATTTCAACTCCAGACATGGGAAACGCTCATTAACAATTGCAATCGCCATGTAATTGGATCTGAGCAAGATGCGTGCATTTTCGATAATGTAAACCAGCACCTTATCAACATCGTTCAATTCAGCGACACGCTGGCTTATATTCACCAATAGTTCAGTCCAATTCTCTGCTGTTTGCCGGGCAACAATCTGTGCCTGGAAGGCATCTCTCTGTGCCCGGTCACGCTCTCCGGTTAAAACCTCCACTTTGCGCCTGGACATCGCTTCGAATACATCCAAACCTCGGCTAACAAAAAAAGTTAATACAACCGCCGATATTAAACGCCAGAACTGGATTGGTAAGCCTGTTGCTGTAAGCACGCGTTCATAATCCAACCAACCGTGCAAACCAAAAGGCTTGTTGGTTATATACTCTCCTACAACAAATGCTGTATCCAACACACGGTCATAGTTATAGTAGGAAGCCGGACCATATGGCGCTGCCGGTACGACCAGCCCAACAATAAAAGCCTCAAATATAAAGGCAAGACCGGCGCCCAGCATCATGTTACTGATATCGGGATAACCAAGTTTTTTTTGGATCATCCACTGACGTAAAAATCCAATCCCTGCCATGATTGCACCAGGCAAGTAAAGCAAGTACCGCGACCAGATATCGATTGGGATCTCTAATGGAGATGGTGTAATGAAGGTGGTCACAGCGTATGTAATCACATAAGCAATCGGCACAATCATCACTCCCGGCACAAAGATCATCCAGGAAGGTAGAGGCGCCAGTTGGGTTAGCACTCGCCAACCAAAGATCAAGATAAGCAATCCGGAAAGCGGCTGCAGCATCATGCGTAAGATGACCAAGACTTTTCCAATATCGCTGGTCATTTCGCTTAACATGAACATCTCCACCCAACCGGTTGCGCCATAAACAAAACCAAATGCAGCCAGCCAGGGGAGCTGCTTTTTGAGAGGTAAATCCGCATCTCGGCGCATCTGTAAATAGGCGGTTAGACCCAATCCGCCAAAACATAAGCCGTAGAGAAAATAGATGATGATCAAGGTGTTAAGATTTTACCAAAAATACCTATAGAAGTTCACACAAAGGTTTCACCGCCCGCACAGTTATACTCGACAGCTTCACCCCGGCAACAATGCCTGCAGGGACTTGCTTCCTCTTCTCAACTTCCACAAACCCGGCATAGGCGATCAGGTCCAGGTATTCCTGCTCGGGCAAGGCGCCAAAAACGCAACCGCCCCAGTTGTGCGGGTCCTGGCGCAGCTGTGCTGGAAACGCGCTGCCGGTCACCATATCGCTGATCTCCAGCCGCCCGCCCGGTTTTAGCACACGGAAGGCTTCGCGGAATACCTGTCCTTTGTCTTCGGATAGGTTAATCACACAATTCGAAAGGATGACATCCACGCTGGCGTCATCTACCGGCAGCGCCTCCGCCTGACCCTGGCGGAACTCCACCTGGGAAAGACCTGCTTTTTGTGCCGAGGCGCGAGCGCGCTGCAGCATTTCAGGGGTCATATCTACACCGATCACCTTGCCGCTGACCCCCACCTGGCGCGCCGCCAGGAAGGCATCCAGACCGCCGCCACTGCCGATATCCAGCACCACTTCGCCCGGGCGCAGCGCGGCCATGGCGGTGGGATTGCCGCAGCCCAACGCGAAATCCGCGGCTTCCTGTGGGGCAGCCGCGCGCTGGTCTGGATCATATCCCGTCTCAAAATGCACCGCCTCCAGGGATTCCAGGTTGATCAGCGGGCTGGGCGAACAGCAACTGCCAGAACCCTGGGCTATCAGCTGGCTATCCACGCCCTCTCCGACCCCAGACACCGGAGCACAGCAGCCGCCGGAGTTGAGGGCCACTGCGGCATAATGCTCGCGCACGGCTCCCTGGGCGCCGCTCAGGCGCTGCGTGCCGGTTGCACAGAACCAATCACCTGTTGAATGAATCAGCACATTTACCAAACCAGCCTGCACCAGCCAGTCATGAAGCGCAGCTTTATCTAATCCCTGGCTGGGGATAGCCACTCCCTCTTTCGTCTTTGAACTGAGGCCAGCAGCCCATCCGCCGAGCACCAGCCTTCCGCCCGGCTTGAGCAAACGCGCCATCTGCTGTAGACCAACCAGCGGGTCCGAGTTGCCATCCAGATGATGCACCGAGAAGACTACGTCCAGGCTGCTTTCCTCCAGAGAGACAGAAAGGCCACCAGCTTGTTTGATATCGATATTCGAAAAATCCTGCAGTTCACGGCGCGCTTCAGCCAGCATCTCTTCCGAATTAACGATAACATCCACGCGCTGCACCAGCGGCGCCAGCCCGGCGCTGATAAACCTTGCGCCAGCACCGATAACCGCGACCTCCATTTCAGGACGTAAATATGCTGTCGAAATAACTGCTGTGCGAAGCCCTTCGGAGAAAATTGGACTGTGCAAGGCTGGTTTCTGATTATTATCACTCAAAAGTATTGCTCCATTCTCAAACGCGCCTCTTTCATACGGTTAACCAATTCAGTACGGTTCATCTCTCTATCTTGCTTTATTGGCGAAGAAAAAGAACGCTCCAGCGTAACAGCGCTCAAGCTTTCTTGATCAAATAGTGGGTGGTATCCATTGCCCAGTCTTTCCTGTCCCAGTACAAATCTAATTCAATATTGTGAAATCCTACCTCTGCAATTATTTCAAGGGTTTGTTCAAAGGGATAGAAGTACAGGTTGGCGGTTGCTGTAGAGAATATCATTTATCTTTTTTAAGAACGCGGCGCATCTTGCCGTCGCGCGGCGTTACTTCGTAAATTCCGCCATCCCGGTGCAGGATGGGGATGGAGCGGTGCCAACGCCCAAAGACCCGGCGCATGCTGGCAGAGAGCAGGCGGTAGCCGTCGCGCTCTCCGGGCACCAGATCAAATATCTGGTCGAAGGCAGTGAAAAACTGCGCCCGGAAATGGGGTGTCACCACGGCCAGGTTTTTGATCACCCAACAGGCGTATTCATACTGCCAGTAATATGCCATCCCGATAAACCAGTCGTCGCGCGTAATGTACGGAAAAAACGGGAAAGCGCGGCAGGTAATGGAGCGGTAATTGCGCTGGCACAGGAGGTGACCCTGGCATTCAACCAGCAGCATATTTTCCGGCGTCTCATCCTGTACCCGCCGGGTTTCTGCGGGAGAGCGACCCTGCCAGGGATGCCAGAGATCGGTGTGCGCCTGCAGATAATCCCACTCGTCGCAGTACACTGTCGGTACTGCATGGCGCGTATCACAGCAAAAAGGCACGCCTGAACGGTTGTAGGGGGCGCAGTATTTCCCGCAATCCAGATCGGAAAGCGGGGCATCAAAACCGGCGTAAAAAGAATCGTAATCGATGGCAGTCATAAGCCAAACGAGCCCCGGTTGTGGGGCTCGTCTCCATTTTCTTCAATACTTACAAACTGGACACAGCCCTACTCTACGGCTTCGGGGAGCATGCCCTCCAGCACAATCTCAAGCGCCATGGTGTGGCTGCAGCGACCGCGGCTGCGGAAAAAGTCACAGTCGCATTCCCAGACACCATCTTTCAAAGTAACAGTATGCGGGTTGTTGTCACCGCCAAACGTACAGGTAAGTGCGTCAATACGTATGCGGTCCCGTTCTTCTGCATAGCGTTTGGCCTTTTCAATTTTTCCGATCATCCCGTAATCCATTGATCGTTTCTCCTTTCCATTTTTTTGTAATTAAATAGCAAAAAAGGCACGCGAAAACGTGCCTTTCAATTGTGGTAGGTGAAGTGTTTTTCATCAAATCCGCGCAAGGTGGTTATCTCCTCTAACGTGATCTTATTGTATTCCGTCTTGAGTTGAAAGTCAACCTTGAATTTGGTTCATTAATTTGACTTTCAACCAGCGCTGGTTTAGAATCATTTCAATCGCTTTCTTTCGTTCGTTGTCTAAAGGGGTTTGTTCAAAGGAGAATACATTGCCATGAAAGGGATTGTGTTGATCAAAATCCGCACCGGTGAAGTAGAGCTGGTTGTTCGCGATTTGTTTCGCGTGGATGCTGTCATCGATGCCTTTATGACTTTTGGCCCATACGATGCGGTTGCTATCATTGAAACGGAAGATTTAAACGGCATTGGCGATGTGGTCTACAACCAGATCCAACCGATCCCAGGTGTCACACAGACATTGACCTGCCTGGCTGTGGAGGCAGAAAAGACGGCCTCTCACAAAGAATCGGTGCACGCTCTAAAGCATCGCTAGCTCCATCCAGATTAATGTCTGATGGCAGCCAAAGCCTGCCGATCGGATTGGATCAGAAAAAAGACCTGCTGGATAATCCAGTGACACGGGTCTGCTCGATGTCGCATTTTGTTGCGCATGCTGAAGCAGCCCGCGTATCACCTGCTCGTCGGCCAGTTCAGGCAAAGCCAACCAGAGTGCATTTGCATATGTGGCAGAAAACTGCCAGCTAAGCGTGCCCAGCCACTCGCCTCCCCTCACCGCTGACCACTGCTGAACAAACGCCTGTTTCCAAAGACGCGAGAAAGCCCCCCATAAGCCAGGGTTCAAAACATCAGCATCAAAAGACAAATGCCAGGAGACCTCTGGCGGATAGCTGCGCAGCAATGCAGCACGCTGTGCCTGCCAGTGACGGCTGGTTGCACGGGTGAATTTTACCCCGGGAACAACAGGAGGCAATTCCGGCCCCGTACCGCCGATCCAGGTACTGCGCCGCGCTCTTTCGCTAAACCCCAATTGCCGGTAAAGTGCAACGGCGCCCAAATTTTCCTCGCGTACATGCAGCCAAACAGCCGCCGCCTTCCGCTGGCGGGCAAAGTCAATCGCCTTCAAAGTCAGCTGCCGGGCAATGCCGCGCCGCCGGAAATCCGGGTGCACAGCCACGTTTGCGATCAGGTAAACGCGTTTGCCAGAGCGCTGGTAAGGGATCAGGCTGACGTTACCCACCACTTGCTGGTCTTCTTGCCATACATAACCAAAAAAAGGGGAACCAGCCGGTTCTGCCCCAGCGTGGGCCAAAAACAGCATATGCGGTCTGGCTGCCATGCTGCGCATGCGTTCCAGGTAGCGACGGCCGTCCGGATCCAGCGAATCCGCAAAGCACAACTCGATCAAATCCGCCACCGGCAAGAGATCGCGCCGCGGGTCAAATTGCCTGAGTTTTGACCTCGGCACGGTGGGTTTCAGGATTTCAGTGATAATTGCCATCTCAAAAAATGAATCCTCGTAGTTCTGATCCTGGCTGCTCCGTGTCTATTTTACCTCAAGGCTTAACAACCAAAACAGAAGTTCCTGTCTTTTGCCCTTGCATTTGCAAGAGCAAGGCTTTACAATGATAAAACAAGTGTTCTGAAAATTAGCGGGTGAAGCATGAGTATAGATTATATCCAGCTGCAAAAACAGGTACAGGCCCTGGGCGAAAACGCCATCCTACGCGCCAGTATCCTGGGCGAAAGACGACAAATCGCCCGTCAGATCCTGGAAGGCAACGCCCAGAACCAGGAAGGGCTGCGCAAGAAGGTGCTGGCTGCCAGCGCAAAAGACCGTCATTTACGCTGTGCCATTCCTCCCGAACTGCCGGGCTGCGCCCCAGAAGCGTTAAACGGACACTTTTCCGCCCCGGTGCTGCCGCAAAAAGCCACTCTCCTGGCGGCTGACGGCTCGCAGATCACACCCAGCCACCATGACCCGGTGCAATTCTGCCTGATCAATGTGGGCGCCATCCTGCTGCAGCTTGAAACAAATCAACCCCCTGTGACATCGGTGCAATCTGATCTATTGTATGACGAACAACTATATAGCCAGGGTGGAATGATAACCGATACACGCCTATCGTTGATGCGCGATCTGAGCGAGCGCCGGCGCCTGGCAGAGCTAGCTGGCGCAGTTCAAGCGCCCGTGATCAGCTTCACCGACGGGCCTTTGGAATTGTGGGGTGCCAAAGATGGGGAAAGTAATTTCCAGGAAAGCCTGCAAGAATACCTTTCGGTCCTCAAACAGCTAAACGAGATGGGTGTGATCACCGCTGGCTATGTCGATAAACCCGCTGCTGACCTGGTGGTGCGTTTACTGGAGATCGCCCTGCAGGATGAAGGGGAGAACGAATGGTCGCGGCGTGCCTCACCGCTCAATTTGCGCGGGGTGATTGACCGGGACTTATTCCATGATCTGCTGGCGCCTGGCGAGAGGTCAGCCGTGTTTGGCATCCAGTCCAGTTCTACCCTACACTATCGCGAGGAGCTCGGGTTGCATTTCTTCTACATGAACGTGGGGCGAAATGATCACCCGTACATGGCGCGCGTAGAAATCCCTGCCTGGGTGGCACAGAACAGCAGCATGCTGGGCAGCCTGCACGCCGTCTTGCTGCAGCAGTGCAGGATCATGGGGGCGCGACCCTATCCATACTTGCTCCACCGCGCCCACGAGGTGGCTGTGGTCACCCTGGAAGAGAAAGAACAGGTCACCAACATGATCAGCCTGGAGCTGCGCAGGCGAGGCGCGGCGGTTGGCGAGTTTTCCAACAAACAATCCGCCAAGGACAACCCTGGGCGGACACGATATGAAAGGTAGAAAAGGACAAACACCATGAGTGGGATTCAGATAGGACGGTTGCTGCGAGCAGGAACAAGTGGGTTTGTAGTAGGCTGCCGGGTAAACCAGCTTTCCAGCCCCTCTTTTGGTGCGCTGGCGCGCATACCGCTGCCGGGCGATTACCAAATTTACGGGCTGATTTACGATATCCGCATCGATGATGACGGGCTAGTTAGGCAGCTGGTTACCGCGGAAGGTGTGGATGACAATGTCATCGAAGATAACCGGGTAAACCGAAATATCCCGCTGGAAATGAGCCTATTAAGTGTAGGCTACGAACAAGATGGGCAGGTTTTGCACCTGCTGCCGCCCCGCCCCCCGCTCAGCCTGGATAATATCTACTTGTGCGAAGCAGCAGAAATTTGCCGTTTCACCGCCTCCATCATCCCTCAGGGTGCTCTCAAAGGGCGCTTTGGCTATCTGCGGCATATTCTGCGCCAGGCGGATCTGCCGGTTGGTGAGCTGCTGGCTGCGCACGTGCGCCAGGCGCAGCAAGCGCACCAAACCCAAGGACAGGCAGATTGGGCGCAGCAGGCAACACAGGAGTTGATCACTTTGCTGCGGGATGATTACCCCCGTCTGATGGAAGTACTAAGCGCTTTGAGCGATGCGATAGGCAACCCGGTTTAGCCAGGGGATGAAGGGACAGCTATTATGAGTGACAATGAACAGGCAATCGGCTATGTTGTTGGCGGCGGGCTAAAAGAAAACCTGCATGTCCGCCTTACCCAACCCGCCCAGCAGGTACAGGAAGGCGGGTTTGTAATCATCAAGAGTGGGGATTGGCAATTTTACGGGTTGATCACTGACCTGCAGTTAGGATCGACCGATCCGCGCTTTGCAGATGAGCAGTCAGAAACCCGGCTTCCCGCTGACCTGGCTCGCTTGCTGCACGGGCAAACCCTGTACACCAACCTGGAAGTACTGCCGGCGTTGATGTTGGAGCGCGGTCCAGATCCGGACAGCCCAGAGTATGTGCAGTGGCGCCAGGCAATCGATGCCGGCCTAAAAGATAACCCAACCCCGCTGCCGGTAAAAACCGTTCCACCGCACCATGCGCCGGTGTATTTAGCCAGCGCTGGCGATATCGGCGAGATCTTCGGCAAAAGCGATGCTGCCGGCAACTTTGTCATCGGCTACACGCGCGAACAGGGGCACCCGGTAAACATTAACCTGGATAAATTTATCCAGCGTTCTTCTGGTGTATTTGGCGCCACCGGTACAGGAAAATCCTTCCTCACCCGTATCCTGCTGGCTGGCTTGATCCAATACAACCGCGCTTCTGTGCTGGTGCTGGATATGCACGATGAATACGGGTTTAGTGATATCGCTTCTGATACCGGGCAAAGCGTCGTAGGGTTGAATGATAAATTCGGCAGCCGCGTGCAGGTGGTCGGTTTGGGAGCAGGCGCGCTGATCCGCAACCAGGCGCCCGATTTCAACCTGGAAATCGCTGAAAGGGATATTCAACCTGAAGATATTGAGCTGTTAACACGCGAGCTAAACCTGAAAGAAACCACACCCACAACGCTTGATGCATTGGTAACAGCCTTTGGGCGCGAGTGTTGGTTTCACGAATTCAGCCAGATGCGCAACGGCGCTGTGGCAATAGATGACGATGGCAAAAAGTTTCCTGCCCCCGATAGTGTGGCATTCTGGGCAAACCATGTCGGGGTGAACACCATGGCTGCGGAAGGGCTGCATCAAAAAATGGGGCGCGTGTTCAACTTGCCGTATATCGTCGAGAAACCCGCCAGTGATGGGATCGGCATGATCATCAACTCGCTGGAAAACGGCAAACACGTGGTTTTATCTTTTGGTAATCACCAAAGCGACCTGGATTACCTGCTGGTAAGCAACCTGTTGACCCGACGCATCCGCCAGGCATGGGAAAAGCGCACCAATGAATTTCGCAGCAAAGGGATAAATGAGCCGCGCCCGCTGGTAATCGTAGTTGAAGAAGCACACAAATTGCTCAACCGCGAGATGGCTGCCCAAACCACCTTCAGCACCATCGCCCGGGAAATGCGGAAATATTATGTCACGCTGCTGATCATCGACCAACGCCCCTCCCAGATTTATGACGAAGTGATGTCGCAGCTCGGCACGCGCATTTCCGGTTGGCTGGGGGATGATGACGATATCCATGCCGTACTCTCAGGGCTTGCCGGGCGAGATGCTTTGCGCGGCATGCTGGCGCGTTTGCAGCCCAAGGAAGAAGTACTCATCTTGGGTTGGGGAGTGCCCATGCCGCTGCCCTTGCGCTCACGCCGCTATGACGCGCGTTTCTGGCAGGAGCTGCTCGGCAAAACCGGCGGCCGGCGCAGCGAAAGAGAGATCCTGGCTGATATGGGATTCTAATTTTTTTATCCAACCCTAAACAGGAGCCGGAAGTTTCGTGGTATAGTTATTGGACAAATTGCGATTTTTCGCCGTGGGGCGTAAGAATAAGAAAATCCAAGTTTACCAAGAAGGAGAATAACCTGATGTTTAGTAAGAAAGTTTTAGACGCACTCAACGAACAGATCAACCATGAGTTTTTTGCAGCCTATCTGTACCTGTCCATGTCCGCATATTTTGATGCAGCCAGCCTCCCCGGCTTTGCTAAATGGACACGCTTGCAGGCTGAAGAGGAAACTGAACACGCCATGAAGTTTTTTGATTATGTGGCAGATCGCGGCGGCAAGATCGCGCTGCAAGCCATCGAGCAACCCCAGGCTGAGTGGAGCTCGGCACTGGAAGTCTTCAAAGCAGTGCTGGCACACGAGCAAAAAGTTACCGGTTTAATCAACCGGCTGTATGGTATTGCGGTAGAAGAGAAAGATTATGCAACCCAGGTTATGCTGCACTGGTTCATCGACGAACAGGTGGAAGAAGAGAAAAATGCTTCTGCAATTATCGATATGCTGCAGATGATGGAAGAACACCGCGGCGCTATTCTCAATATCGACCACCAGGTGGGCAAGCGCGAATAATAAAACCTGTCAGATTGCGGTATCTTCAAGCACTGACTGCATGAAAACCGTATGGAATTCTGCGTTTCTAACGCCGGTGTTCCATACGGTTTTTGGTGTCCGGGTGAACTTGCCCACAACTCAAATTACAGGTTGGACGTCCCAATTCGATTGAATAATTCAGTATACAAACCGCAAGAAAGATAAATACATGAAACTCGCTACATTGTGCTACGTCAGACGGAGCGGAAAAACCTTGATGGTGCACCGCATTAAAAAGGCAAACGACATGCATCAGGGGAAGTGGAATGGGCTGGGCGGAAAGCTGGAACCGGGCGAAACACCCGAAGAGTGCGCGGTGCGAGAAATCTATGAGGAGTCCGGTTTACAGGTGCGAAATCCTCTGTGGAAGGGTCTGCTCACTTTTCCAGGTTTTGCCAATGACGAAGATTGGTATGCCTTTGTGTTTGTTGCTAAGGACTTTGATGGGGAATTGATTGATTCACCTGAAGGCGACCTGCGTTGGATCGAAGATACCAGACTGGCAGAACTTGAGCTTTGGGAGGGCGATCGCATCTTCTTGCCCTGGATAGACCAACCCGGGTTCTTCTCTGGCAAATTTATCTACCTGGATGGACAGTTGGCAGAACACCAGGTTGTATTTCACAATTGTTGAGCACAAAGCCCCTGAAGCCGAGCTAATCCACCTGGTTCCCGCTGCCGTATTTCTCATACAGGCCTAAGACCTTATCTGCGTAGTAGTACCCCACATTCATCGGACCGTATGATTTTAAAGCCTCGCGCAGGTCTCCTGTGCGGGCGTTCAATCCTGCCAGCATCTTTGTGCCGTAAGAAATATTGAATTCGGGGTTTTCCAATTCAGCGCTGCTGGGGCGGTTCGCAAAACACGGTCCGTTGACGCACATAAAAGACGCAGCTGCACCATCCTTGGGCATGATCTGCATCAACCCCACTGCGCCACTGTGTGAGTAAACGGCAGGGGCGCCGCCGCTTTCCTGCCAGATCACAGCGGCCACAAGATCTGGGGGCAGGTCGCGTTTGGCTGCGTAATGGCTGATCAAGTCACACCACTGTCTTACGCTGTCCGGGAACTTGGAGCTGATTGCGCAATCGCCTGTGGTCGCAACGTTTTGTTCCTGGGCTGTCAAAACGGGTTCGGCTGTTGTGGAACCGGTCTCTGTTGACACCATTGGGAGCGCATTCGATAGCGCCGATGTGGAATTGTGCGGATAATTTGCTCCAGCGCTGACAGAGTACAGAAAGAGAGAGAGAACCAGGGCGCTAAAAAGTGCACCAGATAACACATATTTTGCTCCTAACATCTCGATCCTCCAAAATTCCCTGTTTGAACTTAACTCTTGACAAAAAAGAACATTTGTTCTATATTATAGCTAACAATAACTACCCTGTCAACCCGGTTCTACAAATCACATTCTCGTGTTTGGCGGACAGGTTGTGATCCAAAATGGAGGATTATTATGGCTGCAAATCTTTTAGAAAAACGTGGTTTCTCGGGAATCTCCAGGAATATTCACCCTGGACGTGGGCTGATCTTTGGGTTGATCATCCTATCTGCCTTGCTTGCCTTCGAGCTTTTCAATTACAGCACGACAGAATATGCCCTGACCGATTTACTCGGCGATCTGGAGTTTATGAATGTGCATTGGGCAACCATCCTCGCCATCGCCTTCTGCGGTATCGATTTCGCCGGGATTGCCAGGTTGTTTACTCCGGAGCAACAGAATGACAAATTGGGAGAAGCCTGGTATTTGTTTGGCGCCTGGCTGTTGGCAGCCACCATGAATGCCATGCTCACCTGGTGGGGTGTTTCGCTTGCTGTGCTAAACCACCAGACGCTGGGAAATGCTGTCATTGAGCGGCAAACTTTGTTGCAGGTGGTGCCCATTTTTGTAGCGGTCATGGTGTGGATCATCCGCGTTCTGATCATCGGTTCGTTTTCGGTAGCAGGCGCGCACATGTTCAGCCAGGAACCATATCCATCCAAAAGGCAAAAAACCGCTCAACCCCGCCTGCAATCCACCCCTGAGTTAGTGCGCTCACTGAGCCACAAGATGCCTGCCCAACCATCCTACTCAGTTCAAGCAAGGAGCAAGCCAACTCCCAGACCCGTGATGCAGGCAAATGCTGGCATGAGCCGTCCCGAGCCCACTTATCACTCCTTATCCATGAGCCCACCCCGAGCATCAGCAACAAACTCAAGCGCTTACGATCCATCCTCGCGGCAATCACCACAAGTACGAAGTTGACCATGGATAAAAGCGATAGATCTCGGTTCTAGCCCAAGGCAGATTTTGACTGATCGATTTTAAATTACGAACCGGGTTCACCCAGGCAACTTTCTGGTGAACCCGGTTTATTCAGAGCCATTTGGCAATGTCTGTGCCAGATACTTCTGGTAAACCCAGCGCCATACCTATCTGGTTTCAGCACATTTCCCTGGATCCGCTAACGGCAGCCAGATACAAAAAGTTGTCCCGCTCGTCTCTCCCGAGGATACATCAATTTGACCGCCGTGATTACGCACAATCCAATAAGCGATGGACAACCCAAGACCAAAGCCTTTGCCATCCCGACTGCGTGTACGAGACTTCTCACCCCGGTAGAAACGCTCGAATATATGCGGCAGGTCCTCAGGCGGGATCCCTGGCCCGTTATCAGATACAGTCAGGCGAGCCCTGTTTTCTACTTTTGATAATCCCACAGTGATCTGTGCGCCTTGCTGCGAATGGCTGATGGCGTTGCCGACCAGATTTACCAACACTTGTTTCAGACGGTCCTGGTCGCCGCAGACAAGAACCTGATCAATTTCACTCAGACGTAGCTGAGAGCGGTCTTTCGCCAGGACGCGCATCTGGTTTAAGACTTCAAGCAGCACAGTGTCCAATTCAACCAGGTTGTTTGCCAGTGGCAGCTTACCAGACTCTGCCTGGGCTAAAAGCAGCAGATCTCCCACCAACCTGGTCAAGCGGTCTACCTCGCTCTCAATACTTGCCATGGACTCGTCATCCGTGCAATTCATGCGCCGCATTAGGTCAACATTGCCTTTGATCACCGTCAACGGGGTGCGCAATTCATGTCCCACATCTGCCAGAAATCTCCGTTGCGTATTGAACAAATTCTCAAGCCTGCCAAGGGTTTGATTAAAGGCGAGGATGAGCTGGCCCACCTCATCATTTGGTGAACCATCATAAGGGATACGGCGCGAAAGATCATCGGCACGCGTGATTTGTAAAGCAGTCTGCGTAACGGTTTCCAGGGGTTTTAGCGCCTGTGCAGTGCTGTACCAGCCAATCAGTCCTGCTACAGTCATAGAAGCAGCGGCACCCACAAAAAGAATGGCTAACAAAACACGCTGGACGCGGTCCATCAAAGAGAGACTGCTAGCGACTTGCAGAATGCCGATGATTCGGTCGCTTTCGCGCACCGTTAAAGGCACGGTTAAAACCCGCAAGCGAGCATTACCGGTGATGACATCATGAAATAATGGCCGGTTAGAGCTCAGGCTGGATGGATCTAAAGGAGAGCTGAATCCGCCGATATTTACAGAGGAGGAAATCAACTCGCCATTACGTCCCCAAACCTGGATGTAAACATCGGCGAATAAATCTAATTCGGGTAAAGAGGAGAGACCAAGTGAACCGGCTTTGGAGTTGCTGACCACCAGGTTGGCAGCTCTTATCAGAACATCATCCACCTGGTTAGCCAACGTGAGAGTAACTGACACATAAACAGCAGTGCCAAAGACAAAAAGAATCCCCCCAACGATGGTGGTGTATAACAGCGCTAAGCGGGCGCGCAATGACATACCAGGAAATTAGGTCGATTCGCGTAACACATAACCCATACCCCGAACGGTATGGATGAGACGCGCTTCATCGCCAGTCTCCAGTTTCTGGCGCAGGTAGCGAATGTAAACCTCGATAATATTACTTTCACCGCCGAAATCATACCCCCACACGCGGTCAAAAATCATATCCCGGGTTAGAACCTGGCGCGGGTGGCGCAAGAAAAGCTCAAGTAGCTCATATTCCTTGGCCGTGAGCGCAATTACGCGCTCTCCCCGGGAAGCCTGGCGGGTGCCGGTATCCAGTGAAAGATCCGCAAAACGGAGTACCTGAGGGCGTGAAGGCTGGGCGCGGCGGAGCAAAGCGCGAATGCGCGCCAAAAGCTCATCCAGGTTAAAAGGCTTGACCATGTAGTCGTCAGCGCCCATATCCAGACCCTGGATGCGGTCATTTACTGTGTCTTTTGCGGTCAGGATTAAAATCGGCACTGGACCGCCCGCACGTAAGCGGCGGCAAACTTCCAGGCCGTCGATGCCCGGCAGCATCAGGTCCAATACAACCAGGTCGGGTGGGTTATCGCGTGCCAGGGCGAGCCCAGTTTGCCCATCGGCTGCCGCATCCACCTGATACCCCTCGTAGGCTAGCCCACGGCGAAGGAATTTCAGGATCGCGTCATCGTCTTCGATAATCAGAATTCTTGCACTCATAGGCCCTCCGTATTTGTTTCAAATATACCACAGGCATGGAAAAGAAAAAAGGCCACCATAGGTGGCCTTTAGGTGGAAAATATTAAATCAATTACACAACCTGGATAACAGCGCCTGCGGCTTCCAGCTTGGCTTTGGCGTCAGTGGCGACTTCCTTGCTCACTGCTTCCAAAATCTTGCTGCCGGCAGTCTCTGCCACATCTTTGGCCTCTTTCAGGCCCAGGTTGGTGAGCTGGCGGATGGTCTTAATGACTTCGATCTTCTTCGGACCAGCGTCTTTAATGACAACATCAAACTCAGTCTGTTCTTCGACGGGCTCAGCAGCTTCGGCGGGCCCAGCAGCAACAGCGGCCATAGCCACAGGTGCGGCAGCGGAGACACCCCAGTGCTCTTCGAGTTTCTTTACCAGTTCAGCAGCTTCGAGGACTGAAAGTTTGCTCAGTTCCTCAACCAATTTCTCTAAATCAGCCATTTCTATACTCCTTATCGATCTAATCGAAAATAATCTTGAATTGAATTCTAATACTACACAAAAAAGTATCTGCTATGCCGCAGAGGGCGCAGCATCTTTATCAGCATAAGCCTTGAGCACAGAAGCCACCTGGCGTGCAGGTTCGGCAAGTGTGCGTACCAGTTTGCTGGCCGGAGCCATAATGACACCCAGTATCTGGGAACGCATAACCGGCAGCGGCGGCAGATCAGCCAGGGCTTTCACTTCTTCAGCCCGGATAGGACGTTGATCCAGGTAACCGCCTTTGACCTTCACAAACTCGGATGTCTTTGCGAAATCGGTAATGGTTTTCGCCATCGCCGGCGCATCCTTGAAAGCGAAAGCAACAGCAGTGCTTCCTTCCAGAAAACCTTCTGGAATTTGTAACCCTGCCTTTTCAAAGGCTACTCGACCCAGGGTGTTCTTGACGATGTGCACTTCGCCTCCAGCTTCGCGAGCTTTCAGGCGCAGGTCGTCAATTTGCTTCATAGTCACCCCGGCATACTCAGTAATCACCAATGCCTTGCTATTCTGCAGCCATTCTACATATTGAGCTACTAATTCATCTTTGCGCTGCTTTGAAATTGCCAATGTAAATTCACCTCCTTTCAAAAAAAAGTCTTTGCCTCGTTGAGTTGGTGGCAAAGACTCTCCTCCCGGTGTCCGGGATCCGCAAAAGCGGATGTTATTCTGGAGCGGTCTCCACCTCGGCAGGGGATTAAGCGGGAGAATTCTCCCAGCGCCTGCTGTCTCTGGCGAAGCGATAAGCGACAAAAGTCGCTCGTTATTATATCACCGGTCGGCGGTCTTACTCTCCCACTTCCATATTTTGGGATTGAACCGGATCGACCTTAATTCCAGGTCCCATCGTCGAGCTGAGGGTTACCCGGCGGATGTAGGTTCCTTTGGCTGCAGCTGGCCGGGCTTTTTTCACTGCATCCATCAAAGCTGCCATGTTCTCGTAGAGCTTCTTTTCTTCAAAAGAGACCTTACCTATCGGTACATGTAAATTGGATGTTTTATCTACGCGGAATTCTACACGCCCAGCTTTTGATTCGTTAATCACGCGACCCAGATCTTCAGCAGGCACAACTGTACCAGCTTTGGGGTTCGGCATCAGACCGCGCGGACCAAGGATACGGCCCAGGCGTCCAACTTTACCCATCATATCCGGGGTGGCAATGGCTACATCAAAATCCGTCCAACCGCCCTGGATTTTGTTGACGATCTCGTCATCGTCGGCAACATAATCCGCACCGGCTTCACGCGCCATGGTGGCGCCGTCACCCTGTGCAAATACAAGCACGCGTACCGTTTTTCCCAAACCATGGGGAAGCACCACAACATCACGCACTTGCTGGTCTGCATGACGGGGATCAACACCCAATCGAATGTGAACTTCCACAGTAGCATCAAATTTCGCTGTAGAAGTTACCTTGGACAATTTCACCGCCTCAGTGGGGGGGTAATACGTGCTGCGATCTACCTTTGCAGCAGCTTCCAGATATTTCTTGCCGTGTTTTGCCATAATATCTCCTTTGTGGTGCAAGCGGATAGATGATCTACCCTCCCACCGGGAATCAGTCTACGACCTCCAGCCCCATATTACGAGCTGTGCCTTCGATTTGGCGCATAGCGCCTTCGATGTCAATTGCGTTCAAGTCTTTCATTTTGAGCTCGGCGATCTCACGAACCTGAGCCCGAGTTACCTTTCCAGCCTTGACACGCGGCGCCTGAGCAGAACCCTTATCGACGCCTGCAGCCTTCTTGAGCAACACCGATGCGGGGGGTGTCTTCAAGATAAAGGTGAAGGAACCGTCTGTAAAGATACTGATCTCAGCCGGGATAATTTCGCCCATGCGGTTTGACGTACGGGCATTGTACTCTTTGCAGAATGCCATCAAGTTGATGCCGTGACCCGCCAAAGCAGGACCGATTGGCGGTGCTGGATTTGCTTTACCAGCGTTAATCTGCAGACGAACGATTGCTTTAAGTTTCTTTGCCACAGTTACACTCCTTCGTGGTGTTTACGGGTGATGTGGGGTCACCCTCCCACTAATATAGCGGCAGGTGTGCAAGATTACACCTGTCGACTGACCTACGCTTTTTCTACTTGTAAGAAATCCAATTCAACCGGGGTTTCACGGCCGAAGAAATTGACCATGACACGCACCTTGGCGCGTTCCATATCGATCTCATCCACGGTACCGCGGAAATCGTTGAAAGGACCATCCACAATCCGCACTCGTTCGCCCGGTTTGAAGGTCACTTTGATGCGCGGCGCTTCAGCTTCCATTCGTTTAAGGATTTGAGCCACTTCCTCAGTCCTCAACGGCGTCGGCTGGTTACCCATACCAACAAATCCAGTCACACCGGGCGTGTTGCGTACAACGTACCATGATTCTTCAGAAAGGATCATGTTGACCAGGATATAGCCAGGGAAAACACGGCGCTCAACGGTGCGGCGCTTACCTTCTTTTACTTCTATTTCTTCTTCCGTGGGGACAACAACATCAAAAATCTTGTCTTTCATCCCCATGGTTTCAATACGCTGTTCCAGGTTATGGCGAACTTTATTTTCGTAACCAGAATAGCAGTGCACAACAAACCATGACCGGCCGTCATCCGATTGCGTATCGAATTCCGACTCGCCGCCGAAATCCTGCAAACCGAAGTCATCCGGTAACAGGCTTCCCGCCTCCGGCTCCACATTTGCATCCGATGGATCTAAGGATGCTTTGTTTGGATCATCCATCTCAAAAAAATCCATAACCTTACTTCCCATGTACCTCTGAAAGGTTCAGCCGCTCTATTCAACCAACTTAAAGAATTTGCATTTCTCCAGAGAATACTTCAGGCAGACAACCAGTCGGTCTCTTATGCCATGATAAAGGCGAACAATCTGGTGAACAGGAAATCCAGCAGGCCTAAAATTGCGCTCATGCCAAAGGTCACAATTAACACAACAATCGTCAGATTGGTGGTCTCCTTGCGTGTCGGCCAGGAAACTTTGCGCAACTCACCAATTGTCTCGTTAAAATATTTCTTAATCTTGTTAGGTTGTTTATTTACAACCGCTTTTTCTTCTTTCGCCACGAGAATCTCCTCCTGGAAACATCCAGTCAGCGCCAGATTTCTATTGCTTTCCTACGGGCAAAACGCCGCCCTTGGAGACGGCGTTACCACTTCAGGCAGGCCAGGCAGGAATCGAACCCACAACCCCCGGTTTTGGAGACCGGTGCTCTGCCAAATTGAGCTACTGGCCTATACCATATCGCCGGACGGTATCTAGAGAAGCCGCTCACCGCCAATTCTGGCACGCGCGACCGTCCGGCATGGCAGTAAACGTTATTTTGTCTCGCGATGAGGCGTGTGCTTGCGGCAGCGCGAGCAGAATTTCTTCAATTCCATACGACCCGGATCATTACGCCGGTTCTTCTGCGTGGTGTAATTGCGTTCCTTGCATTCGGTGCAGGCCAACGTAATTACTGGACGAATGTCTTTCTTAGATGCCATAACTTTATACTACTGCCGCCGCATCCCTGCGAGGCAACTCCTTCCAGTAAAAATTAATCCAGGATCTTGGTGATCACGCCGGCGCCAACCGTCAGACCACCTTCTCGAA
>CAZTMX010000028.1:0-22137 GCA_964614855.1 uncultured Anaerolineaceae bacterium | reverse complement strand
CAGCCCGGTGCCTCGCCCGGGTGCTTTTGTGGTGTAAAAGGGCTCGAAGATGCGGGGAATTTGCTCGGCGGGTATGCCTCTGCCGTTATCTCTCACCGATACCTGGATACAATTCTCCTGGCAGTGTGTGACCAGGTGGATTTCTGGCGCTTCTTTATCGATCGAATCAATCGCATTTAATAACAGGTTGAGCCACACACTCTGAAGGTTGTCTTCGCTGGCTACCAAGGCAGGCAGGCAAGGGTCCGCATCGAATACGAGCTGGATATGCCGGGCGATCAGCTCGTGTTGCACCAACTCAAGCGATTTTCGCAAAGTGTTGTTGATATCGATGAGATCCAACCTGAATTCTTCACGCCTGGCGAAATCCAACAGGTTGCGGATTACCTGTGCGGCGCGAGCCCCGGCGCGGGTGATCAAATCAACCGATTCCTGCAGGTCGTGGTCTGCAGGAAGCTCTCGATGGATGATTTGAGCATTGGCGATAATCGCTGTGAGCGGATTATTTATCTCGTGCGCCACCCCGGCAGCCAGTTGGCCTACAGCTGCCAATTTCTCGGATTGAGTCAGGATGCTTTCCAGCCGGCGTTTTTCAGAAATATCCTGTTCGATGAGTATCGCCTGAACCGCCTGGTTCTCTTCATCAAATATCGGATAGACGCTGATCTCCAGGTCAATCGGATTTTCTGGCTCAAGGATGCGGCGTTCATTGCGCTGTGTGCTAATCCCGTTTTCAAATGTCTCAATTACGCGGCATTGAGGACATGGTGAAGAACGGTTGAACAACGCCTGGTAACAATGCGAACCGATCAAGGGTTTGGATGTTGTTACGAGCTGTTCGGCTCGGTTTCGATTGACCGCTGCCAGGCGATATTCTCTGTCAATAATGTAAAGCGCAGTGGGTAAATTGTCAAACAGGGCGCGCAGCGTATTGCGCGAATTTGCCAACTCCCAGCGGCTGGTCAGCGCACCGCTGTGCAGGGTTTTCAACGCGCCGATCTGCAGAAAGGCACTCAGTGCATTTGCGGCGACCTTGGCCAGCATAAGCAACAGCTCCTGGTCGTTGGCATCAAAATCCCCGGTCTTTTTCTTGACAGCCTGCATGGCGCCCTGGGCGGTGTTATTGAACACGACTGGCGCGCACAGGACGCTGACCGCGTGCTGGATCTTTCCAGCCTGCAGACACTGTTTTACGATCTCATCCGTCTCCTCTGAAATCACCTGGTAGTCCCAGGTTCCGTCCTCATCCAGGGAGATGCGGGATAACCATTCTGACCTGGGTTGGTCGAACAGGTACATGGAAACGCGCTGGCAGACCAAAAGCCGGCTGGCGGCAGATAAAACATGCTTTTGAATGGCGCCAATATCGCTCAGGTGGCTCGATTGAAAAAGCTGTAACTGAAGCTCTACCACCTGCCTGGTGCGGTCAAGGGCGGCTTGATACTCCTGGATAGTTTTAGGGGTGGAGCCAGTGTTCATCGCTGCATCATCTCAGGCGGTATCTGCCCTGATGGTATATCCCAAACCAGGCACGGTGCAGATAAATCTCGGCGATTGCGGGTCATCCTCGATGCGCTCGCGCAAGGTCTTGATATGCACCCTGACCAAATCTGGGCTGCCTTTTCCGGAAGGGTAATCCCATACTTCATCCAGCAAGCGAGAAGGGGTAAAGGCTTCGCCAGGATGTGTCATCAAGTGGTAAAGAATATCGTATTGTAGCGGTGTGAGGCGTATCCGCCCTTTGTTCGGCGTTTGTAGTTCGAAGGTGTGTGTATCCAGGGCATAATCACCAAGCACCAGGCAGTGATCTGCTTGCTCTTGGAAAGCGGGAGATAACATCTCCGCCAGCAATGGTTCGCTGCATTCCTGGACTTCCATATCAACCGTTTTAGTGCGGCGCAGTATCGCCTGGATGCGCAGGATCAACTCATCCACGTTGAAGGGTTTGGTCAGATAATCGTCTGCACCCACTTTAAAGCCAGCGATCTTATCCTGCGGCTTTACCTTGGCTGTCAAGAAGAGAATAGGGATATGCGCCAACTGAGCAGAAGCCCGCATTTCTTTGCACACCTCATAGCCATCCATGTCCGGCATGATGATATCCAGGATCACCAGGTCGGGCGGTTCCTGTCTTGCCATGTGCAATCCTTTATCTCCCCGGCTGACCAGCGTGACATGAAAATCTTCATGTTGAAGGCTACGCTCGATCGTGCGGGCGACGATGTAATCGTCTTCGATTACCAGGATATTTGCAGGCGGCACTGATTACACCTCCGCAGGAAAGACCACCCGAAAGATTGTATCACGGTCGGGGGAACTGTCGGCGGTAATCTGCCCACCATGTTGTCTTACGATTTCCCGGCAGATGCTCAGTTCCATTCCTGTGCCTCTACCGGTGGGACTGCCGATAAAATCCGGCTCAAAGATCGTAGCCAGTTGCTCGGGTGCGATGCTTTTTCCATCATCATGGAATTCAACAATCACGGCATTTCCCGGAAGTGCAGAGGTAAATATCCTGATCCATTGTCCCTGATAATTGACGCTTGCATCGCGCGCCAGCAACAACAGGTTGACCCACAGGTTCTGTAATTGGCGCGCATTGGCGCGTATTGGTGGAAGCTCTGGCTCTAGCTTAAGCTGGATTTGTATACCGGCATGGGTTATTTGATCGGTGACAAGCGATAAAGCCTGGGTGATTGTGTCGTTTACGGACAGGGTTTCGAAGGTGTTGGCAGCAGGTTCGGAAAATGCCAGCAAGCGCTGTACCACATTTTGTAAGCGCCAGCCGGCCTGTTCGATCGCCTCGGCAGACTCTCTGCCGGGCGAACCAGCAGAGAGATTTCGCATCAGAATCTGTGCGTCAGCGATGATTGTGGTCAATGGGTTATAGATCTGGTGCGCTACTCCCGAGGCAATTTCGCCAATGGTGGTCAGCCTGGCAGCCTGCACCAAGTGCGACTGGGCTGTTTTGATCTGCTGCTCCATGCGCTTGCGTTCAGTAATATCTCGCCCAACGGATTGGAACTCGAAGATGCGCCCCTGTTTGTCGAAGATGGCTCGATCAGTGCGCTGCAACCAGCGTAGACCCTGTTTTGGCAACTGCACCTGGTGTTCTAACGTGGCGGCAGGTTTATCGATGCTGAACCCGGTCCAGTGATGGACCATCCGCTGGCGCTCACTTTCTGGCAAGAAGTACAACAAGTTCATCCCCAGCAGCTTTTCACGCCCAAAGCCGAAATAGCGGCAGAATACTTCATTGACAAAGGTCAGGTTCCCGGTGGGGGTATAGCGGCAGATCAGCTCAGTCTGGTAATCTTCCACGATGGCGCGGTACCTGGCTTCGCTGTTTCTCAGCGCTTCTTCAGCCAGTACGCGATCGGTGATATCATGCGAAACATCCATGTACCCGATCATCTGGCTGCCGCGTTCCTGTGTGTCAAACAGGCGCGATACGCGTGAGCTCACCCAAAGGGTTTTTCCATCGGGGCTACTGTATTTCCGAATAAAGTACGGGCTGTCGTGATCTCGATCTGGCAGGGAGACTTTTGGCGTAAAGAAATTAAGATAGACATTTTCAACGTTCTGTCCCAATCGCTCTGCTTCACTCCAGCCAAACATAGCTGCAGCAGCTGGGTTCCAATAGGTGATTCTCCCATCCATATCCCAGACCACAATGGCGTCATGTACGTTCTTAAGCAAGAGAGCCTGGTAATTGATCTGGTTCAAGGAGCCCTGCACGGCCTGTTCCAGCTGGCGCGTCTGGAGGGTCTTTTGGATCAGGGAAGGTAGGGTCAGGAGATAGTCGCCGCTTTTAAGCAGGTAATCGGCAGCCCCTTGTTGGATTGCCTGGACGGCTACCCTTTCATTTCCCTGCCCGGTGATCATCACCACTGGAATACGCAGGCCTTTTTCCTTCATCTTTTTCAGGACGTCCAGACCTGTCCCATCAGGCAACATATAATCTAACAGAAGGATATCGAAGTCTTGATGGTTTAATTTTGCCCACAATTCGCGAATGGAGGCTGCCTGGGTAATCTGCATGTAGCCGAATCTGTGCAGATACTCCCGCAGCATCTCCACCTGGGATTGATCATCATCAATAATGAGCAGGCGCACGGCTTTTTCCATGGTGATTTCCCGACCAACATCAAGAAAGGAGACTGAGACAATCTCCCTTCAAAGCATAATGGGCAAGGCCAAATAAAGCCATAAAAAGAGGATAAAGATACCCGGGGTACAGGGAAACCAGCACAATAATGGTTGCTGTTAAATTGCCACCAGTCAAGGGATAGCCTGGGCACATTATTCAGGAATGGAATTGTCTAAGGGATTCTCGGAGCTGTGTAAAAGGTGTATGGGGTATCGGGGTAGTAATGGTAAATCGAACGGTCAGGAAAGCTTGCCGCAGCAGCCTGGTCCTTCTCTGCAGAGCGAGCGATAATAAAAATGAAAGGGGTATCGAAGAAAGGATTTTGCAGCTCTAATAAGGTACCGTAGTCGATCCAATCTTCTCCGGTGTGGACGATGATCAAAGCCGGGGTCAGCGACTGCGCAGAGGTGGTGAGGAACGGCTCCTGTTTGCTTCTCTCCACACCGTAAAGCCCGCGCATCGACCCCAGGCGTTCTGGCAGATAGCCGAAGAGATTAAACCCAAGCAGGATTGCCAGCAGGGCGGTAATAACCGGAAGCCGTGCCTTTTGTAACCAGGGAAATCTCTTAATCCCTTCTGTGCCTTTTGCAGGCAGACCTGCCAACCAGCAAATCCCTGCTGCGCTGACCAGGGTAAGGCTAAAAAGACCTTCGTAATAATACCTGGGTCCAAAAAGCGCCGATCCGATCCAGTAGATCATATAAACGGCAAACAGGCTAAGCACGACGCTGGCTAACAACCAGCCCTTGTAGTTTTTGCGTATGGCGATCAAACCGGGGGGCAAGAACAACCAGGAATAACCGGCCCAACCAAACAGATCTTTCCAACCCGCTTGCAGGCTCATTTTATTGTTAATGCGTGCCATGGTCAGGTTGTGGCCTCCCTCCACATGACCGAAACCTGGACCAAAGCCAATTTTGTCATACTCCCACCAGAGTGTGTACGGGTTCAGCAGCGCATCTCCAGTAACAGCATACTGCCAGGTAAAATGAAGCATGGACAGCGTCAAGACAATCAACACAAAAACCACCAATCGCTTGCGCACATTTCCTCCGCCGCACCAGAGCAAATACAGACCATGAAGCCCGAACGGCAGCGCCACGGCTGCGGCGGTGAGCGGGCGCGTCAGCACCAGGACGCCAAGCGCCCCAGCGGCAGCAATCGTCGGCAGCCAGCGCCTGGGAGCATCCAGGTGAGTAAAGGCATCCAACCAGGCCAGGGCGAACCCTGCGCTGAGCACCAGTCCGAATGGATGCGAGAGCAGCGAACCTGAGTTCATCAGGAAAAAGGGTGAGCTGAGAGTCAACCCGGCAGCCACCAGCCCCACGGTCTCATTAAATACTGCTTTCCCCAGGCAGTAAGTCAACCATACGCCCAGCCCAGCCAGCAAGGGATTGACTAGATAGTGAGCGCCCAGGCGAATACCAATGGAGAGCAGAACAGGCCAACCCAGGGGATATTTGCCAAAACGCTGGCCGTTGTAATCAATGACAAAAGGCACCAGGAAGCTTTTGGGTTCAGCAGGCGAGGGCAGGGTGAGCCTGTCTTTTGCGATCACCTGCGCCTGCCAGAGATACGCCATTTCGTCTTCAATGTGCGCCAACCGCTCAAAAACCCGGTCGGAGACCAGGTAACCAGCCAGGATTGCCAGCAGGCTAAGCAGCAGGGCGATACGGTTGGCGTGCTTCATAAGCGAAGGTAATCCCCCTTATGCCCCTATACTTGCTAAGGCCTGTAGTGCAGCTGCGTGTAACTGGTTATTGGATGCCAGGATGCCGCGGTTGTGCAGCAGCGAGCGCCCGGTCGAGAAATCCAGGTCATTCCCATGCAAATCCGTGATGCGCCCGCCAGCTTCCTGCAGCACCAGCGAGCCGGCAGCCTGGTCCCAGATTTTCTCCCGGTAATCGGGTTTGCTCGTGGAAAGCAGGCGCAGCAGCAATTCGCCCTTACCTGCCGCCAGGACGGCGTATTTCGCCTGGCTGTCCATGCGCACCGGCTCCGCCTGGACACCCAGTGCCTGGGTAAAAATATCGATCTGGCTGACATTGGTGTGCCCGCTTTCAAACGAGCGCAAGATGCGCGCCTGAGCTGGCTGGGTCTCGGCAGAGACCTTCAATTGCCGGAAAGCTGATGGGTTTGCCAGGGCTGTGGTCCACGTACCGCTGCCTCGTGCAGCAATCACCAGCGAGCCCTCGCCGCCTATCTTCACCCGGCTGGCGTCTTCCAGGTTTGGACAACCCAGCGCCCCGATTTGCACACTTCCGTCCACCACCAACGCCAGGGCGATGGCGTATTGGTCGCCGCGCAGAAAGCCCTTTGTGCCATCGATAGGATCCAGGGTCCAGAAACGTCCGGCAGTGTCTGTGCGACCGTGGTCGATCCACTCGCACACCGCGGTTGGGTTTGCCTGGGGGATAACCCGTTGTAAAAAGGATGTCACAAGCTCCAGGGTCTCTTCCGCCCCAGGTGCGCGCAGCGCTGATGAGGATTCTTCAGCCACCATCACATCCCTGGGGAATGCCTCGGACAGCAGGTATCCAACCATCGCCTGGGCGGCAAAATCGGCAACCGTAACGGGCGAACGATCGTCTTTGGTCAGCGCAGGTGAGACGAGTTCGGCCTGGATATGTCTGACCAGAAGAGATGCCTGCTGCACCGCATTGAGCGCAAATTGAATTTCATGGTTGTTTAAATCAAGCATTGGGTAAATCCCTTCGATATCGAATAATTATTCCACTATTCTCCCTGTCAGGTCGTAGGTCATGGCGCTGTTGATGTGCACAGGGAGTATCTCGCCCACTGGCGCTTCCCCCTCGATAATTACCAATCCATCGATCTCAGGTGCGTCGCGGTATGTGCGTCCAAGGGAAATACCGTCGCCCTGCCCTTCGACCAATACATCCATCGTCTGACCTACGAGCGCCTGGTTTACTTCAAGCGAAATGGATTGCTGGAGTTCCATCAGCCGGTCATAGCGCTCCTGTTTGACCTCGGCAGGGATGGGATCACCCAGGCTTTCGCTGGCGGTTCCTGGTTCAAATGAAAACTGGAAGGCGCCCACACGATCAAAACGGATTTCCTGGATGAAATCCAGTAAGGTCTGGAACTCTTCTTCGGTTTCTCCCGGGTATCCGACGATGAATGTAGTACGCAAAGCCAGGTCTGGCAGTACAGTGCGCATTTTACCCAGTGTGCGGTGAACCCAATCCATGTTTGCCGGCCTGCGCATGCGCTGCAAAGTGTCAGGGTGAGCGTGCTGCAGAGGGATATCCAGGTAGGGCAGGATCTGCGGTGCATCCGCCATGATATCGATCAACCGGTCGGTGACATAGCCGGGGAAGGCATACATAATGCGGATCCAATCGATATCTGGAACCAGGGGGATCATCTTTTCGAGTAACAGCGCCAGACCGTCTTTCAGACCCAGGTCGTGACCATAGTCGGTAGTATCCTGGGCAATCAGGATCAATTCTCTGATGCCGATCTCTTGCATGGCCTGGGCGTCTGCCAGCACATTTTCCATGGGCCGGCTGACGGTGGTGCCTTTGATCAATGGAATGGCGCAGTAGGCGCATGGGCGGCGGCAGCCGTCGGCAATTTTCAAGTATGCGCTGGCGCCTTGCAAGGATACGCGTAAGACGCCGCGTTCGTCGCTACCGATAGTCCTCACATCGGGCAGGTGATAGACAGGCTGTGGGTGAGGCTGGGTGCGCAGTTTTTGCACCACCTCGACGATATCCATCCAGCGCCGCGTGCCCAGGATGCCATCAATGCCAGGAACTTGCTGGGCAATCTCGGCGCCGTAGCGCTGGGTCAGGCAGCCGGCAGCAATTAGAAGCTGCCCCTGGCGCTTGGCAGCTGCCAGCTCCGTTAACACTTCCAACGATTCTTGCCTGGCGGGTTCAATAAACCCGCAGGTATTCACCAGGATCACGTTGGCACTTGATGCATCTTCAACCAGACGATAGCCGGCAACTTCCATCAGGCTGGCCATCGATTCGGAATCCACAGAGTTTTTTGCACATCCCAGGGAAATCAAGTGTAATTTTTTTGCAGCCATTCAATACCTCTAAATGATCACGGCAACGCAGGGGCGCTTGTCGGAACGCCGGCTGGTGTGCGTGTGGGAACGGGTGTGGCGGTACCGGTGGGTGTGGGCGCCAGTGTGGGGGTAATGGTAGGCGTTGGCGCTAGAATACCGGTTGTTGAGAAAATTTGGTTCACCACCTGGCCGTATTGACCAGGGGTACCCAAATCTTGCTGATTATAGAATATCTGGATCGCCGAACCGCTGCCAACCAGGATTTCGATTTGCGTCTCTCCTGTGTAGGTATAGGCGCTGCCTGGGATTACCCGCCCATCAAAAACCACTTCGCCGTCTACGGTTACTCTCAACCATGTGCGCTGGCGAATTGCGATATAAAGTTGAACTTTTCCAGCCGCAGGGCCAGTTAACGGTTCTCCCGTCTGTTCGTCTGTTGCAATCACCTGGGTTGGGAAAAGTTGTGGTATTGCCAGAGGGGTGGCAGTGGGCGGCAACGGAGTTTCTGTCAGGGTGGGTGTAGCAGAGGCCAGCAAGACGTCAGCAATCGACGGCGCGGTGGGGCTGGTTTCCTGTGTCGATTGTATAGAAAATACACGAATCACACTCCACAGCACAAAAACCACCAGTGATAGGATCAATATACCGCCAATCACCACTTCGCCTGAAAAAAAGCGCCGGATGGGTGCAGGAAGCTGTGTCTGGGGTTGCGCGGTTTCTGTCTCTTCCTTCGGGATTGCGGCCTGCCGCACGCTTAGTCGCGACTGCAATCCTTCTGCAAATCGCAAGAGCAGGTCTTCATGATCCATCCCTAAAAAAGTGGCGTAATTGCTGAGCATACCGCGCCCCTGAACCGGTGACGGCAGGGCATCCAGGTCGCCGTTTTCCATTGCCACGAGGTAGTGCTGGCGCAGATGGGTCTGCTTTTCAACCTCATCCAGGGTTAGGCTGAGAAGCTCCCTCTGGTAACGCAATTGGCGCCCAATCCTTGCAAAAATCTCTCTGGCTTCCTGGAATTGTTCTGCAGCGGGCTCAGGCGGGGGAGCAGTTTGGGGAGGGGCTGCTGCAGCAGGCTCACCCGTAGTGCGCACATCAGCCAGCAGCTGGTCTGCATCCAGCCCAAGGTAACCGGCGTACATACGCAGAAACCCGCGCGCTTGTGTTGCCGACGGCAGGGAGTCAAAATCATCCGCTTCCATTGCCCTGAGATTCGGAACACGGATGCGAGTGGCCTGGGAAACCTGTTCCAGGGTTAGCCTAAGGGCTTCACGCGCTTGGCGGAGTTTTTGACCGGCTGATACGTCCATTCTTGAAGCGTTGTTTACCAATAATTGGGTGAACTGTGAACAGACTCACGATAGCTCTTGAAAAGGAAACCGGCCTGTTCAAAGGAAGGCTTGATACTTTCGGGAATAACGCTGGATACCAGCGTAAGTCGATGCCTCCCCTTTATGCAGGCCGGTGAGTGTCCGAGTTAATAAGCCAGAGCCAGGTCTTTACGCCTGTTCTTCAGGTTCACTTTCCTCTTCTTCAACTTCCAGGTAGGTTTCTTCCTGTTCGCGTTTTAGCACCGCTTCCAGGGTTTCACCTTCACGGTAGACGACTACACCGACCTCTGGTACCAGGTCGATGGTCAGGCGTACATGGACATTTTGGCGGCCAAGTGTGCGGATGGGTTCAAAATCAAGTTGGCGGCGATTGACTTCAATGCCGCTCTTTTCCTGGATGGCATCTGCAATCATTTGGGGGGTAATCGAGCCGTACAGCTTCCCGGTTTCTCCAGCCTTGGCGGGAAAATACAGGGTGATCTTGGAAAGCGCTTCTGCCACACCGCTCATTTCCTTGTTGGCAACAGTACGTTTTTCATCTGCTGCAGTGCGGATACGGGAGACCTGTTTCAGTGCGCCGGGGGTAGCAAGCACAGCCAGCCCCTGGGGGATCAGGAAGTTGCGTCCGTAGCCATCAGCTACCCGTTTCACATCTCCTGCACGCCCCAATTTGTATACGTCTTTGACCAATAGTACTTTCATTTTCCTTCAAGCCCTTTCATAAAAAGTATTAGCGCGGATTTACCCGGGCGAAGGGTACAACGCTCCGGGCGGGGCTGATTTTACCAGATGCCAGGAAAGAAGTCAACCACGCAAGTGCTGCCTGTTGATATAATTCTTTTATGCATCCTGTAGATTTGCCCTTTCACCGCCAGCGCACCTTGCGCCTGGAGGCAGTTGTGCTGCGCCACAGCAATTGGGGGGAGGCTGACCGCCTGATTTGGGTGTATTCACGCGAATACGGCAAGTTGCGCGCTGTCGCCAAGGGTGTGCGCCGCGCCCGTTCGCGCAAAGCTGGTCACCTGGAACCCTTCACCCGGATCAATATGCTCATTTCTCGCGCTCGCGATCTCCCGCTGATCGACCAGGTGGACACCTTAGACCCCTACCTGCCGCTGCGAGAAGACCTGATGCGCACCACTTGCGCGGCGTATTTGATTGAATTACTCGATCGTTTTACCTATGAAGAAGGCCCGAACCAGTCACTCTACCGCCTGATTACAGACAGCCTTTCGCGCTTGTGCCAATCCGATAATATCGACCTGGTGACGCGTTATTACGAGATGCGCTTGCTGGATTACCTGGGTTTTCGGCCGCAACTATTTGAATGCGCCTTGTGCGGGGCTGCGATAAAACCGGAAGACCAATATTTCTCAGCGCAGCACGGCGGCGCGCTGTGCCCGCATTGTGGCTCCCAGGTGGATGGCGCCCATCCAGTCTCTATGCAAGCTCTGAAATACTTCCGCCATTTTCAACGCAGCAGTTACAGTGATGCGACACAGGCTATTCTCAAACCGTCCACCAACCACGAGATGGAAATCTTGATGCAGCATTACCTGACGTATCTGCTCGAACGCGGTCTGAATACCCCGCCATTTATCCGGCGTGCACGCAAGATCAGCCAGGGGGGAAAGGCGGATCCAGAGGATGATCCGATTGAATAAGAAAAGGGGCTGCCTTTCTTCCAGGCAGCCCCTCGTGGGATGAAATGCGAGTCTAGCGGATTACGTAAACCAGGCTGACATCCACAGTCAGGACCATCTGACCGGCTGATACCGGTACGCTGGCAGCTTCAGCAGCCAGCATCCCGCCGCGATTGTCGAATACAGGGATTGGAGATCCGCCGCTAACGATATTGATGGTTTGGATCTCTCCCAATGTCACACCGGCAGCCTCTGCAAGCTCCTGGGCCACTGCTTGGGCGTTCGCCACAGCGCCTTTGCGAGCTTCAGAGAGGGCAGCGCTTTTATCGGCTACATCAAACTGGATACCGTAGATCTGGTTGGCACCAGCGCTCACCGCTGCGTCCAGCAGCTTGCCGATATTTTCAAGATTACGCACAGTAACAAAGACCGTGTTCTCTACCACATAGGTGATTTCTCCGCTTGGCTTCCCTTCCATGTCATATTTCTGCTGTGGGTAGATGCTAAAGTTTGTGGTCTGAATGTCTTTAACTTCCACGCCCAATTCCTTCAAGGCATCGATCACCTTTCCTGAACTGATTGAGTTGCCAGTCACAGCGGTGGAAGCCTCAGCGCTTTCGCTGCGAACGCCAATGTTAATGTAGGCAATATCCGGGGTGAGATACGCCTTGCCGCTGCCGCTAACGGTCAGGGTACGCGGGGAGGCGCTTTCTGCCGCCGGCGTGGTGGTCTGTGCCAATGCAGCGCCTGCGCAGCCGCTAAGCAGCACGGCGATGAGAAGAATACTGGTGAATACGAACGACTTCTTGTACATAAGATACTCCTGTGATTCTGAAATTGTTTCCTACTGAACAGTCGCTGGCCGATTAATTATTCCATTCCGCCAGCCATGGAAGATAGACGATATGCTGTTGTAGATTGTTCCCGAATACAATAAAAGACCGGTTAATTTATGCGGTAAAATGAAACGGGAGGAAAATTTGAACAATCTGAACCAGGAAAAACGAGATCCATCGCTGCGCCAAAGGTTTTTACTGTGGTGGCGGCGAAACCTGAGGTTGTTGAGCGTCGAGCGCAGGGGAGAAGTCCAGGTTCAGTTGCGCGATTCTTCTCGTCCAAGTTTTGATTTCTTTCTTCTGGTTGTCCTTTCCTGTATCATCGCCACCCTGGGGCTGTTGGCAAATTCACCGGCGATAATAATCGGCGCCATGTTAGTGGCTCCACTGATGTCTCCTATCATTGGCCTGGGTTTGGCGTCCTTGACCGGGGACCGGAAGATGGTGCACGATGCGACCTCGGCCTTGATCCGCGGTGCGCTTCTGGCGATTTTTATCTCCTTCTTGATCGGTTGGATAAACCGCACGTTGCCAATTGTGTTTCTGGCGGAATTGCCAGCAGAGGTGCTGGGACGGACCCGGCCGGGTCCAATCGATTTGGGCGTGGCCCTGGCTGGCGGTGCTGCGGCAGCGTTTGCCCTGGCTATGCCGCATATTTCTGCTGCCCTACCGGGTGTGGCTATCGCTACCGCCATCATGCCGCCGCTTTGTACTGTGGGTATCGGACTGGCAATGGAGCGCTGGGATGTTGCAGGCGGTGCATTTTTGCTCTTTATTACCAATGCCGTCAGCATTGCCTTTGCGGCATCGCTGGTTTTTTTCTCCTTGGGTTTTGGTAAATCCTTCAATAATATTAGAAAAGAAGTCCCATACAGTCTAAAGATTTCAGCCTTCCTTACACTATTGCTGCTGGGACCGTTGAGCTTTTTCAGCTACCAATTTGTCAGGGATGCATCGCAATCTCGCACCATTGAGCAGGTAATCACAGAAGAAGTTGTGAAAATTGAAGATGTTGAACTGGTGGAATGGGAATCAAACACAAACGGTGACACGCTTAATATCGTTCTCGTGTTGCGCACAATTGATTTCCTAAGATATGAAGATAGCGTTCAGCTTCAGAAAAATATTGCCGATAGGTTGCAACGCCCTGTTGCCGTCGTTGTTAACCAGGTCTTTGCAGCCCGGTTAGACCCTCTTACGCCGCCGACCTTCACCCCAACACCAACCATAACTGAAACTCCAACCCCTGGTCCCAGCTTGACGCCCACACATACTTCAACGCCAGTGCCAACTGCGACAGCTACCCATACAGCGACAGCGACTTTTACTGCCACGCCAACCGCCACCTACACGCCGACAAATACCCCGCTCCCTGTGCTGGTCAGAGCGCACGGCACCCGTTTGCCTGGTTTAGCCTTACGCCAGTGGCCAGAAGGCCCAGAAATTGCCACCATACTGCACAACCAGCAGTTGACTGTGTTGTACCAGCGCCGGATCGTCAACGGGCTTGTCTGGGTGGAGGTGATGGATGCAGAAGGGCGCGTTGGCTGGATACCCCTCATTTACATCTTGCAGACTACGCCTACCCCAACCACAACCGCGGCATCGATCCCTTCCGCCACGGCCAGCCTCACATCTACGCCATAAATATTCTATTCAAAATAAAGGTTATTTTGTTTCCCGCGTTGCCTTGAGAAGGGCATGGATTTCTTCCTTTTTTGGCTTTCATATATTCCTCTTACATCCTGTTTGCATGTTGTTAAGAGGCTGGATGTTATAATCCCCATATCAGGTGTTCCCTGAATTGGAGAAAGAGGTTACCAAAATGATGCGTTTTGATCGATTCACTGAGCGGGCTCAAGAAGCTGCTCAACGGGCTGCTGAGATCATCCAGCGCTATGGTCACAATCAAATAGACACCGAACATATCTTGTTGGCCCTGATCGAGCAGCCGCAGGGGGTAATTTCACAAATTCTTGAAATATTAAAGATAGATATCTCCGCATTAACCGAGCGGTTAGATTATATTTTGCGTACCAGCCCAAAAGCTAATATATTCGGCGGCGGCGCCGGGCAGATTTTTATTACCCCACGGGTAAAGCGGATTATTGACCTGGCCAATGAAGAGGCGAACAAGCTAAAAGATGAATACATTTCCACAGAGCATCTCTTCCTGGCCATAATGAGCGAGCGCAGCACACCAGCTGCGCGTTTATTGGAAGGCGCAGGTGTCACTCGCGAACGCGTATACGATGCCATACAGCAATTGCGCGGCGGGCAGCGTGTGACCGACCCGCAAGCCGAAACACGCTACCGCACACTGGAGCGTTATTCGCGCGACCTGACCCAGATGGCGCGTGAAGGCAAGCTCGATCCGGTGATTGGGCGGGATTCAGAAATCTTGCGCCTCATCCAGATTTTGTGCCGGCGTACAAAAAATAATCCCGTGATAATCGGTGAGGCAGGTGTGGGTAAGACAGCCATTGTTGAAGGTTTGGCGCAAAAGATAGCCACCAACGATGTGCCAGAGATCCTTTCGGGGAAACGTGTGGTTGCCTTGGATCTTGGCGCCATGATCGCTGGTTCGCGTTTTCGCGGTGAGTTTGAAGAGCGCTTGAAGGCGGTTATGGAAGAAATCCAGCGCGCTGAAGGCGAAGTGATCCTGTTCATCGATGAATTGCACACTGTAGTGGGGGCGGGGGCAGCGCAAGGAGCCATGGACGCCTCCAATATGCTCAAACCGGCGCTGTCGCGCGGTGAGTTGCAGTGCGTGGGCGCCACCACTCTGGATGAATACCACAAGCACATTGAAAAGGACTCGGCCTTGGAGCGGCGGTTTGCACCAGTGTATGTAGAAGAACCCAGTGTTGAAGAGACAATCCAGATGCTGCGCGGTCTGCGCGATCGCTACGAAGCCCATCATAAGGTGCGTTTCTCGGATACTGCCCTGGTAGACGCTGCCAGGTTGTCCTCTCGTTATGTTACAGACCGGCGTTTACCCGACAAAGCGATCGATCTGATGGATGAAGCAGCAGCAAAGCTGCGCGTGGCCTTGTATTCACTGCCGGATGATTTGAAAGCGAAGAAGTCTGAAATAGATAAGCTCTCGGCTGAAGAAGAACAGGCTGGACAGGAACGTGATTACGAACGCGCTGCACAGAAAAAGGCTGAGCGGTTGCGCCTGGATGCAGAGTTCAACCGCCTGCGCGACCAGTGGGAAGATGAACACAAGTTGGACGAAGTGGTGGATACTGATGATATCGCCGAAGTGGTTGCCCAATGGACCGGTATCCCGGTAAGCCAGATGATGGAAACGGAAGCAACCAGGCTGCTGCACATGGAAGAACGGCTGCACGAACGCATTATCGGTCAGGATGAAGCTATCCACGCCATTTCGGACGCCATCCGCCGGGCGCGCTCCGGTCTGAAAGACCCGCGCCGCCCGATTGGCTCATTTATTTTTATCGGACCAAGCGGCGTCGGCAAGACTGAGTTAGCCAAAGCACTGGCTGATTTTATGTTTGATGATGAAGACGCCCTGGTACGCATCGATATGAGTGAATATCGTGAACAGCATACCGTCTCGCGCTTGTTTGGAGCACCTCCGGGGTACGTGGGCTACGAAGAAGGCGGTCAGCTCACCGAGGCTGTACGACGTAGGCCATACCGGGTGATTCTCTTCGATGAGATTGAGAAAGCCCACCCCGAGGTCTGGAACGCCTTGTTGCAGATCCTGGATGATGGGCGACTTACCGATGGGCAGGGTCGGATTGTTGATTTCCGCAACAGCGTGCTGATTATGACCAGCAACCTGGGCACTGAATATGTGCGCCGCTCAGGCAGCCTGGGCTTCTTGCAAAACCGCGGCGATAGCGATGAGCGTGCTGAGCATGAGAAGATCGAAAAGGCGCTCAAGAGTACTTTCCGCCCTGAGTTTTTAAACCGAATTGATGAAATTATCACCTTCTCACCGCTCTCGTTGGAGCAGATGGGGTTGATTGTCGATCTGCAGATGAAAGAGGTGCAGGAGAGGATGGTCGAGCGCGGGCTGAATGTAGAATTGACTCCAGCTGGTAGAGATTGGCTGGCAAAAGAAGGGTTTGACCCGGCTTTTGGCGCTCGCCCCTTGCGCCGGGCGCTGCAGAAATATGTGGAAAGCCCGTTATCGGTGCGCCTGTTGGGCGGTGAGTTCTCGGAAGGTGACACGATTGTGGTGGATGTGGGCGAGGAGGGAAAGACCCTGGTTTTCCATCAGGTCAGCGGAGATGAACCGTTGAACAAGCCTGAAGAGGCCGCACTGGAGCAATAACCTTTCGAATTGACAATGAAAGAGGCTGCCTGAACAAATGCAGCCTCTTTTTGTTCCGGTTTATGTTTCGTCAATAAATTCGCCGCCGGTGATTTTGCGTTCTTTCAACATGCGGTTTGCGTCGAAAGTTAGTTCAATCTCAATGTTCTGGAAACAGCGTCCGCTGTCGCTCATCAAGACTTTGCGGCAAAAATAGCTGGTTTTTCCTTTTTCGTCATATTGGATGCTGGGTTCATTGAGCAGATCGACCTGCCCGTGAATGACTTCTCCGCAACGCCGGCATTTTACCGCCAGTGGATAGTATCTTTGCGTTTGTTTGCGGGGTTTGAATAGCCCAAGAAGGTTCTGAAGAATTCCCATGACTTTTTCTCCTGTCCTAGCCAGTGATGATTATAGCATGTCGAAGGTTTATTTCTATTCCTTCGGGTATGCCGATAGGGCAGCGGTTTTCGAAAACATCGAATTTCCACCAAATGTCTCGTCAAACCAAAAATTATCCTGTAAAATGGTTCCGATCATGAATAGTTTTTGGGGTGGTGTGGGTAGTGCATCGAGGTGAAATGACGCTCATCTATATTGTTTTCCCTGGATTTCTGGCGGCAATCCTGGCTGCCTTCATAACACAGCGATTGCAGAAGCATGCTGGTTGGGTTTTTGCCATCCTTCCTGCGGGAATCACATTTTTATTGATCCGCCTGGTTATCAACCAAAATCATACTGCGCCTGTTTCGATAGAAATTCCATGGGCGCAAAACCTGGGTGTCAGTCTAAATTTCCGTGCAGACGGCCTGGGTCTCCTTTTTGCTTTGTTGATCAGCGGAATAGGCGCCCTGGTGGCAATTTACGCAAATGATTACCTGAAGGGTGATCAACGTCTGCCCCGGTTTTATGCCTGGTTCTTCATTTTCATGGCTTCTATGCTGGGGGTGGTTCTGTCCGATAACCTGATTCTGTTGTTTGTCTTCTGGGAACTTACCAGCCTCAGCTCATATTTCTTGATCGGTTTTAATCACGATGAGGCCGCATCCCGGTATGCTGCACTCCAGGCGCTGTTAACCACCGGCGCAGGGGGGTTGGCGATGCTGGCAGGTTTTATCCTTCTTGGACAGTCAGCGGGCAGCTATGAAATATCCGTACTGCTGCAACAAAACCCGCTCGCAGGAAATTCACTCTACCTGCCCATTCTGCTTCTGATCCTGGTTGGCGCTTTTACCAAATCTGCGCAGTTCCCATTCCATTACTGGCTGCCGAATGCCATGCAAGCGCCGACACCGGTCAGTGCCTACCTGCATTCAGCCACTATGGTAAAAGCAGGTATTTACCTCCTGGCTCGTCTGTTGCCCGTCCTGGGTGGCACACAAGAGTGGCTTTATCTCGTGGGAGGCATCGGCGGGATCACCATGCTGGCTGGTGGTTTTCTGGCTATTCTGCAGACCGATCTCAAGCGGCTGTTGGCTTACACGACAATCAGTGCCCTGGGTATGATTGTGCACCTGATTGGACTGGGGAGCACGCTGGCATTGAAAGCAGGGATGGTATTGCTTCTAGCCCATGCCCTGTATAAAGGCGCCTTTTTCCTGGTTGCCGGTGCAGTGGATCACGAATGCGGGACGCGCGATGTACGCAAATTAGGCGGGCTACAGCGATTTATGCCTGTCACTACGCTTGCTGCCGTACTGGCTGCTCTGTCCATGGCGGGTTTACCGCCCCTGCTTGGCTTTATTGCCAAGGAGGCATTTTACGAAGCGTCGCTTGAAATTGGTTTGTGGTTGGCGGTCGTTGCCCTTATTGCCAGTGTTTTTAATGTATTTGTGGCTGGTACGGTCAGCCTGGAAACATTCTGGGGGCGTTCGCGGCAAGAGTTTGACCACGTGCATGAAGCCCCCTTCGGTCTGTGGTTGGGACCGGTGCTGTTAGGTGGGCTGGGGGTGCTGTTTGGTCTTTTGCCGGCTCTGGTGAGCGGCAGCCTGATTGCGCCGGCGGCCTCGGCATCCCTGCAGCAGGAATTGACGGTTAAGCTGGCTTTGTGGCACGGCATCAACCCAGCGCTGATCTTGAGTGCCGTAACCCTGGCGCTTGGCATTGGTCTTTACCTGGCTCGCAATGGCATCCGGCAATTTGCCTCACGGTTGAACTGGACCTGGGGGCCGGAAAATCTTTATGCAAAGTCTTTGAATGGCATGACAGCCCTGGCAGGCTGGCAGACGCGCATACTGCAAAATGGTTACTTGCATATTTATCTCAGTGTGGTGATCGGCACGACCGTTCTTCTGGCTGGGTACAGCCTAATTATTCGACCGGTAAAAATACCCCCCCCATCCCTGGATGTGCGCATTTATGAGCTGATCCTGGCGGTTATTGTGATCGCGGCGATCATTGCCGCAATTCGCTCGCGTTCTCGCCTGGCTGCAGTGGCCTCGGTTGGCGTGGTGGGGTACGGCCTGGCGGTATTCTACCTTTGGTACGGAGAGCCTGACCTGGCGATGATCCAGTTCGCCATTGAAACGCTGACGGTGATCCTGCTGGTTTTGGTTATCCATCGTTTTCCGCGATTTACCCGCCTTACCAGCCCTCCAGCGCGCGTTTTGGATTTTCTGGTGGCAGGTTCGGCAGGTCTGCTGATGACCTTTCTGGTGCTGGTGGTCACCAGTTATCCATTGGTCTCAAAGCTTTCGCCATATTTTGTTAAGAACAGTTATATCCTGGCGAAGGGACGCAATGTTGTCAATGTCATCCTGGTGGATTTCCGCGGGATTGACACTTTGGGTGAAATCACCGTTCTCTCCACTGCAGCATTGGGTGTGTATGCGCTCTATAGATTGGGAAAGTCAAAAGAATTCCAATCAAGCGGCGAACAGCCGGGAAAGAAAAGAGCGACCTCCTTATTCTTACGGGCATCGGCGCGCCTGATCATGCCTTTGCTGCTTATCTTTTCATTTTTTCTACTCATCAGAGGCCATAATGAATTGGGGGGTGGTTTTACAGGTGGGGTTGTGGCATCGGCAGCATTCATGCTTTCGGCGATTGCCTTCGATCCAGGGTCAACGCGCCGTATGATCTTCTTCAAACCACGGCAGTTTATTGGCCTGGGTTTGCTCGTAGCATTATCCAGCGGTTTGTTGTCGATATTGTTTGGCAAACCATTCATGACCGGTGTCTGGATGGAACAGGCAGTTCCAGTAATAGGCAAGATTGGAACGCCATTTATGTTTGATGTAGGTGTGTATTTGGCGGTTATCGGCGTAAATCTGCACATCCTGCTGAACTTGATGGAGGATTAAGATGCCTGTTGTTTTTGCTCTGGTAATCGGTTCATTATTTGCCGGGGGGTTGTACATGATGCTGCGCAGGAACCTGGTAAAAGTGATTATCGGGTTGCTTTTGCTTGGGCATGCTGTCAACCTGCTCATATTTACCCTGGGACGACCTGTGCGTGGATTGCCGCCTCTTATACCTGCAGGGGAAGAGAACCTGCTTACGCCCTATGCCGATCCGGTCCCCCAGGCACTGATCCTCACCGCAATCGTCATCAGCTTTGGTGTTACTGCATTTGCTATTATCTTGTTGGGTGAGGCTTACCATAATGCAGGCACTGAAGACCTGCGCCGGCTGCGAACGACTGAAATGAAAATCGAAGACCCATCTGAGCTTGAAGGGACTGAGCAGATCTCATGACCCATTTGCCTGTATTTCCGATCATCACGCCGTTGGCTGGCCTGGTGCTGTTGATCTTCTTTTGGAAGCGGCTGCGCATCCAGAAAACCCTGGGTGTCGCATTCAGCGCAATACTACTGGCTGTGAACACTCGCCTTTTATTCATGGTGTTGGATGAAGGTATCATGACATATCAGGTGGGAAACTGGCCGGCGCCATTTGGCATCACCCTGGTGGTGGATATTTTTAGTGCGGTGATGCTTGTGTTGGCTGGGTTGATCGGTTTTCTGGTGATGATTTTCTCCCTCTCAGCTATTGACGATCAAAGGACATCCTATGGTTTCTATCCGCTGACTTTGGTTTTGCTGATGGGGGTCTGCGGTTCGTTCCTTACCGGTGATATTTTTAATTTGTATGTCTGGTTTGAGGTAATGTTAATGGCTTCCTTCATCTTGCTGGCGCTGGGCGGCGAGCGCCGGCAAATAGAGGGAGCGGTGAAATACATTATTCTCAACCTGTTGGCTTCTGCATTATTTCTTTCTGCGACAGCAATCACCTACAGCCTGACTGGCACTTTAAATATGGCTGATATCGCCATACAGATAAAAAGTATCCAACCCGATGGGATTGTCACAACCCTGGCGCTGCTTTACCTGGTGGCTTTTGGCATCAAATCCGCCATATTTCCGTTGTTCTTCTGGCTGCCCGCTTCTTACCATACCCCCCCTGTTGCAGTCACTGCGTTATTTTCGGGTTTGCTTACCAAGGTTGGGGTTTACGCCATGGTGCGGATCTTTTCTTTGTTGTCCATTCAAGCCAATCCGTTTTTGCTCAATCTACTCTTGTGGCTGGCTGGCTTTACCATGGTTACCGGTGTCTTGGGCGCAGCCGCGCAGTATGATTTCCGCCGTTTGCTCTCCTTTCACATCATCAGCCAGATAGGTTATCTCTTGATGGGGTTAGGTTTGTACAGCCAGGCATCGCTGGCAGCGATGATCTATTTTATGGTGCATGTTGTGATAGCCAAGACTGCGCTCTTTTTTATTAGCGGGGTGGTTAATTCGACTGAAGGGACGTATGATTTAAAGAAATTGGGTGGGTTGTACACCAGCCGTCCTGCCCTGGCGGTACTGTTCCTGTTTCCGGCTATGTCCCTGGCAGGGCTGCCTCCACTTTCTGGTTTCTTTGGCAAGTTGGCATTGATCCGAGGCGGTATGGAGAAAGAACAGTTCTTGATTATTGCAGTTTCATTGGCTGTCAGCCTGTTGACATTGTTCTCCATGACAAAAATTTGGGCAGAGGCTTTCTGGAAGCCTGCACCTGAAAAGTCATGCGAAAAACCTGAAGTAAAGCACACTTGGGCTTTGATCGTGCCTGCTTTTGTCCTGGCCGCTCTTACCTTAGTGCTGGGGTTCTATGCCGGTCCGGTTTACACCCTGGCTGAGCAGGCCTCGCTGCAGCTATTGGATCCAAACTTATATATTCAGTCAATATTTATAAACCCATGAATATTTTTTTACTAAATATCTTACTCGCTATTGCATGGGGGGCTTTGACCGGACAATTTTATCCGGTGAACCTGCTTTTTGGTTTCTTGTTGGGCTTCCTGGTTTTGTGGATCATCCTGCGCGACCGCTACAAACGCGATTATTTTTATCGTGTGCCCAAGATCATCGAATTTCTCTTTTTTTTCATGTCCCAGCTTTTTTTGGCGAACTTGCGCGTGGCAAAAACTGTCCTCTCGCCGCAGTTGAATATTACCCCAGGGGTCATTGGTGTCCCTCTGGAGGCTCATACTGATGCAGAGATTACATTGTTAATGAGTTTGATTACACTCACCCCTGGCACATTATCCCTGGATATCTCTTCAGACCAGCGCCTGCTTTTTGTGCATACGATTGACTATACAGACACCGGCGAATTCCGCACACAGATCAAAGAAGGATTTGAGCGGCGGGTGATGGAGATCATGCGATGATCAACCTGATTAGTAGTGTAGTGCTTATCATTTTAAGCATTTCGTTGATCCTGGCTTTTATCCGCCTGGTCCGAGGCCCAAGCCTACCGGATCGGGTCATAGCGCTTGATCTGGCGACCACCATAGCAATCGGTATTATTGCGGTCTTTGCCATGCAAAACAACCAGGCAGTTTTCCTGGATGTGGCGCTTATCCTG
>CAZTMX010000027.1:0-22499 GCA_964614855.1 uncultured Anaerolineaceae bacterium | reverse complement strand
CGAAGTCGATGAAGCCATGGAAATATTTGAAGAAGCCCTTGCCGTGGCTGAAAATTCATAATCTTTTTATAGGTGAATTGAGCTATGCTGCCTGATTTTCGCGTCCGCCAAAGAGACTATTTGCTGGAAATATCGCGTGCAATCACCCAGGAACTGGAACTGGATAAAGTCTTGTCGCGCATTTTGAATATTTCCATCGAGATGTTGGCGGGTCAGGCAGGATTAATTGCACTGAGAGAAAAGCCGGGGGGATGGCGTGTGGCTACCTCACAAGGCCTCACCCCGGCATTCTTGATGCAAATTGAACCGCTGCTGGCGACAGTGCCAGAGCACGAAGAACCTGCTCGTTATGAGCTGCCTGAAATCAATCGCCTGTTACAAAACCTTACACGCACCGCCAGTATGGGTCTGTTGACGGGTGTGGCTTTTCCATTGATCACTCGGAAGCGGGTGATCGGCGCATTATTTGTCTTTCGCAATTATTTAGGTGTTTTTTCTGCTAATGATAAATCTATCCTGGAGAGCTTTGTTGACCAGGCTGCGATTGCGGTGAACAACGCCCAGTTATACTCCGAGGTTAGATACGAAGAGCGGCGCATGGTGGCCATGCTGGATTCTGCAGCAGATGGGATTTTAATCCTGGCTGCGGATCACACCATTGAACGCTGCAATCCGGCTTTTGCCCGCATGGTAGGGAAGTCGCTCACCCAGATCGTCGGAAAAAGGCATGAAGATATTATCCGTTGGATGAATATTAAGGATGGGATCGACCTGGAAAAAGCAGAAGCCAGCGGATGGCCTCTGACGCCGAACGCCAGCCTTTACGTGGAAGGCGATCTTGAGCGCTCTGATTCTACTTCGATACCGGTGGGTATTACCTATGCACCTCTGCTGTCGACATCAGGCAGTCTGTTGAATATCATTGCGACGATCCGGGATATTACCCGTTTTCGTGAAGCCGAAGAATTGAAGAGTACATTTATTTCTGTTGTCAGCCATGAACTGAAAACACCGGTTGCCCTGATCAAAGGCTATGTCAGCACGCTACGACGAGAAGATGCCTCCTGGGATAGTGAAATTGTACAAGACAGCCTGGAGGTTATAGAAGAGGAAGCCGACCGGTTGACCGAACTGATCGAGAACCTGCTAGATGCCTCAAGATTGCAGGCTGGGGCATTAGCCATGAACCTCTCTGAGGTGGCGCTGGATGACCTGGCTGTGCACATAGCACAACGTTTCAGGACACAAACGCAGGTGCACACGATCGCTGTGGATTTCCCGCAAGATTTTCCGGTGATCCTGGGGGATGACAACCGTCTTGCGCAGGTATTTTCGAATTTATTGTCCAATGCCATTAAGTATTCCCCGCAGGGCGGTGAAATCCGTATTGAAGGAAGGGTTTTGCCTTCACAGGTGATGGTTTGCATCAGCGACCCAGGTCCGGGGATTAATCCTGGGGATATTCCCCATGTCTTTGACCGCTTCTATCGCGCCAGCGATGCATCCAAAAAGACAAAAGGCGCCGGGCTGGGCTTGTACCTGGCAAGAGCTGTGGTGGAGGCGCACGGAGGCCGAATTTGGGTCGATCCAAAACCAGGCACTGGCGCAAGGATTTGTTTTTACTTACCGCGAGAATTCTTTCGCAAATCAAGATCATAGGAGAATTTCATGCCAAAAACCAAAGTCAGTTGCCCGAATTGCCGGCAACCCGTTATCGCTGATATCACCCAGTTATTTGATGTCGGTGCAGATCCTTCAGCCAAACAGCGCTTGCTGTCAGGTGCCTTCAATTTGATCCAATGCCCGAGTTGCGGTTACCAGGGAAACCTGGCATCGCCTCTTGTGTATCATGATCCTGAAAAAGAATTATTGTTAACCTTCTCGCCACCCGAATTAGGTTTACCGCGCAACGAACAAGAACGAATGCTTGGTGGATTGATTAACCAGGTATTTTCCAGCTTGCCGCAAGAAAAACGCAAAGGATACCTGTTTAATCCGCAATCGACACTCACCTTGCAAGGGTTAATTGAACGGATCCTGGAAGCGGATGGGATAACAAAAGAGATGCTCCAGGCTCAACAGCAAAAGATAAACTTGATCCGCAGGATTGCGACTGTTACAGACGAGGGTGTCTTGCAGGAGATCATTAAGGAAGAAGATAAGAATATCGATGCGGAATTCTTTTCCATCCTGGGTCACCTGGCTGAGTCAGCTGCCATGCAAGGCGACCGGCAATCGGCGCTTGCTTTAAGCGAATTGCAGCGCAAACTACTGCCTTTGACCACCTATGGGCGCGAAGTGCAGAAACAATCTGAAGAAGTCCAATCTGCTATCCAGGAACTCCAGGCGCTTGGAAAAGACCTCTCTCAGGAAAAGCTCCTGGATCTGATTGTCAAAGCGCCTAATGAAATTCGCTTGAGTGTGTATGTCAGCATCGCACGCCAGGCGATGGATTACACTTTCTTCCAATTGCTCAGCCAGCGCATCGATAGTGCTGCTGCTGAGGAAAAGGAAAAGTTGACCGGGCTGCGTACACTCCTTTTAGAAATGACACAAGAGATTGACAGGCAGGTAGCGGAACGGGCAAAGCAGACGCGCCAGGCAATCGAGCAAATCGTAAGTGCGCCAGATATGGAGCAAATCCTGGCTCAGAATATCTCCCTGATCGACGATTTGTTTATGCAAGAAGTTGAGCGCATGCTCGCTGATGCACGCACCCAGGGTGATCTGGCAAAATCGGCGAAGCTGAACCAGATTATTGATATCGTGCAAAAACTCAGTGCCGCGCCAGGCGCAGATTTAATGGAAAATTATTTGGATGCTCCAGATGATGCTGCAAGGCAAAAATTCTTGCAAGATAACCAGGACAAAATTGACCAGGGTTTTTTGGATATGATGACACAACTGGTTACCCAGGTTGAGTCAACAGAGGATGCGAATCTCATCAACAATGTTAAAGCAGCCAACCGTCAGTTGATCCGTTTTGCTATGAAGCGTAATATGTAAGAAAAAAGGGGATTATCGGATAGATTACTCGGTACGCGGCGGGTTCTCGAGACGAAGGCCATGTCCGCGTACCGTGATAATGTAGCGGTGGGTTGGATCCAGGCTTGAAATGCGCTCGCGTAACCTGCGTACTAAAGCATCCAGGGCTTGTTCTGATATCTCATAGGTTTGGGCTTCTCCCCAAATCGCTGAGACAAGATGTTGGCGAGGGACCACTTTCCCATCATTCTGGTAAAGAATTTCCAACAAGCGAAATTGCGAGACTGATAGCGGGGGGAGGATTTCAATTTCTGCGGCCGGCAAGTCTCCATTGGTGGTGTAAATCCAGACACGGCGTGCGCGTTTATCGAGGAAAAGCCTACCGGCTTTTTTCACATCTGGAGAGAATAAGGATCCTACTGTTTCCAGGTCTAAAGAGGATTCATCCAGAGGTAATGTCGCATCAGAGCTCAAGAAGAGAAATTTCTGAGCGATGGCAATTTGTATCACATCCCCGTCTTGCAAAGTAACCGGTTCGCTCAATCGCACGCCATTTAGATGCGTTCCGTTCTTACTGCCTAGATCTTCAAGCCGCATATCCCTTCCCTTTTTCAGGATGCGCGCATGGTGTCTGGATACCTGCCGGTCGTTGATAACAATATCACAATCCAGTTCACGTCCGAGCAGGAGAGCAGCCTTTATCGACCAGCGTTGCCCGTTTAATGGGCCTGTCCGGGCGACCAGGAAGGCAATTTCTTCACTTGGGATTGGCATAAACACTCCTCCAGTACAAGGTATAATAACATAAAACGCCAAGTTAGGAATCGCCCTCCATGGAAAAAGCGTTTATCTCCACCTCCCACACATGCCTTTATGGGTGGGATTTTAGAAAATTGAACCGCGCATGCCCATCCCGTTAAAGACTGGAGAAGTACTGCGTAACCGTTACCGGATCAACCGGATTATCGGTCAGGGCGGCATGGGAAGTATTTACCTGGCTGATGATCTGCGCTTGCAAGGTCGTCTTTGCGCGCTTAAGGAAGTTGAGCATGACCGCTCAATGCCTCCCGATTTGATCAAACAAGCGCGCGATCAATTTTTGCGTGAGGCTACGGTGTTAGCGCGCCTGGATCACCCCAACCTGCCAAAGGTTTCTGATTTCTTTTCTTCAGGAGGGAGAGATTATCTGGTGATGGATTTTGTCCCGGGGAAAGATTTACGCACCCTGATGGTTGAGGCCAGGCAAAACCAGGATTTCTTACCTGAGCGAGAAGTATTAAGTTGGGCCAGCCAGATTGCAGATGCCCTGACTTATCTACACAGTCAAAATCCGCCCATCTTACACCGGGATATAAAACCCAGTAACATTAAACTCACTCCCAGTGGATTGGTTAAGTTGGTCGATTTCGGATTGGTAAAAATATTGGCATCCAATGAAGTTACCGTGACCATTTTACAGGGTCGAGGTACTGCATTGTACACGCCGCTCGAGCAGTATGGCGGAGACACAGGGCATACTGATGCTCGCAGCGATATCTATGCCTTTGGATCAACGTTGTATCATTTGCTCAGCAACCATCCCCCCATTGAAGCTCGTGAATTATTTTTACGACCAGATGCCTTAACGCCGCCCAGGGAGTACAACCCTAACCTGAGTGTGCGCACCGAGAAGGCAATCCTCTGGGCGATGAGCCTGCACCCGGATGAGCGCCCACAAGATGTTGAAACATTTCGCAATGCCCTGCTTGGCAATTGGGATCCTGCAACCAGGCCGCGGGCGCCGCTACCTGCCCCATCCCTGATGGATTTGTTGTCATCACCTGCTGAGAGAGCTTTGATTTGGATTTCGGTTGGCGCGGTTCTGCTTAGCCTGATTGCCTCGCTCTCACGCTGATCTGAATAAGAAGCGGTTTCCAATTCTGGTGGTTTTATTTGATCTATGTATCTTGCGGATTAGCGGGCTGCGGTTTGTGCCGGTGCTCTGATATTGATTTCCAAATAAAGCCGGCAAAAATTCCGAAAAAGCATCCCAAAATGGTGACAATGAGCACGGCACGCGCAATCGAATCACTCAGCCATTCCTGGCTGCCGGGCAAATCGAAAGCAAGGTATGAATATGCGAGCATACCGCTAGCAAAGGATAAGAACCCGGCGCGCAAACCCCATTGAGCCTCTCCAATCAGGCAAATCAGGCGATACACTGACCAGGAAATTCCAAGTGCAAGCAATAATGCAATAAACCAATCAGTCAATCCGGTTTGTGCAGGCAGCTCGGGTTGGATTGTGGTCATGGGGGGGGTTATCGAGACAGGGGTAGCCGTTGCTGTGGGCTCTGGTGTGGAGGTGGGTATTTCGGTGACTGTCGCTTCAATACCGTTGCTGATGGGGGATGGAATGTCGAAGCGCAATATACCGGATACAGCATTCTCGCTTTCAGCATGCACTTCAATCGCCCCCGGAACATTAATGATAAATACGGTCTTTGCGATACCGTCTTGTGAGAATTCTTCCTGGCGGATACTTGTGGCTTCCACCCCACCGGTCATGATAAAGGTCACCGGTGTACCATCCGGCACCGGGTTACCGTTGTGATCCTGGATTACTCCAGTCCGGAGTGGGAGCAAATCTCCAATGTGGTACTCGGGCGGTGGTTCAGGGGATGGGGTGGTTTCTGCTCCAGATGCTGCATTTTGCGCTAAATCCAGTTCTAATGGAATCAGACGCAGGGGGTCGGGAAATAAGGCTTCGATCAGGTCGTAGCCGATTCCCGGAATTGAAACTGGAGAAGCGCCAGTTGGACGAAGTTCGCCGAATAAAAGATAGGCAGCCGTATCGACGAACTGGGGTGTTTTGCTGTAGAGCGAGTAAAAGGCAGTCAATTTTGAGATGTTCGTCGCATCCAAATAATAAGGCGCTGAAAAGGAAAAAACAATGATGCGTTTTTGTTGGAATAGATCAGGGCGCTCTGCCAGAAAGCGCTCCAGGGTTTGGAAGGAAGGTTGGTCATTTCTTGCATCCAGCATAGAAAATATGATCCAATTCGCGCGCGTGATCTCTCGCTCAACATTTAGAGGGGAGGGATTACCATCCAACATATCCTCAACATCTTGCAGCGCGTAAGAAGAAAGGTTGTTTGGGGTTACCTGACCACCTGCTTGCGGTCCATATAACCGGATCACAGCAGCTTGAAGATCATCCTTGCCAATTTCCGCTTCCGGCTCACACTGCCTACAAGCAGATTTGTATTGAATGTCCGTGATGAAAACCATGCGGTCATTTTGATTTGGCGGATCAGGAATGGTCTCGTCGATTTCTTCTTGCGATGGACTGACCAGGGTTGCCGACTGGCGTGCTACCTCGATAGTTATAGCGGTCCTTTTTCCGATTTCCTCAAGACCGGTTGACAAAGGCAGGATCTTGGTCAGCAAAAATTCAGGATAAAGGCGAAATTTCAGCGCTAATATCCGGCTCACCGATTGGTCGACCCTTTGGGCAAAGGCCGAGTCCTCTCGATATTTCTGGGCAAAGAAATCCAGTGTCCTGGTCGTTGCTGCAAGCGAGTCGCTTTCACCGCTGCTGGTGAAATCTCCTACATATAATAAATCGTTTCCTGCGAGGAAGGCGTTCAGCGTAACTCGCCTGGCGTCAAACGTCTGGCTGGTGAGATCATAAAACCTTCTTACCGCCATGCTGCCAAGGTCATCCGAAACCATGATCCCACCGCTCTCGCGCCATGTGTTCAAGGCAGGCAGGTTCATTAAGAGGCTGAATGCCTGGGGGTCAAAGCTGACAGGGCGAGTGGTAGCACGGATATTGCCTTGCAGCCCCTGGTAGCGGATATGCGAGACCAGCAGGGCGTCAGTTGCTTCTTCTAAGGAAGTTGCATTTCCTGTAATTGAGAAAAACGGCGCCAAATCGAAGTTCTTCAATTCATCCAGAGATTTGCGAACCGTGGCGACTTCGTCTTCAGGCTGCCGGTCTGAACCGCCGTGCCCTGGGAAGTGCTTGGCAACGACAGCCACTTTCCCGTCAGCGCCCTGATGCACACCGCGGATATAGGCGCTGCCCATTTGGGCAACCCAGAATGGATCACCACCAAAAGTACGAGTAGCCATATTGCTGGTGTTATCAATTTTCGGCGTTTCCAGCACATCCAATGATGGTCCCAATAAAAGATTGACGCCCAGTTTCGAAAGCTCGGAACCTAGCGATGACCCTGTCTGTGCGGCAAGATCGGGGTTCCAGGTGGCGCCTAACGCCATAGAATTTGCCAAAGGTGTCAACCCATCAAGGATTTGCTCAAAAGAAGAGCTGTCACCATCCTGGGTTACACCGATAAACAAAGGAATATACGGATTTTCTTCTGATCCGCTTGATCCGGAATTGGCCCATTTTATTTGTTGGATTTGGCGATTATTCTCCAACAATTCAGCGGTGGATAAGGGTCCTGTTTGGCTCGGATTTGAATAATTATCATTTGCGACCTTGAGGATGACCCCACCAATATGATACGCTGCGATAAGTTTGTAGATAGGGCTCTCTGGGCTGAGATCTGTCCCTTCGTAGGTCACCAGGAATAACTGCCCTACTCGTTGTTCTGGCGTTAATTGGTTTAGTAGTTGAGCTGCCTGTTGGCTTGCTTGAGTGGTTGTGGGAACCAGTGAAGGGGTCTGACCCTGCCCCACAGGGTTGAGAGAGCTAGTGCCGATGACAACCAGCGCGGCAAAAACATGAGAAAATTTTCTCCATTTTTGTTGGAGCGATTGGTAAATGTTTCGAAGATTTTTCCGCGCGGTCATGCTAGCCTGTTGAGAATCCTATTCTAATCCCAGACGTTTGATCTGGTTTGCATAATATCGCCAAAAATCTGGTTGTCAATATTAGCGCCTGTAATGATCAACACTGCAGGACGCAGCGTTATCTTACCAGAAATCACAGCCGCAATAGTTACTGCTGCTGACCCTTCAATTTTCGTTTTGTATTTTTCCCAGGCGAAGCGGATGCCGTTGGCTATCTCTTCTTCGCTGACCAATATCATATCATCGACCAACCCCTGGACCAATGGTGTTGTGATCGATCTTTCCTGCACTGCGCCCGTCAGACCATCCGCCAGGCTGGGGTCATCCCGCACACCTGCCTGTGACCCGCTGTGAAATAATGCATGCATAAAAGCGGATGCTTCAGATTGCACGCCAACCAGACGAAAGCTGCTACCGGGTTTAACCGATGGGTTGCATTTTATCCCAGCACCAACCCCTGAAATCAGCCCGCCACCGCCGACAGGCACAATCCAGGCAAAATTTCTTGTATCCGGGTTTTGTTTCAATGTCTCCAGGGCTATGGTTCCCTGACCAGCAATCACCTGGCTGTCATTGTACGGTGAGACCCAGGTCGCTTGGGTTTCGCGCGAAAACGCTATCCCAGCTTCTTCTGCTTCATGGTAGCCGCCTGGCACAAGGATCACCTGTGCGCCGTACGAGCGCATGGCTTCGATTTTGTTCCTGGCAGAGTTTTCTGCAGAGAAAATTGTCACTGGGATTTTTTGTGATTTTGCCGCATAAGCCAAACCCTGGCCGTGGTTGCCGGCGGAAGCAGCTACCACGCCTCTCTCTCGCTCCCAATCCTGCAACGCCAGGATTTTATGATACGCTCCACGCAGCTTAAACGAACCCGTCCTCTGGTGGTTCTCCCACTTCAGGTAAATATCCAGGTCTGCATCATACGTAAGAGGTGTGTGCAGGATATACGGCTCGATCATTGACTGGGCTTCCAAAAGCCAAGAGTAAGGGAACATAGCTGGTTTTCTCAGAGACCTTGTATCATTCTTTACCGAGATGTGATTTGCGAACTTGCTGCGCCAGCACCGGGTCATCTGTAAAAATTCCATCTACACCCATCTCATATAACATTTTCATTTCATCTGCCCGGTTAACGGTGTAAACAAATACTGGATGCCCTTTCTGGTGCGCTTGCTTGACCAAATTTGGGGTTACATCGCGTTGCTCTGGATGGAGGCTTTTGTAGTGGATCAACCTGCCCGGCCAGGAGCGCGCCCAATTTCCCGAGGAGCCAGCGATGGCCAGCAAACCGGTGGGTACTTCTGGCAAAATGTGCCGGGTGCGCAGCAGCGCGAGTGGGTTGAAGGAAGAAAAAATGACCCGCTCTTCCATTTTGTGCCGTTTGACCAATTCAGCCACCTTTACAGGCAGTTTGTCGGTCAGGGTGGCATAATTTGCGATTTCGATGTTTATGTATATGCGTTTTCCTACTGCTTCCAATACCTCTTCCAGCGTTGGGATGGGCTCTCCCTTAAAAGCGATGTCAAAATGACTGCCTGCCTCGAGCTTGCGGATTTCCGCAAGGGTAAAATCACGCACTCGCCCGCTTTGTGAGGTAGTCCTATCGAGAGTCTGGTCGTGGATCACCACTACCTGTCCATCTGCGCTGAGTTTTGTATCCAATTCGATTGCATCTGCCCCCTGGCGAACCGCCAATTCAAAGGCTGCCAGGGTATTTTCAGGCGCATAAGCGCTCGAGCCGCGGTGAGCAAAAATTATGGGACGGGAGATATCAAGCAGCATGAGGTTTTCTCGTTTCGTTCCTGCAGGTTGTCATGTGTACTAACCGAAAGAACAGCCGCAGATCAAAAGTTGGGTTGCTGGTAGAGATTATAATCTAAACCTATCCTTCTCATTGAAAACAGCCCGGGACAATAATTGCGAGTATAATTTCTTCCATGAAACTTTCTGTAATCATACCCACCTATAATGAAGAAAAAACAATTGAAAAAATTCTGGCCAAGGTCCAGGCAACCGGTCTTGTGGATGAGATTGTGGTTGTGGATGATGGATCGGTGGATAACACCCGAAATATCCTGAAAAACCTGGATGGTAATGATAATTTGCGGGTAATCTTACACGAGCGTAACCAGGGTAAGGGTGCAGCTGTGGTCACCGGCATCCAACAAGCCGGGGGAGACGTGCTGCTTATCCAGGATGCAGACCTGGAATATGATCCACGCGATTACCCTGCCTTGCTGCAGCCGATTGAAGAAGAATTGGCTGAGGTCGTGTACGGATCGCGCTTCTTAGGCGGTCCGCGCCGTACAGCGATGTTTTGGCATATGGTAGCCAACAAACTGCTGACCTTGATGACAAACATTCTCTATAACACCATCCTGACGGACATGGAAACAGGGTACAAGGTATTTCGTAAAGAAGTCGTCCAGGATATTAAAATTCACGCCAGGGGTTTTGACTTTGAACCCGAATTCACCGCAAAAATCTTGAAAAAACGGATAAACATTTATGAAGTGCCCATCCGTTTCGCTCCGCGCGATTACAGCGAAGGGAAAAAGATAAAAATCCGAGATGCCTTTATTGCGGTGTGGACGCTAATTAAATATCGCTTTGTGGACTGAATAAGCCGCCGGGGGTTAGTCAGGCGTACCGCTTGGTTTCAAGTCTTTTACATTAAGTTGCAGAGACACTCTTCCGTTGTACTCGTTGATCTCAAATGTGTACAGCATGTCGATTGTAGCTGGCAGGCTCTCTACAAGATGCCCCTGGCGGAAAGCAATGGCGTCATAAGTGATCTGACCGTCGGATACTGTCAACTTCAGGTGGGCGCTCTCCTGACCCAGGGCGCGTTTTCTGCGCACCGTAAGATGGCGGCTGACAAAGGTAGCCATGGGGTTTTTGTGCCCTGTGGGTTGCAGGTTTGCCAGGTCCGCCAGGATTTCAGGTTTCAGTTCTGCAAGCGGTAGCTCAACATCACCGGCAATCCCTGGACGCAGGTTTTTCCCACCTAATTGCTCAGCGGCTATAATCTTTAAGCGGTCTATCAATTCCGGCAGGTTTTCATTTCGGATTGTGAAACCAGCCGCGGCTGCATGTCCCCCGTGATGCACAAGGATATCCGCGCATTCATCAAGCGCTTGTGTAATATGAAACTCTGAAATGCTGCGGCATGAACCGCGCGTGAATTCATCCCCTTGATGGGCCACGATGGCAGGGCGGTAATATTTCTCCAATAATTTCGAGGCTGCCAGCCCGACAATCCCGGGATTGAAGTTGGGGTCTGATGCAAAGAGCAGCAGAGGTTCCGGTTCTTGGGCCAGGGCAATTTGCTCAGCATGCGCCTGAATTTCTCGGGTGATCTGCTGGCGTTCTCGGTTTTGATCGTTTAATAATTGAGAAAGATAACCGGTGCTGGATACATCTTGCGAAACCAATAACTCAAGCGATGCCAGTGCTGAATCTAACCTGCCGGCAGCGTTAAGCCTTGGACCCAGGATAAACCCGATGTCTTCTGCACTGATTGACTTGTTTTGTATGCCCGAGGCGCCAAGTAATGAATGAATCCCCTGTCTTTTCTGTTGGTTTAAGATGCGCAGACCTGTTCGCACCAGGGCCCTGTTTTCACCTACCAGCGGGGCAATATCTGCCACGGTACCCAATGCCACCAGGTCCAGGTATTCCTGGCAGTCAGGCTGGCTAGTTACGGTTGATTGGTACTTTGTGAGGAGTGCGCAAGCGAGCTTGTAGGCGATACCTACTCCAGCAAGGTCTTTATCAGGGTAATTATCCTCAATTTGCTTGGGGTTGATGATAGCCAGGGCAGGAGGAAGCTCATCAGAGGGTTGGTGATGGTCGGTGATGATGAGATCCAACCCCAATTCTTGGGCAAAAGCGGCTTCCTCTGGCGATCGTATACCGCAATCAACCGTGATCACCAGGCGCGTGCCTCGTTCATAAAGCGTCTTTAGCGCTTCGATGTTCAGTCCATACCCTTCTTCAAAACGGTTTGGAATATACCCCTCAACTTCAGCGCCAAGGGCTTGAAGCACTAAAGTTAGCAAGGCGGTAGCTGTAACGCCGTCTACGTCATAATCTCCATAAATTGCAATGCGCTGTCCGCGGCTTAGAGCAAAGGCAATTCGCTCCACTGCCTCGGACATGCCTAGAAGATTTTCAGGCTCGCATCCCGCTGGGGTCTCAGCGTGCAAAAAGCTTGTCGCGGCCTCAAATGAAGTGTAACCGCGGTTGTATAGGATTTGTTGCAGGACAGGGGAAAAGCCAGTCAGGCTGGTTTGATATTCAAGGGGGATAGGTTTGGCTACCAGCCAACGTTTTTGTGCGGGAAGTAACATGTTGAATAAAAAAAGTGTTTAGCGGTGAAATTCGGTCTGGCACAATACCAGTGCGCCAATCAGTCCGACTTCGTCTCCAAGGGCGGCAATTGCCAGCTCAAACCGATCCAGATAATGTTTGTCCATCAAGTTCTCTTTAAGTGATTTTTTCAGGGGGTCTAAGAAAATATCCCCGCTGCGGGAAACACCGCCTCCCAGGACAACTATCGAGGGGTTAAATATATGCAGGTAATTGGCGATGGCCTGCCCCGTAAAATACCCGGCCCTGGTCAAGGCAGCAATGCACAACCGGTCCCCCTTTTTTGCTTGTTTAGATACCAATTTGGCGGTGATTTTCTCATTAGGATCCAAGGAGGTGCTCACACCCTGGGCGATCTCCTGTTGCACCCAATTGGCGACAGCCGTGCCAGACGCCAGGGCTTCCAGGTGACCGCGTTGACCACACCCGCAGAGCGGTCCATCTTGCATGACTGTGATATGACCCAATTCTGCTGCTAGCCCGTGAGCACCCACCAGCAAGTGGTCATCAATAATCACTCCTCCACCGATGCCAGTACTCACTGTCAGATACAGAAGGTTGTGATGGCCCTGACCTGCGCCATATTTCCACTCTCCCAGTGCAGCCAGGTTTGCATCGTTCCCCAAAAAGACGGGGGTATGAAAACGTTCTTGCAAGATCTGTCGCAAGGGGATGTTGACCCAGCCGGGGATATTTGGCGCTTCGACGATCACCCCCGTGTAGGGATTTGTTGGGCCTGGAGCTGCTACGCTAATAGCCAGCACTTCTTCATCTTCTGGCCAGATAGAGGAAATTAATGCTTGCAAGCGCTCCAAAGGGGAATCACCCTTGTCATCCCTGGATACGTTTTGGGTTTTGAAACGAGAAATCACCTTTGGCTCATGGCTATCTGGCGTGAAAAGAGCCGCTCGCAATTGTGTCCCACCAATATCAACAGCAAGGTAATATCCCATGAGCTAAGTATAGCATAAGCCCGGTATTTTTTCTGTCCGCTCTCGCCAGAATTTAATCATTTCATCAGAGAAAATTAAGTTGACTAGCAGACTAAAGACTGCTATTATCTAAAGCTGTATGAATAACCCTAAGCAATCTCGCGGTATTCGCTTATTATCAAACCTGAAGCAATTACTCACATGGCTTATACCGGGCATCGGTGTCAAACGCTGGGTGCTTCTTATCCTGGCGGGAACAACCTTGCTGGGTGTGGGTTTGGGCATTGTTATCCTGGAGGTGTACCGCACTGCACCTGAAACCTGGTGGTTACCGGCGCTCTCGACAGCTTCTTTGCGTTTTCTGCCGCGTCCCTTGCGGGCGATCATCTTTGGCGGTCTAGGACTGGGGATGGTCACCTATGGGATTTGGGCTTTGAACCATTCCATTATGCGGCCGTTTATCCAGCCTGGAAGCCACGTTGTCGATACCCTGCGCAGGCACAAACAGCGTGAAAAGGGTCCGCGCATTGTTGCTATCGGGGGAGGTCACGGCCTGGCGGCTTTGCTGCGAGGTATAAAGGAGTATTCGCACAATATCACCGCCATCGTCACTGTGGCAGATGACGGTGGTTCTTCGGGGCGCATCCGAAAAGAACTGGGTATCCCCCCTCCAGGAGATGTGCGCAATTGCCTGGCAGCGCTCTCAAACGACGAAGCATTACTTGGACAATTATTTCAATACCGGTTTTCTATAGCCGACAACAACCTATCAGGGCACTCATTTGGAAATTTGTTTATCAGCGCCTTGTCAGAAATTACAGGAAGCTTCGAAGAAGCTGTTGCAGAGTCTGGTCGAGTCATGGGTGTACAGGGGCGGGTACTGCCATCCACACTGCATGATGTGAAATTATCTGCTGACATTTTAATGCCAAATACAGAAGTGGAAGTGCGAGTCAATGGAGAAAGCCAGATTCCACTCAGCAAGGGACGTATTCGCAGGGTCTGGCTGGAACCCAGTAATGCACCGGCTTTTCCTGAAGCAATCCAGGCAATCCTCAATGCAGATATTGTTTTGATCGGTCCGGGCAGCCTGTTTACCAGCATATTACCCAATATGCTGGTACCCGACCTGGCGGAAGCGGTGCGCGCCACCAGAGGATTGAAGCTTTTTATTTGTAACGTTGCCACCCAGCCAGGTGAAACAGACGGTTACTCTTGCGGGGATCATTTACGAGTATTTGAAAAACACCTGGGGCAGGGCTTTTATGACCTGGCGGTTGTAAATAACCAGATGCAAGGCACACTGCCTGACGGTGTGACCTGGGTGATGCCAGAAGAAAACTTGAGCCGAGACTTTCCTGTCTACCAGGCGGATTTGGTAGACGCGCTGCACGCCTGGCGACACGATTCCCAAAAATTAGCCCAGGTAATTATGGATTTGTATTCCGAAAGAACCGGACCTTTGGTAGAATAGAAGGTTGGAACAAACCTGGCGGATTGCAATATGAATTCAACCGCTTAGATATAACAGCAAAATCCTTTGGGATTTTTAATATTCATGTTTTTAGAAACGATGGAGGTTAATATGGCAGTAAAAGTGGGTATCAATGGTTTTGGACGTATCGGCCGGCAGGTATTGAAAGCCATACGAGATTACTATCCCAACGAGTTGGAAGTTGTCGCTTTCAACGACATTGGTGATCTGAAGACGATGGCGCATCTGCTGAAGTATGATTCAAACTACGGTCGTTTTGAAGGTGAGGTCAGCGTTGCAGAAGACGGCCTGGTAATCGATGGTAAGAAAGTCACCGCATTCAAGGAAACTGACCCGGCAAACATCCGCTGGGGAGACCTGGGTGTGGAGATCGTGGTCGAGAGCACCGGTATTTTCACTGTCAAATCCGATGGTGTTAACAAGAAAGGTAAGATGGTGAAAGGCGCTGAAAATCACATCACAAAAGGCGGCGCCAAGAAGGTGATCATCTCGGCTCCGGCTGAAGGCGAAGATTTAACCATCGTTCTGGGTGTCAATGATGATAAATACGATCCAGCGAAGCATCATGTGGTTTCCAACGCCTCCTGCACCACCAACTGCCTTGCCCCGGCTGTCAAAGTTGTCAATGATAACTACAAGATTGTGCGCGGGTTTATGACTACGATCCATGCCTATACCAACGATCAGAAGATCCTCGACCTGCCCCACAGCGACCTGCGGCGTGCACGTGCTGCAGCGATGAGCATTATCCCCACCACCACTGGCGCTGCAAGAGCCCTGAAACTGGTCATCCCGGAATTGGCTGGCAAGATTGACGGATACGCTTTGCGTGTACCCACCTCAACGGTTTCCGTGGTTGATGTGACCCTTGAAGTAGAAAAAGCGACCACCACAGACGAACTGCGCCAGCAATTCCGTGCGGCAGCTGCCGGACCCATGAAGGGTATCCTGGCTGCAATCGATGAACCCCTGGTGAGCATTGATTTCAAGGGCGACCCCCATTCTTCATCTGTTGATCTGCCCTTCACCATGGTGCTTGGTAAAGAGGCAGGCACGATGCTCAAGGTTGTGACCTGGTACGACAACGAATGGGGTTATTCCGTTCGTACCGCCGACCTGGCTGCATTGATGGCGAAGAGCCTGTAAACTCATTTAGACTATGTATGCGAACACGTGAAACTTAACAGGTTTCACGTGTTCTATGCATGGGAGGAACCTATGTTTAATAAAAAGCTCATCACAGATGTGGATGTGAAAGGAAAACGGGTGTTGGTGCGTGTGGACTTCAATGTCCCGGTTAAAGACAGGAAGGTCTCTGATGATACACGTATCCGAGCTGCGCTGCCTACGATAACCTATCTGCTGGATCAAGGCGCAGCGGTAATTTTATGCTCTCACCTGGGGCGCCCCAAGGAAGGCCCCGAACCCAAGTATTCGATGCGCCCAACAGCAGAACATCTTTCTGGTTTATTGGGTAAACCAGTGGCATTTTCTGAAGAATTCATCGGTCCGGTGGCAGAAGCAGCCGCCAAGGCTCTGCAACCTGGAAATGTCCTGGTTCTGGAAAACACCCGTTTTCACAAGGGTGAAACCAAGAACGATCCAGAAGTTGCGCGCCAATTGGCAAGCCTGGCGGAAGTATATGTAAATGATGCCTTTGGTTCTGCCCACCGTGCGCACGCCTCCACGGAAGGTGTGACCCACTATCTTCCCGCTGTCAGCGGTTTTCTGATGGAGAAAGAGATCAAGTACCTGGGTCAGGCCATTGCCAATCCGAAACCGCCGTTTATTGCAATCTTGGGTGGCGCTAAGGTTAGCGACAAGATTGGTGTCATCCGCAACTTGCTGCAGAAAGCCGATCAGGTTTTGATCGGCGGCGGACTGGCGAATACATTCTTCAAAGCCCAGGGATATCCCGTAGCGGATTCGCTGGTGGAAGATGACGCTTTGGAAACAGCCCAGGAGCTTTTACAATTGGGCGGGTCTCGCTTGCGTCTTCCAGTGGACATTGTCCTGGCTGACCGCTTTGATAATGAAGCTGAGACCAAGACGATGGACATGGGACCTGTACCGGATGGATGGCGCATCATGGATATCGGCCCTGAAACAGTTGAGGCCTATGCCAAAGTTATCCAATCCGCTGGCACAGTGGTTTGGAATGGCCCTATGGGTGTTTTTGAATTCTCTAACTTCGCCAGGGGCACCTTCGGTGTGGCGGAGGCAGTTGCTGCCAGCCAGGCAGTATCCATCGTGGGGGGTGGCGATTCAGTTGCTGCGATTAACCAATCAGGCTTAGCTGGAAAAATCACCCATATTTCCACCGGTGGCGGCGCTTCGCTTGAGATGCTGGAAGGTCTTGTGCTGCCCGGTGTTGCCGCGCTTTTGGATAAATAGTAGAAGAATTGACTATCTGAGGGACCTGGCTGGATGGCGGGTCCCTCACTTTTTGAGGAAATATGAGAAAACCATTTGTTGCAGGAAATTGGAAGATGAACAAGACGGCAGCAGATGCCCGCAAGCTTGCTGCAGACCTGTTGCCAGAATTGCAGGCTTTTCCCAGTGTCGAGCGGGTGCTTTGCCCAACTATTACATGTTTAGAATCTGTCGCCCAGGTACTCGAAGGCTCAGATATTGGTCTGGGTGCGCAAAACCTGCACTGGGAAGCAGCTGGGGCGTATACTGGGGAAATCTCGCCAGCCATGGTTGCAGAATTTTGCCAGTATGTCATCATCGGTCATTCCGAACGGCGTAAGTATTTTGGAGAAACCGATGATACTGTCAACAAGAAAGTCAAAGCGGCTCTCAACCAAAAATTGGTGCCGATTGTTTGCGTTGGGGAAACTCTTGAAGAATACGAAAACAACCAGACATCAGAGGTTGTCGGGCGCCAAATCCGCCAGGGCCTGGTAGGTCTGGAAGATCAGCTGGATCTCAACCGGGGCGATCTTTTGGTTGTGGCGTATGAGCCCGTCTGGGCAATCGGTACGGGCAAACCCTCGACAGCCGAAGGAGCATCGCAGGTTGTTTCGCAAGTGATCCGCAAAGCATTGGCTGAATTATTTGGCGAAGCTTTTGCGCAATCGGTGCGTGTGCTTTACGGCGGGTCGGTCACCGGGGCGAATGCTGCGGAATATTTTGCAGATCCTGAGATTGACGGCGCACTGGTGGGTGGAGCGTCGCTAAAAGTGCCCGATTTTGTGCAAATTGTGAAGGCTGCAGCCTGATATCTGGTCCTGAATGATCGACCAATTTGGTGGTCTGTGGCGATTGCTGCTTTCTTTAGGCCCGCTGTTGTTCTTGCAGCGGGCTTTACAGCATGAAATTCAAGCTATTCTCTTGATCCTCACCCGCCGTCCAGAAATCAGCCTGGCATTATTTTCAATCATATTCTTTCCAGGCGTCCTGCTGCATGAAGGCAGCCACTGGTTGATGGCTCGCCTCTTGGGTGTGCGAACAGGTCGTTTTTCGTTAATCCCACAACCGCTGGCAAATGGAAGGGTTCGCCTGGGCTTTGTTGAGACAGCTTCCCCCGATATATTGCGGGATGCCTTGATCGGCATGGCGCCATTGCTGGCTGGAGGGCTGGTTGTGACCTACGTCGGGTTGGAAAAGCTTAACCTGGTAGATTTTTGGGAATTGTGGTTGAAATGGCGAGACCCGCTCGCCGCTTTGCCTGGATTTTTCTCTCAAGCGGATTTTTGGGTATGGTTCTATTTGGTGGTTACCGTGAGCGGTACAATGATGCCCTCGGCTTCTGACAGGCGCGCCTGGCTGCCGGTCGGCCTGGCTATTGTGATGCTTATTACCATCAGTTTTATATCCGGTGCTGGCCCCTGGATGTTAGAGCACCTGGCGCCTTCATTGAATAACGCTTTCTATTCTGTTTTTCTGGTTTTTGCTATGAGCATAGTGGTTCATGTTTTGCTCTTGGCTCCGGCCTGGTTGGCGCACCGCATGCTTTCGACGGTTATGAAGGTGGATGTGAGTTGAATGGAGCATGTTATAATTTCAACTCCAAACAATAATGTCACCTCAGTAGTATGGATGTAACAAGGCTTCATCATTCTGAGAATATTGATTTAGGAGGCGTTTGGAGCAATATGGATATGTACTGGTACGCGCTGCGCTGTAAACCCCGTAAAGAAGATGTGGTGTGGCGGCAGGTGCAAAACCAGGGGTTATCGGTCTTCTATCCGCGCATCAGGGTCGTCCCTGTCAATCCGCGTTCAAGGAAGGTAAAGCCTTATTTTCCAGGCTATATGTTTGTGCAGGCAAACCTGGAGATTACTGGAAAATCAACATTTCAATGGATGCCTCACACCCTGGGGTTGGTGAACTTCGGCGGAGAGCCGGCGATTGTCCCCGAAAATCTGCTGCACGCTATCCGGTTGCGCGTTGATGAAATCAATGCTGCTGGTGGGGAGGTATTTGAAGGGCTAAAACCGGGGGATGTCATCAAGATAAACGAAGGTCCATTCAAAGGCTATGAAGCGATCTTCGACACGCGCCTGCCTGGCAGTGTCCGGGTACGAGTATTGTTGGAATTATTGGGCAGTCATCGCCAGGTTCCCATAATCATGGAAGCCGGGCAAATTGAAAAAATGAAACGGTAATCTTAATAAGATTGTCGGGAAGAGAGCATATGAAAAAAGCATTGATCACGGGTATTACAGGTCAGGATGGTTCATACCTGGCAGAATTGTTGTTATCACAGGGGTACGAGGTGCACGGTTTGATCCGGCGTGCCAGCACTTTCAACACCCAACGCATTGACCATATCTACCATGATCCTCACAACGGTGAAAAAGTAAACCTTCATCTTCACTACGGCGATGTAGGTAATACCGGCAACCTTGTGGACTTGATCTACAATATTCGACCGGATGAAATTTACAACCTGGCAGCTCAAAGCCATGTGCGCGTGAGTTTTGATATGCCGGAATACACAGGAGATATCACCGGGCTGGGTACATTGCGCCTGTTGGAAGCAGTGCGCAAAAGTGGGATTAAGGCGCGTTTTTACCAGGCATCTTCGAGTGAAATGTTTGGCGCAGCAAAACCACCTCAGAACGAGGCAACAGCTTTTCAGCCGCAAAGCCCTTATGCCGCAGCAAAGGTGTATGCCTATTGGGTGACGCGCAACTATCGAGAAGGCTACGATTTATTCGCCAGTAATGGTATTCTTTTCAACCATGAATCTCCCCGCAGGGGAGAAACCTTTGTCACCCGGAAGATCACGCGCGCCCTGGCAGCTATCAAAGCCGGTAAACAAAACGCGCTCTACTTGGGCAACCTGGATGCAAAACGCGACTGGGGGTATGCGCCGGATTACGTGGCCGCAATGTGGAAAATGCTGCAATGCGAAACCCCGGGCGATTATGTGGTGGCAACGAATGAAGCGCATTCTGTGCGTGAGTTCCTAGATGAAGCCTTCGGCTACGTGGATATGGATTGGAAAGAATTTGTTAAGATCGATCCGCGCTATTTCCGCCCAACCGAAGTGGATTACTTGCTTGGTGATTATTCACATGCACGCCAGGTGTTAAACTGGGAACCGCGTGTATTTTTCGGCGACCTTGTACGTGTGATGGTCGATGCAGACCTGGAATTGATGGGACTTGAATCACCAGGGCACGGCAAGAAGATCCTTGAGACGACTCATGGGAAATGGCACCGCTGGAAAGACCAGATCATCAGCATGGAAGGATAACCAGGGGTGTGAGCACCGCTCTAATCTTTGGCGTTGATGGGCAAGATGGATCCTACCTGGCCGAGCTATTGCTCGAAAAAGGCTACCAGGTGATTGGTTGGATTCCCGATTCGATTGAGGTTTCGCTGGAAAATATCCGCCATCTCCTTTCGAGAATGACCATAATCCGAGGCGACCTCACCGATCAGGAAGGTCTCAATAGCTGCCTGGGTGAAAACCAGCCCGATGAAATCTACAACCTGGCTTCTCCATCTTCAACCTACGCCTCCTGGGAGGCGGTCTTGACGGTCAGCGAGGTAACGGCGCTGGGTGTGGCACGATTGTTAGAAGCAGTGCGCCTGGCAGCGCCAAAAGCACATTTTTACCAGGCTTCTTCCAGCGAGATTTTTGGCAACCCGTTGGAAACCCCGCAAAAGGAAACCACACCGTTTCAACCTCGCAATCCTTACGGTATCTCAAAATTATACGCTCATTGGATTACTGTTCGATTTCGTGAAAGATATGGGATGCATGCTGTCTCCGGTATTTTGTATAACCACGAAAGCCCAAGGCGAGGAGAAACCTTTGTCACGCGTAAAATTTCCCGCACGGCTGCGGCAATAAAATTGGGATTAGAGCACGAATTGCGATTGGGCGATCTGGATGCCAGGCGCGATTGGGGTTACGCTGGCGATTATGTGCGTGCAATGTGGCTGATGCTGCAGCACCAGCCTGCACAGGATTATGTCATTGGGACAGGTGTAACCCACTCTGTGCGCGACTTCTGTCGTGAGGCATTTGCCTATCTTGATCTTGATTACCAGGATTATGTGCTGCAAGACGAGAAATTTATCCGCCCGGTGGAGTGCGCTCAACTGGTCGCTGACCGCACAAAGGCCAGCCATAACCTGGGCTGGGAGCCCAAAGTGACATTTGCGGACCTTGTCAAGATGATGGTGGAATCAGACCTGGCGCTGCTGCTGGGTGGAAAAAAGTAAACTTGCCGGCGAGGAAAGATGTATTCGGTTTTGTTTGTTTGTACGGCAAATATCTGCCGCTCACCAGTAGCCATGGGGATATTGAGGAGCAAAACGCGCCAAGAAGATGATGGCGAATGGCGCATCGAATCGGCAGGTGTTTGGGCAAGAGAAGGAGCTCCGGCCGAATATTTTTCCCAAATTATCGTCAAGGAAAAAGGGATCGACCTTTCACAGCATCGCTCGCAGCGGATCAGCGCTGATTTGATGAAAGAATTCAACTTGATATTAACCATGGAGATGGGTCAGAAAGAAGGCCTTAAAGCCGCTTATCCAAAGTGTGCCAAAAAGGTCTATCTCATCACAGAAATGGTCGACAGCCAGCAGGATATTGTGGATCCTTACGGCAGTTCACTGCACGATTTCCAGGATACCGCACGTGAGCTGGAATGGATCATTGAGAGGGGCTATCAACGGATACGGCAGCTTGCTGAAGGAAAAACCAATGCAAAAGCCAAAGGTAAACGGAGCTGAAGCACCCTCTGACAGGCTGAGGCTGGTCATCAGCCTGGTGGCGGGTTTGGTTATGGGGGTGCTTTTCATATTCTTGGTTCCACCCTGGCAACATTATGATGAACCAAACCATTTTGAATATGTCTGGTTGGCAGCTAACCTGGATCATCTTCCAGGTCCTGAAGATCGCAATGAAGAACTAAACCGGCAAGTATTGCTTTCGATGGACCGCTATCACTTTTTTGATGAGCGGCAGTTTTTTACCTTTGCTCCGGATCAAAAAGTGAACCTCCAGGGCTATTCTCAATTGACGGAACCCCCATTTTATTACCTGGCTGCCTCGTTGCCTGTCCGGTTTTTGAGCAATGAAAGAATCGAGATCCAGTTAATATCCGCCCGTTTTATTTCATTGATTTTTTACCTGATCACCATTCTTTCCGCCTGGGGGATAGCCAAGACTCTCACATCAAAAAATCACCCCATCCGCTGGATGCTGCCTCTGTCATTGGTTTTCTTGCCGGCGTTTACAGATTTAATGACAGCGGTCAACAGCGATTCCGCAGCTGTGGCGTTTGCCTCGCTCTTTTTATGGGCTGCCGTCAAGATGCTTAAAGATGGATTTTCCTGGGCATCTTTTGCTGCCATGCTTGTAACCGGCGTTCTAGCATGGTTCACCAAGAATACAGCCTATTTTGTGCTCCCCTTAATCCCTTTGGTGGTGGCTTTCTCGCGCCTCCC
>CAZTMX010000026.1:4085-22733 GCA_964614855.1 uncultured Anaerolineaceae bacterium | reverse complement strand
ATCATTGCGATAGAGGATTTTACATATAAATATCCTCGTACCTCTGCCCCTGCTCTAAGAAACATTAATCTCGAAATCCGCCAGGGAGAATTTATCGGTGTAGTAGGACCTACTGGCGCAGGTAAAACCACCTTGTGTCTTGCACTTGCTGGGATGGCGCCACAAGTGCTCGGCGGAAAAGTTGAAGGAAGAATTCTGTTAAATGGGAAAGACACAGCAAAAACACCGGTGGAAGAACTGCTGTTTCGGCAGGAAGAGAAAGTTGCCCTGGTCGGTTTAACCTTACAAGATCCCGAAGCGCAATTGGTTGGCATGACAGTGGAAGAGGACCTGGCTTTTGGACCAGAGAACCTTGGCTTGCCAACATTAGAAATTCAGAATCGTGTAGAAAAAATACTAGATCTCATCCGCATGGAGGGTTTTCGTATGACATTTCCATACAAACTCTCGGGCGGGCAAAAGCAGCGTGTTGCGATCGGATCCACCTTGGCATTACAACCATTGGTTCTGATGCTGGACGAACCGACATCAGAGTTAGATCCGATTGGCCGAAAGGAAGTATTCTCGGTCATCCAACATCTGAAAGAAGAAGCTAACCTCTCAATCGTTGTGGTAGAACACCACACTGAGGACCTGGCTTTGTACTGCGACAGAATCTGGGTAATAAATGAAGGTGAAATTGTAATGGACGGTCCGACGCACGAGGTTTTCTCACAGACGGAATTCTTACGCTCTGTGGGTGTGCGCCCTCCCGATGGCGTTGATTTTATCAAAGCATTGCGAGATATTGAGCCAGAGGCTTTCACTAAAGAATTGGTTAACGAAGAGGAAATCATTCAAACTCTGAAAGATCACATAAATGACAGAGCTTAAACCTGATCAAAAGACAATCGTCGATGTTCAAAACCTGTGGTTTCGTTATGAAAACCAGGACTGGGCACTGCGAGACATCAATTTGCAAATTCAACCAGGTGAATTTGTTGCCATTATCGGGCAGAATGGCGCCGGAAAAACCACACTGCTCAAACATTTTAATGGAATCCTCCTGCCAGAAAAGGGCAAGGTTCTAGTAAATGGAGAAGAAACCAAGAATATTCCTCTGGATCAGATGGCGACCAGAGTGGGGTATTGTTATCAAAATCCAGATCACCAAATCTTTAATCTGACAGTGCGCAGTGAACTGGAATTCGGTTTAAAAAATCTGCACATTCCTGAGGATGAAATACATAAAAGGATCAATCGAGTATTAGAAACTGTGGAACTAAAGGGTTTTGAAGAAGAATATCCTTTTGCGCTAAGTCGTGGTCAACGGCAAAAATTGGCTGTTGGAACGATCCTGGCAATGAACCCGCCATTAATGATCATCGATGAGCCAACAACTGGGATGGACTGGAAAGGCGGCGAAGCGATGATGAACTTGATTAAGGACCTGCATGAATCCGGACAGACGATCGTGATGATCACCCATGACATGCGAATTGTTACAGCGTATGCCTCCCGGGTTGTGCTGATGGCTCAAAGTCAGGTATTAGCAGAGGGAACACCAAGAGAAATTTTTGTACAAGATGATCTGCTGAGAAAAGCTTTTATCGAAGCCCCACAAATTACCCGTATTGCCCAGGCATTAGCCGATTATGGATTAGATCGGGATGTCTTGACGGTTGAAGAAGCTGTCGCATCCTACAGACGGCTCATGCTGAAGGGATAATTATCTATGTCAATTCAATTTGAATTATATACAAAAGGTTCCTCATTCCTTTATGATATGGATCCACGCGTAAAGCTTATTGGCGTAGGAGTGATTTTCCTCATTAGCGTCTTGTTTACCAACCCTCTATTTCTTGGACCCTTCTTTTTTGCCATCATGGCGATCAATGTCCTTGGTGGCGTTCCTTTTAAAAGGATAATGATAGTACTTAAATCCCTGTCGTTATTGGTCATCATCTCTCTGATTATGTGGCCGCTGCTTTTCCACCCAGGCAAAGAAATTTTTCGCTTAGGATCTATTTATGTCACCGATTTGGGCGCGATTTATGGCTTGGGCATGGCATTTCGCATCCTCAATATGGTGATCGCTCCTATCAGCTTGATGTTGACCACTCCTCAACGAGATATGATTTTAGGCATGCGAGGCATAGGTTTGCCCCCAAAGGCTGCATTCGCACTTGCGATTGCCTTGCGGTTTCTGCCTACAGTCGTCGGAGTAGGAAATGGGATTATCGAGGCGCAGCGCTCTCGGGGGCTGGATGTGAATAAAGGTGGTGTCATCGTACGCATGAAAAATTATGCGGCAATTATGGGACCTTTGATGATCAGTTCTCTACGCATCGCCCAACAACTGGCGCTGGCAGTTGAATCGAAGGCGATGAGCAGTACTGCCAAGCGAACGACCATCAGACCATTAGAATATACACCTTTCGATCGGAAAGTATTGATTGGTTACGGCGTTTTGAGCATAGTCGCCATCTCATTACGTGCTATGGGAATTGGTTCATTCAATTTTTGATGAAGTGAATATTCATGTATTATACAATTGGCGGTTTTACTCTTGATGATACAGTTTTGCCAGATGGAACCATAGAGTGGTCTGCTCCCGGTGGTAATGCTTTGTATTCTGCAATAGGCGCAAAATTCTGGGATGAAGCCATTGGCATCATCACTCCAGTTGGAGAAAATTACCCTCAGGGATACCTGGACTTGCTTACTCAACAAGGTTTGGATATTTCTGGGGTTAGACGGATCAATTACCCAAATTTCCATGTTTGGATCTTGCATGAGGGAGGCGGCAAACGACAGATCATTTACCGTCTTGACTCTGGCAAAAATGCTTTTCTAGACCCCGGTATCGCTGATTTACCAAAGACAATCAGTGGAGCGGAGGGGGTTCTGATTTGTGCACTACCTGGTGTAACCCAGGCCAATTTGGTGGAATACTTAATTAATAAGAATGTTCCCACGTACCTTGACTTAATAGTTATCCCAGATCAAATCGACGTCAGCCAAGGCCACAAAGTTGAATTGTGGAAGCATCTTGCTGGTTTCTTACCAAGCATCGAGGAAGTGAAAGCGCTTTTCGGAGACCTGGCCCTGGCGGATTTATTAGAAAAACTCCAGACAATAGCTCCAGATTTACATGCCGTAAAAATGGGGCACCACGGTTGTGTCGTCCACAATCCTGATGATGGAAAGTATTACCATGTCCCCGCCTATCCGGCTAAGGTTGTTGACGCCACCGGCGCAGGCGATTCTTTCTGCGGCGGGTTTATGGTCGGGATGCAAAAGACTGGGAACGCAACCGAGGCTGCGTTGTGTGCCACAATTTCGGCATCCTTCCTTATTGAAGGATTTGGAGCTCTGCATGCCTTGTCGGTTACAAAGGAACAAGTATTGGACCGGTTGAATTATCTCCGTCCATTAGTCAGAGAATTATCAGAAAACATGCTAAGTACTTATTTTTAAATCGAGGTGAAAATGATCCATCACATCCCATTCAAATCAAATGCCAGTACAGAGCTAGTAAATGTTACAGACCAGGTACGCCAATATGTCAAAGAGAGTGGCGTCAAAGAAGGGTTATGCATTGTGTATTCCCCACATACAACTGCGGGAATTACCCTAAACTCAGCTTCCGACCCCCTTGGTGCAGCTGACATTCTGAATGAATTCGACAGGTTAGTGCCAACGCGGGCGACTTTTCGCCACACATTGGATACCCCTGCAGATGCAGCCGGTCATGTAAAATTGGTGCTGGTAGGTAATTCAGTAAATATCGCCATTGAAGACGGTGATCTGTATCTTGGACACTCGCAATCCATCCTGTTTTTTGAATTTGATGGACCTAGGGATCGAGAAGTTCAGGTGCAAATCATCCGCTCTCAATAATTAGATTTTTCGACAATTTATAGATTCAGGAATTAATAAGAAAGGATCGAGATCCTCATGGGACGAACCGGTGAGCCCGGACATATCCGGCAACAAGTATTAAGTAAACCAGCACTGCTCAGGGAATTCACGCCAAAATTTGACCGGATGGTACGTGAGCGGTTGGATCACAAAGCCAGTCTGGAAATAAAAAGAGTTTATGCATTTGGCTGTGGTGATTCACATAACGCAGCGGTAACCACCCGCATGGCGTTCAACAAATGGGCTCAGATGCCTATGGAAGCGCTCACGGCTTTGGAATTTTCCCGCTACACCACACCCTATTTTGAAACCAAACGCCCGCATCTTGCGCTGGCTATCGGCATTTCAGTCTCGGGTGAGGTTGCACGTACCGTTGAAGGCCTGGCGTTGGCGAAGGAAGCTGGCGCATATACGATGGCAGTCACCTGCAATGCAAATTCAAAAGCGGCAAATCTATCGGATATGGTATTGGATGTTACCGTACCCGCCATGGATATCCCGCGCGTCCGAACCTACACGGCAACACAGATCGCTCTTTACCAGGTGGCGTTGAGATTTGCCGAAGTGCGCGGGACGATCAGTTACAAAGACGGCCGCACGATACGCGATCAATTTATGCTGGCGGCAGATATCGGCGAAGCCACTCATCAAGCCAACAGCGAGGCAGTCAGACAACTGGCAAATGACCTGAAAAATGCCCCAGGCTACATCTTCCTGGGCGGTGGCCCCAACATGGGCAGCGCCATGTTTTCTGCAGCCAAAATCCTGGAGGCAGAAGGCAGCCTCGCCCACGCCCAAGATTTAGAGGAGTGGGTACATCTGCAGCGCTTTCTCAAACGCACGGGCATGCCAACTTTTCTGATTGCGCCGCCCGGTTTATCCTACAGCCGTGCAGTGGAGCAAGCCAAAGTGATCAAGCGCGTTCAAGGCACCTTGATTGCAGTAGTAGAGCAAGGCGAAACTGAGATTGCTTCTCTGGCGGATGTTGTGCTGCCGGTCAAAGGCCACCTGGCGGAAGAAATGACCCCCCTGGTATATTCTGACTTGCTTGAGATGTTCGCCTCAGATCTTTCGGCAGCCACTGGCGAGCCCTATTTTCGTGCCTTTGAAGGACCATGGGCAACCCCAGACGGTGATCCGATCTGGTTTAACGAGGCGCTTTCCAGCCATAGCCAGCTGAAGCACCAGGATTTTTCGGGTAATCCGCTTTAGCTACCTGCACAATTTTTCTTTAGACGCAAATCAATCGCCGTCGATTTCATAACAACAATTGAAATGACGGCGATTTACTAAGTTGTAACTTTTGAATAGAATACCTCATCATTATTCGGATTGGTGCTGCTATAGTCAATATTAGAAAGGACGATCAATATGACTGAAAAACTGACTTTAAGCGAACGTATCAACTCAGCCAACGCTGAAGCACTCAAAAGAATCCTCGGCTCCGAGCCTGTATTGGTAGACATCCAATTGGCCGGTGAATTCTTCCCTGATATGCAAGAGAACGAAGTCTTCCACGCTGGCCCACCGATTAGCTGGGAAAAAATGCCGGGCTCCACACGCGGCGCGGTGATCGGCGCATTGATTTACCAGGGTTTAGCCAAAACCCCCGCAGAGGCGGAAGGTCTGGCCGGCAGCGGTGAGATCAAATTCTCGCCCAATCACCACCACGGCGGTGTTGGCGGCATGACCGGCATCATCACCCGCTCCACCCCACTCTACATTATCGAAAATGCGCCCAACAATATTAAAGCCTATGCAGGCGTGCTGACCGACCGCTTAATCTTTGGCGCGTACGATCAAAAAGCCCAGGATGCCATCCGCTGGACAAATACGGTCTTTGCTCCAGCTTTGAAAGCAGCGCTTAAGGCCAGCGGCGGTTTGAACATCAAGCGATTGCAAGCGCAAGCGCTGCATATGAATGACGAGATGCACAACCGCAGCAACGCTGCCACCTCATTGTTTGCCAAGGCCATGTCACCCTTCCTGGTTGAAGCAGTGGATGATCGAAAAGTAGTGGCCGATATCTTACGTTTCTGGAATCAAAACCCGAGCTACTTCACATTTATCGGCATGGGCGCCTGTAAAGCCACCATGCTGGCGGCGCACAACATCGAGTATTGTTCCATCGTATCCGTCATGGCCCGCAACGGCGTGGATTTCGGCATCCGGGTAAGCGGTCTGGGTGACCAATGGTTCACGGGGCCTGCTGCGCCGATCGACGGTCCCATGTTCCCCGGCTACCGCTATGAAGAGGCCGAAAATGATATCGGCGACTCGTGTATCACCGAAACCGCAGGCGTGGGCGCCTTTGTCATGGCCGGCGCGCCGGCCATCCTGCACCTGGTTGGCGGTTCGGTAGAAGATGCCTTCCGCTACACCAATGATATGTACGAGATCACCATCGGAGAGAACCCGCACTTCACCATCCCGGCGCTAGATTTTCGCGGCGGCCCGGTGGGTATCGATATCCGCAAAGTTGTGGAGACAAATACTGTGCCGATCATCGACACGGCAATGACCCATAAAGACCCCGGTGTGGGTGAAATGATCGGCGCGGGTATGGTGATCCCGCCGATGAAGCCCTTCCAGGATGCACTGCGGGCGTTTGCTGAAAAATATCTCCGCTAAACCTTTCTATCAATAACCAGACGAAGGAGAATGGATTATGACCATCAAAGGGAAAGTAATCATTATCACCGGCGCAGGCGCCGGAATTGGCGAAGCCTATGCTTACGGCCTGGCGCGCGAGGGCGCAAAAGTGGTCGTGACGGATATCACACCTCTGGAAACACTCGAGGCGATTGTAAAAGATATCCAGGCGGATGGCGGGGAAGCCATGGCCTTGCAAGTGGATGTTTCTGACAAGGAACAGGTCGACCAGATGGCGAAAGCGGTTGCTGAGCGTTGGGGGCGGATCGATGGACTGGTGAACAATGCCGTCTGGCAGCCGGCAAAGTTCTTCAATGAATACACCGTGGAAGAATTCGACCGCATGATGGCGGTAAACATTCGCGGACCCTGGTTATGCATCGCTGCGGTGTACCCATACATGCTCAAACAGGGCAAAGGCAAAGTGGTGAACATCGGTTCTCAGACCTTTTTCTCCGGGTGGTGGAACCTTGCGCCCTATGTCGCCACAAAAGGCGCCCTGGTAGGGTTAACCCGCGCCCTGGCACGCGATATCAGCCCGCAGGGCATTCGTGTCAACTGCCTGTGCCCCGGGCTTACCGTGACCGATGGATCTCTTCGTGAAGTGGAAGCAAATATTAACCCTGGGCACGTCAACAAATGGTTGGACGATCATGTCGACGCCCAATGCATTAAGCACCCGGGGTACCCGCAAGATCTTGTGGGTCCATTGATCTATCTGTTGAGCGACGATAGCGATTTCATGACCGGCCAAACCATGGTTGTGGATGGCGGTTGGGCAATGCACTAGGCAAGGAGCAAAACATGGAAACCTGGAATAACCGCATTCAAAAAGCTTTCTCTGAAAGCAGAAAATTAAAGGGGCTTACCCCATCGGATGGGCAAATCAAGAATATCATTTTCCGCCTGCAGCAAATCTTTACCGCGGAAGAACTGGCCAATATGGATGCAAAGACCTTCACCCGGCAGGTAGAGCGGGTCTGGCCGGTCGCCCAATACATCGATAGAGATTGAGAAACCGGGAGATATTGTGCGAAAAGTTTGGGTAGAGAAGAATACATATCGCGATTCTGTATCCCTGATGCATCTGGCCAGCCAGATAGAAAAGATTGATGGCGTCCTCGAGGCAGCAATTTTGATGGGGACGCCAGCTAATCTTGCCCGCCTGGCGAATGCTGGGTATGCAGATCCTTCGCTGGGGAAGGCAGGTATCGGGGACTTGTGCATCGGCGTCAACGCCAGCGATCCACCCAGTATGGAGACAGCGGAGAACGCCATCCATGATTTCCTTAGCGGGGTATCCTCCAGCAGATCCGCTGGGGTAAGCAGATTGGGTGTGGCGCCAAAAACGATCGCCTCGGCGATGCGTCAATTTCCTTCTGCCAATCTGGCCGCCATCTCTGCGCCTGGTGAGTATGCCGGGCGGGAAGCCAGGCTGGCACTGGAACAGAATCTGCATGTCTTTTTGTTTAGCGATAATGTCGCTCTTGATGAAGAAATTCAGCTTAAGTCGCTTGCCAGGGAAAAAGGTCTGCTCTTTATGGGTCCCGATTGCGGGACCGCGCTGATACACGGCACGCCGTTAGGATTTTGTAACCGGGTAGACCCAGGGCCGGTTGGCCTGGTAGCGGCAAGCGGCACTGGCGCACAAGAAATTTGCTGCCTGCTGGCTGCTCGCGGTGTGGGCATCTCGCAAATCATCGGCACAGGGGGGCGCGATCTGAGCAAGGCGGTTGCCGGCGCTACATCGATAATTGCATTACAGGCATTGGCCCGAGACCCTCAAACCCAGGTGATCGTAATCGTTTCCAAGCCACCTGATGCCCAGGTGCAAGCGGACTTGCGAGAGAAAGCCCGCCAGCTTGGTAAACCGGTGGTGATTTGTTTTATCAGCGAGAAAAGCCGTGATGTAGTGCCTGGTGAAGAAATTTCCTCAATGGTTTTTGATGCAGAAACCCTGGCGCACGCCGCAGACCTTGCCGCAGCGCTGGTGCAAAAAACACCACCCCCACAGGCCTTGGATTTTGAGCAATTTGTGAAAAAATACGGCGCTGGGCTGGATCAAGAACGGGCAGCCTTGGCTCCAGCTCAAAAATTTGTGCGCGGTTTGTATTCCGGCGGTACCCTGGCAGATGAGACAGCAATCCTGCTGGCTTCTTTTCTCGAGAATGTCCACGCCGGGGAAGGTTTTGGGCGAGTGCTGCCCATCCATAACTGGGAAAAAAGCGCTGATCATACGGTGATCGACCTTGGGGATGACCGCTTTACCAAGGGACGGCCGCACCCCATGATTGACTCGGGAATTCGCATCCAGCGCATACAGGCAGAAAGCCAAGACCCCGAGGTGACGGCCATCCTGTTGGATATTGTGCTGGGGAGCAATGCCGACCCTGATCCAGCCAGCAGCCTTGCTCCGGCGATCCACCAGGCAAAAGAAACCGCCCTCAAGGCCGGTAGGTATTTGCCGTTCGTTGTTCATATCTGCGGTGTTGAGAATGATCCACAAGATTTGCAACGTCAAATACGGCTCATCCAAGAAGCAGGATGCCTGGTTTTCCCCAGCAATGCTGAGGCAGCGTTCGCTGCTGCCTACCTGGCAGGCGCAAAGATACAAAGGTAGCAAATGATGATGAACTTTCAAAATGAAGTTGACACAGACAAAATCCTTGAGTTGCTGTCCGGTGAAGTGCACATCATCAACCTGGGTTTGGAGATGTTTGCCGAAACATTTGAACAACTGGGGACATCCTTTATCCATGTCGATTGGCGTCCCCCGGCATCCGGCGATGCTGATCTTAGTGATTTGCTGTCCGCATTAATGTAATAACAGGAGTATGAATGACAACAAAACGACTGGCCGGCGTGGTTGTACCTACGATCACGCCTTTTGACGAAACAGGCGAAATCAATGAGAAAGCCCTGCGAGCTTATCTGGAGTTCCTCACCAGTAAAGTTCACGGCATCTCCGTGTGTGCTGTATACGGTTCCGGGATGCTGATGCGCATCGAACAACGGAAACGAGTTGCAGAGATTGCGATAGATGTGGCACAAGGAAAAGTTCCTGTATCCGTTTTCGTTGGCGCAGCCGACACTGACAATGCAGTCGACCTGGCTCTGCATGCGGAAAAAGCCGGCGCCAGCGCAATTTCGTGTGTCGAGCCTATCTATTACAAGCAAGTCGATGAAGCCATCTATAACCATTACAAAGCGCTTGTGGATGCCGTGGATATTCCGGTGTATGTTTATGACAGCCCTGTTTTCGCCGGCAACCAGGTATCTTTGAACGTGCTTAGCCGGCTGGCAGAAGCTGGTCTGGCGGGTGTGATCACCGGGCAGGCAACATTGAGCATCGACCAGGTCTGGTCGGTGATGCGGACAGTGGAAAATCCAAATTTTGATGTCTTCTCGATCCGTGATGGCCTGGCAGTGCCGAGTATGATGATGGGGGCAGTTGGTTTCGAAACTGGCGTTGGAAATTTCTTCCCTGAGCTGGTTATGGATCTGCATCAAGCTATTGTTGAAAAAGATTATGCCAGAGCAATGCTGCTTCAGAATCGTATCTTGAAACTGCGAGATGTCTCGCACGGTTTTGGCCGGAATATCCCCACCCTGCATGCCTTAATTAAAATGCGCGGTCTCGAAACGGGTGTCCCCCGCCGTCCATTCACCAATTTGAACCAGGGTGAAGTGCGGAAACTGAAAGACGATCTCAAGAAATTGGATTTCGCACTTCCATTGGATTTGGATTAAACTACCTGGCATGTCGCTTTCTCCGCTGTCGCTTCTTGCCCACCATCAAGGTCGCTTAATCCCGAAATACACCCCCATCCGCATGAAAGTGGTGGGGGTGTATAGACACGGCGTAACCCTGCTTGGGAAGGAACGCGAAGTGGTTTACCTTACCTGGGTTGACAAACCTGGACCATTTTCAATTTTTGTGCCTGATTTGGAAAGAGTCATGGAACGCTTCCAGAACGGACAGGAAGCTACGCTAACCAACAACTCACTGCAATTCGACAGTGCGGGATTAGTGATCGATTTATATTCCTCCGCCCCTTTTGCGGACATCCCCGTGGGCATCCTGGCAAATAAGAATGGCATCCGAATTACCATAGAACAGTTAGCCGGATCAGCGCAGCACATGCAGCTTTCGGCCAGCGACTGCCTCAACGCTTACCTCGCAACGGTTCACCAAATCATCATGCCGCCCACCTGCACCCAAAGCCTTGCAAGCGAACCCTTAGGAAAACTGGTTTCTGGTTTTCTTTTTGCACAGAAAACTGGAAACTTCGAAAATCAAACTAGAATATCTTATGATCTTTTGGGGCTCGGCCCCGGATTGACACCAGCAGGCGATGATTTCCTGGCTGGTTGGATAGCAGCTCGCGCGATAACCTATACGCAGTCAGATAGGGATCAGCAATTTTTGCAGGACCTAATCGAAGCTATCACCCACCAGGCCCCACTCCGCACACACCCCCTCAGCAGCGCCTTGATCTGGGCTGCGGTGCAAGGGGAAATCGACCATACGCTGAAACAAATTCTGGCAGACATCCTGAGCGGCAGGAGGGTACAACCATATCAGCTCAGACAATTAGCCGAGACAGGCCACTCCTCTGGTCTGGACGGATTGGCAGGCGCGTTAAGTTTTCTGGAATACTTCCTGGCGCAATAATACAGACAGAAACCAGGTTCTGCCGCTTTCCCGTGGCGGAACTTTTTTCTCCTGATCTTCGTCCAATAGAATGCAAAGACAACATCCCTCTTCCACTGCACAGCGGCAGCAAAAGTCTGAGCAACCCGGAACAGGAGAAAAAATGAAGACCCAAAAATCCTTCCCGCACTTTCTTACCCGCCTCGCTGCCTTTGGCACAATGCTGATCTGCCTGGCGCTGGCTGTTTCAGCCTGTGTAGGCGCGCCGGCAGGGCAGCCCGCCCAACCCAACGACCCCCAGCAACCTGCCGTGCCTCCCACCGGTGTACCGCAGGCAGACGGCGGGTCCGCCAACCTGGCAAACCCGGCATCCGTCTACTGCGAGCAGAGCGGCGGTAGATTGGATATTCGCACTGACGCCAACGGCGGTCAATACGGCGTGTGCGTCTTCCCGGGCGGTTTTGAATGCGATGAATGGGCTTTCTTCCGCAAAGAGTGCACCCCCTGGCAGTTTGGGCCAGCACCCGGACTAGCCATGCAAAACAGCTATCAAAACCCTTCTATTGGCTTTTCGCTAGGTTATCCTGCGAATTGGAGCATTGAAGAAGAAACGGCGGAATATGTACGCCTGAGCCGTGACGGTTACACCCTGTTTATTGGGTTCTGGAAGACCGGAACGGAAAGACCGCTCTTTCGCAGCGGGATGCCTTCAGGTAATTTTTACGAACGGGGAGCTTTCACAATCTTCGGGCAAGCACACCAGCGTCGTTTCCTGGAAGAAGAGGGAAAGATTAAGCTGGTCGATTATGGTTCTGACATGTCATTTGGCGATCTGCAGCTTTCAGCTTGGCTGGATGCACAGGATGAGCCGCCGCAAACCTATCGACAGCGGGATATCCCGCTGTCCATCATCCAGGAGGCTGAAGCCATCCTGGCCAGCCTGGCACTCACACCGGCGCCCTGATTGACCAGGAATAGCCTCCCGTACAATGATCCTTGCAAAAAACACCTCGGAAAAATAAAATTGCGCGCCCTATCCCTTCTTTACAGCAGCTGCAATCGCCGCCAGGTGCTCCGGGCTGGTACCGCAGCACCCGCCTACCACCGCTGCGCCCTCAGCCACCCATTGCGGCGCCAGCGCGCCCATCTCCGGCGGGGTGAGGTCATAATAGGTATTCCCTTCTTTATCCACCTTGGGCAGCCCAGCATTGGGTTTGAACCAGATCGGCAGCGTCGTAGCCTGGCGCAGCTCCTGCAGCGCCTTCAGGTTGTCATCCAACCCCTTACCGCAGTTGATCCCCAGCAGATCCGGCCCCAGCTCGCTCAACTGGGCTGCCATCTTCGCCGGGCTGACGCCCATCATGGTGCGCGTGCCGCGATCGTAGCTAAAGGAACACACCACCGGTACACCGGGGGCGGCTGTCTTTACTGCTTTCAAAGCCAACGCAGCTTCTTTCAGATCGAATTGCGTCTCAATCACCAGGAAATCCACCCCGGCAGCTGCCAGGGCTTCCACCTGCGCCAGGTCGCTGGCGTACAATTCATCTTCGCCCAGCGCGCCGTATGGTTTAAGCAGTTTTCCGCATGGACCGATCGAGCCAGCAATGAATACCTGCCGCTCCAGCGCCGCAGCAGCCTGGCGCGCCACATCGACCGCCCGCTGGTTGACTTCGACCACACCGCGCCCCACCTCTCCGGCATCCAGACGCAGCGGGCTGGCGCCAAAGGTATTGGTCAACAGGATATCCGCGCCGGCGTGCAAGAAGTCCAGGTGCAGCTGCAAAATGGCTTCCGGGCGCTCGAACAACCAGGTCTCCGCCACCACACCGCGCGGCAGCCCGCGCGCCAGCAGGTTCGTCCCTGTGGCACCGTCGGCGACTAGGAGTTCTCCAGATTGGATACGCTCAACAAAGGTAGGATGGCTCATCATATGCTCCTCTAAATCGATAATCAATAAACGACCGGGACACCCGGCGGTCAGGGCCGCACACTCATCAGCTGGATACCGCAAGCGGCCGGTGCAAGCTAGAATATACATCAAGAAGGTGGAAATGACAACAGTATTTCAAAGAATTATTAACCACAAAACGGGCACTGGGTGCAAATTTTTCTCAGGGCATCCAGGTTTGATTTATAATGATATGGTAGGTTATCTAAAATCCAGGGTAGTCCTGGCTTTATCGGAATTGGCAAATTCGATTTCTGGGTGCGAATGAAATGGAGGCAGGTATGCGTGGGTTGAAGCGTTTTTTCGGTATCCTCTTGACAGGCATTCTTTTACTGGGTGTTGGCCTCTCGCCGGTGCAGGCAAGACCTGCCGGGCAGGGTTCCGCTCCAGATGATACAGGCGCTAATGACAGCACACTCAGCGCAGCGGGCAGCTCTCAGGATCCCCTGAAAGATTTTAAAATCGAGCGCCATTCAGAGACCGGCATGGTGCGCTTTCTCACCAGCCGCTCCGGTGAACCGCTGGCGCAGCCAAAGGCGCTTGCCGCCGGCGCCAGCGCCGAGCAAGCAGCGCTGAATTTCCTATCGGAATACGGTCCACTGTTCGGCGTGGATGACCCTCAGTCTCAATTACGGCTGATGCGCCAGAGCGACGACGAAAATGGGCGTTCCTTCGTGCGCTTCCAGCAGGTACACCAGGGTATCCCCGTGCTGGGCGGCGAGCTGATCGTCCAACTGGAAGCCTCGCGCAGTGTACGCTCCGTATCCGGCGAAGCCTTGCCGCAGCTCCAGCTGCAAACCCAGGCGCGCTTCAGCTCCGAAAAAGCCGTGGAAGCAGCTCTAGGGCTGGTCGAACGCATCTACGGCTACCCGGCAGCAGAGCTGCAAAGCAGCCAACCCGAGCTGTGGATCTACAACCCTATGCTGCTCGGCGCACCAGGACCGCGCTTCAGCACCTTGGTCTGGCGCATGGAAGTGAGCGGTACACAGACACCGGATGTGCGCGAGCTGGTGCTGATCGACGCCACCTTGGGCAGCCTGGTGCTGAATTTCAACCAGGTGGACAGCCTGAAGTACCGCATGATTTATGACAACGCCAACACGTACGTCGAGAACGGCCTCCCTGGGGCGGGCCCGGTTCGGGTGGAGGGCGGCCTGGCCACAGGTATTTACGACGCTGACCGGGCATACGATTATTCCGGTTGGACTTATGATTTTTACATGAGCCTGCACAAGCGCGACAGCATCGACAACAAGGGTATGCCGCTGGTGAGCACTGTGCGTTACTGCCCAAGCGCTTTATCCTGCCCGTACAACAACGCCTTCTGGAACGGCTCTCAGATGGTCTACGGCTCCGGGTACGCCAGTGCGGATGATGTAGTGGCGCATGAGCTGACCCACGGCGTCACCGAACATGAGAGCAACCTCTTCTACTACATGCAATCCGGCGCCATCAACGAATCTTTCAGCGATATCTGGGGTGAGTTGATCGACCTGGCGTATGATGACAGCCACACCAACGATGACCCCAACGTACGCTGGCTCTTGGGAGAAAACGTGCCCGGCGGCGCGATCCGCAGCATGAGCGACCCGACTGCGTTCAGCGACCCGGACAAAATGACCAGTTCCCTGTACTGGTGCGGCACAGCCGATAACGGCGGGGTTCACCACAACAGCGGTGTGGCCAACAAAGCGGCCTACCTGATGGTGGACGGCGGCGCCTTCAACGGCTATACCATATCCGCGCTCGGCCCAGCCAAAACCGCTCGCATTTTTTACGAAGTGCAAACCCACCTGCTGACATCCGCCAGCGATTACCAGGACCTCAACAGCGCCATGATCCAGGCTTGCAAGAACCTGGTCGGGTATGCCGATTATGGGATTACCGATGCGAATTGTAATGAAGTAAGTAAAGCTGCTGCAGCGGTGGAGATGAGCAAACAGCCCACATTGTGCCCAGTCAGCGCCCCCATCCAGTGTACAAACTACACCTTTTACAATAGCTTCAACAGCGAATCTGCAGGCTGGACGCCCCAATCGGGTGTGTGGGCCAGCGACGCCTCCACCTACTACACCCAGGGTGCGCCGGATACCTTCTCCAGCAGCGCAAAAACCTCCAGTAAATACGGTGATTTTGATTTCCAGGTGTACCTGCGCCGCACTGGAGGTGACAAAGCAAACGGTGTGATGGTGCGCGGTACCCCTTCACCGTTTGGCGCCGAAAACCGCTGGCACAGCGGGTACAACATGTTTTACACGCGTGATGGGCGCTTTGGCGTCTACCGCTATGACGACGGGGTGAGCACTACCCTGGTCTCATCAACGTTGAATTTCCATCCAGCCGTCCTGACTGGGGATTCTTGGAACAAGCTGCGTGTGACGGCCCAAGGTGACCGCTTAACCTTCTACATCAACGACGTCCTGGTCTGGGCTGGGGTGGATAACACCTACACCAACGGTTATGTTGGTTTGAACATGTACCGCGATGCGTTGAGCACCGGCGACCTGTTCCAGGCGGACTATGCTGATCTCAAGGGCGGGACTGCAGTCAGCCTGTTCAAAGAGGATTTCGAGAACCCGGTGCGCGGTCTGTGGACCAGCACGGCCAACACCGGCCCGAACGTCTGGCGCTACCCGCAAACGGATAACCCTTATGATTACGAAGCCACTTACGCCAGCAGCGGGTTTTACAACCTGTGGGGCTACGGTATCCAGCAAACCAGCGATTCGTATATCCAGATGACACAGGGCGTCACACTGCCAGCGAATGCCTACATGACCTTCAATCACGCCTACTCTTTTGAGTATCCAAATTATGACGGCGGTGTGCTGGAAGTCAGCGTTAACGGCGGCGCCTGGGCAGATGCAAGCAGTTTGTTTCTAGAAAATGGCTATACCGGGAATATTTCAACCGGTTTCGATAATCCTTTGAAGGGAAGAAGCGCTTTTGTGTACAAGAGCAGTGGGATGATCACCAGCCGGCTGTCACTCAGCTCGCTGGCCGGTGCAAATGTGCGCTTCCGCTACCGCATCGGCACGGACAGCACAGGCAGCGGGTTCGGCTGGTACGTCGACGACCTGGATATTTACACCTGCGCCAACACCAACCCGGTCTTTGAGCGCAGAAGCTACCTGCCGCTGGTATTCAAGACCAACACCACGCAGTCATTCCACAGCGGGTTTAACGGCAGCAGCACCCCCTGGAAGCCAATCACTGGCGACTGGTCGGTTTCGGATATCCAGCTGCGCGCAAAGAGCGCTGTCGCCGATAGAGTGGTCACAGCCTCCTACGGCAGCCAAAGCTTTTCCAATTTTATTTTCAGCGCGCGCATGAAACGCGTTGGCGACACGCTGTCAGCCAACAGGCTCATCGTTCGCGGGACGCCTGATCCGTTATCTGCTAGCGGGAATTGGGATGACGGCTATTTATTTCAATATATATCGGATGGCCAATATTCCGTGTATAAATTCTACAATGGTGATGACTATGAAGGTGTGCCTTGGACATATTCCAGCGCCATTATCCCTGGGGAATCCTGGAATGTGCTCAAGGTCATTGCCAACGGTACTTCCTTAAAGTTCTATATCAACGATGTCCTGCTCTGGTCGGGGTACGATTCATCCATGCCCTCCGGTCGGGTTGGTATCGGCATGTACCATTACTACGATCCCTGGGATGTCCTGTCGATCGACTGGGCGCAGCTACAGGTCATTAATACAGCCAGTCCTGTCGAAATACTCGAAGGCGTTTTCCTTGGCATCCCAGCTTCTGGCGGTTCAGCTGAGATGGCGCCGCCGCTGCGATAATCCATCTACCAGTAAAATGCAAAACCGGCGCTCTTGTAAAGTATCACAATGAGCGCCGGTTTCATTTATATAATTTGATGTCATCCATCTGCCGGTCAACCACCGCGCGGCCAGCCGCACCCTGGAACCTCGTCCTCCGTCAGGCGTTCATTTCAACCGCAACGATAAACTCCTGTACCTTGTTGATGGCATCCCACACCGCATGCGGGATGTTCTCCAACCCATCGGCAGCCTGCACCTGGACAACACGCTCAGCGCGTTGGACAGCCAAGGAGTACAGGTATCCATCACAGCACCCGGCAGCCAGACCCGCCGGTGCGCTGACGTTGAACAACCCCAGGCGCTCCAGGTCTGCCAGCAGCGTATCCACCTGCGCCGTGGTCACCTGGTAAAAAGCGCCGTCCTTGGAAACCAGGCGCCCATCCCGGTAGAGCGTCCATTCCTCATCGGCGCCTGAAAGACCGCCCTCGCGAGTAAAATGCAACACCATATCTTCATCCAGCCCGAGTGTACCTGGATCGAGGTTGCTTGCGGGGGCGGTTTTTGTGCTCTCGGGTGTGAGCAACACCGGCTCACCGGGCAGGGTGCTGCCATCATGGGTTCCACCTGGCTGACCAGTTGCCGGCGTAGCTTCATCACAGCCTGCCACCAGCCCCCCTACCAGGAGCGATAATAGGATCAAACGGGTTATCATGAATTTCTCCTTGAGCACACATCTATTGTGGGAAGTACTTACTGAATGCTAGACGTTCCCTGCCCCCAGATGGTTCCTACTGAGACAGCTTAGCGACGGTGACCCCTTCGCCGCCTTCTTTATCGCCGCCTGATTCATAGGAGCGAACATGCTCGCTCTGCGCCAGCGCCTGCCGCACCACTTCGCGCAGCCGTCCGGTGCCTTTACCGTGGATGATGCGCACAAAGGGCAACCCGGCGATAAATGCCGTATCCAGGTAGCGTTCCAGGGCGTCCAGGGCGTCATCCGCCCGCCGCCCGCGCAGATCCAGCTCAAAACCGGGCGAAGCAGCCAGACCCGCTTCTCCCCTGGCTGTGGTGCCAGTCTCAGCGGTTTTGCCTTCGGTTTGTTTGGCGCTCTCTGACGCAGCTTCGCTTTTCGCCTGGCGTAAGCGGCTGCCTTCGACTGCGGTCTGCGCATCAGGCTGGACATCGCTGGCGTGCAGGATATCGCCGATGCGTGTGCGCACCCGTAAAACACCCACCTGTACTTCGGCCTCTTCATCGCTCAGCGCGGTTACCATACCCTGCGCCCCCAGGTTGCGTAATCGCACTTTATCCCCCACGCGAATCGGGCGCCTCATCTGCCTTACCTGGCGCAGCTCTGGGGTTTCAATCTGCTGAACAGGTTGCTCAACCCTCTCTTCCAGCGCCTCGATCTTTTCGACAACTTCCCTCAGCGGTTCCACAGGCTGGCGGGCACGCGCCAGCTCTCGCCGCACCTGAGCCACTTCTTCTTGCAGCGCTTCCAACTGGCCGGCTGCATCCTGGCGTGTGTGTTCCAGGATAAAGCGCCGTTCATCCTCGATCTTCTCCAGCCGGGTCAGCAATTGCACCCGCAGGTCTTCAGCATCCTGGCGGGCGCGCTCTGCCTGAGCTCGCGCCTGGCGTGCCAGGTCGCGCTGGTGGTGGATTTCATTGAGCAGGTCATCCGCGCGCAGGTCTTCGGGGTT
>CAZTMX010000026.1:0-3985 GCA_964614855.1 uncultured Anaerolineaceae bacterium | reverse complement strand
ACATCGATGGCGACCACCGTCTCGGGGTCAAGCAAGGGGTGGCGCGCCTGGTACAGGCGGATGCGCGCCCCAGGGTTGGCAGTTTTGCTCTTCGGTCCGGGTTTTTCTGGCAGCTCATGCAAGATGGGCTCGCTGGCTTGCAGGTCATAGGCATACCTGGCGCGTGCCAGCGCCAGGTCGAGCACCGCCAGCACCTCCACCGTGTGCTCAATTTCCTCTGCGTTCAAACCCACCTGGCGCGAAAGCTCCGATAGAATTCGGCGCTCTTCGTCACGCTCACCCAGCTGCAGCTCGCGGTACTGGTTGTTCTGCTCCACCACCGAGAGCGGCTCAATAAACAGCGTGGCGCCGGATGACGACTGGTCGTGGATGATGGCTTTGATGCGCCCTTTGAACTCTGCCCGCAGCGGGATCACATAGCGCCCATCGCGCTGGGTGACCAGCGCTTCCTGCAGATACGGCGTCAGCTTTGGATCGCTCGTCATGCGCTGCAGCTTGGACAGCAGCCGCTCATGCACAATGCGCAGGTCATGCCGGATTTGCGCCAGCTTATCTGAGGCGTTATCCAGGATTTCACCGCGATCCGAGATGGCGCGCGAAACCGCATCGATGATCCCAAGCGGCGGCGGTAGCTGGAAGACGATATCCGCCAGCACCGGGTATTGCGCCCCGATGCGTTCAAAGGTGCGTGCCAGGGTGCGCGCCGAGATCATGGTGTGCTTGATATCCAGCAGCTCGAAGGGTTCCAGCACACCGCCGTGGCGAGCCAGATCCACCGCAGCGCGCACATCGCGCGCCCCGCCGATGGTGAGATCGTAATCCACCGAAAGCAGACGCACCGCTTCGCTGGTTTCCTTTTGCAGGCGGCGCGCTTCGATCAGGTGCGGGGCAGGCAGCAGGCGCCGCGCTTTATCAGCCGAAGCGGGGAAGGCGCAGTATGCCGCCAGGCGCTCCAGGATCTTTGGGTATTCGAGCAAGTGCAGGGTTTTTTCGTCCATCGTCCGCATCGTAAAGTGGGTTATCTGCAGCAGTTTACCACAATTTCGAATGTGCGGAGATGCGGCATGGGCAGATGCAGGTTATTCTGCGCGCGTGCCAGGTTCCAGGTAACGCCTGTAGGGTTTAAGTTGTTCGCTAATCGAGTCCTTGAGGATATTGCCTGAAATGTGCATCAGCGTGTCCCCAAAATCCGGGTCTTTGCCCATCGAAGCCAGGCAGGGGAAGTGGTGGTGCAATAGACCCGCTTTTTCTTCCGCTTCGTCCAGTGAAGCGCCAACCAGACCCTCTGCCACAAAACGGGCGCAGCCGCAAACTGCATCGCGTTGCAAGTCAACGGCGGTGATGGTGCGGCTGGTTTCGTCGATGTGCAGGCGCAAGACGGGTTGTCCAAAATAGCGGGCGAACTCAGAGATCAAGGGGCTATCGTAACTTAGCCGCTCGCGCCGGGTCAGGCTGTAATCCGTCTCGGTAAGCGAGCACAGCGGCTTGGGGGTGGCGCAGGCCACGCCCATGCGCTCCAGCCAACCGCGCAGCTGGCGTGCCAACCCGCGCGGCAGCCAGGCTTCGTTATCCACCGGAGCCAACACGGCCTGGGCGCGGGTCATCTGGGCGATATCCGGCAGCAGCTCGGCTACCCCGCGCACCTCGGCAAAGGAAAGGATCAGATCCACCTGCGGCAAACTGGCGGGGAGGTAATCTTCCGGATAATCGATCACCGGGGGCAGGATTGCCGGCGCCTGCCAGGTTTCCAGACTCCAATCGAGCGGCGCGCCTTTGGGCAGCATATCATTTTGAACTGCGCCAGTGGGCTGCATGCCCGAAGGCAGTTCACCCTGTGGCTGCACACCGGCTTGCGCCTGGATAAAACGCTCCAGGTTGGCAATATGCCGGCGCCCGTATTCCCCGTTGTAAATGGCGAGTATGCGCATGAATTTATCTGCTTAGCGGCCGGGTGGGAAAATATCCAGGCGGTCGCCAGGCTGCAGTTGGTTCTGCAGACCGCCGTAATAGGCCACATCCTTGCCGTTCAAGAGCAGCCGCCAGCCCTGTTTTACCCGGTAAGCCGGGTGCACTTCCAGCCAGGGTGTGCCGCTGGCGTCCAGCCGCTCGCTTTCCAGCCAGGAGCGGTCAAAGATTTCCTGGCGCAGGTGCGGCAGGTAGTTGAACAGCTTGTGCAGCGCGTGCTCCAGGCGCTCGTTTTGGGCTGCATGCATGGTCAGCGAATTTCGTCCGACCAGGGTGCGCAGCCGGGCGTAGAATTCCACCTGCAGGGGGAAGTCACCTCGATCCAGCTCCTGCGCCGAGCGAAACCCCTGCAGCATCATATGCAGGTGCAGGCTCAGGCTTTTATTCCAGCCTGCCAGCGCAAAGGGCACAATCGGGTCGCCCGGCATTTCTTCCTGTAAAAAACGGGCGAAGGTGGCATTTACCAGGCTGATGGCGCCAGTGACATACACATCGGGTACATACGCCCGGCGCGGGCCGTGCGCGGCGTGCATCTGACCGGCGCGGAAAAGGTAACGCGCAAACTCCTCCGACTGGTCGATGCCCAGTGTACGCGCCAGCCAGATGGTGAAGAAGCGCCGGCGCTCCGCCAGGTGTTGCGGGTCGGCGCCTTGATCCCAACCCAGGATCGCCGCCGTCTCCGGATTTTTCAGCAGGTAGTCATAGTTGCCCACAACCAGCTCATGCCCGCGCCGAAACAGCGGCTCCACCGTCTCCAGCATCGCCCGCCGGTCGTCTGCATTGAAATCCAGGAATTTGGCCATGCGCTGCCATTCCTCCCACGGGTCCGGCTGCAGACCGGTTAACTCCCAGGCTAATGCCGGGATCTGCTGATCCTGGGTATCAAGTTTCTGCATGATTGTATTTGCTTCCATCGTTCCTCTTTACCTGTAAAATATCTAAACAAATACCAATACTTCGACTGCATATACTGCAGCTACTTGGTTCATCATATTACACATTCTCGCAGGGAAGCCGCCCAAAAAACTTGGCTGGTCGTTCCCAATTTTTGTCCGGTCGTCCCCAAGACCTGACGAACCTGCCCTTACGACTTACGCCGGCTCGCTGCCCAACTCCTGAGCAGTAGTTTGTGGGGTGCGCCACAAAACCAGCCCCAGCAGACCTAACCCGCTGCCTGTGAGCAGGCTGCCGAAAACCATCAGCGGGACAAACAACACATTCACCCAGTTCTCTCCCATGTAGGTGTGCGAAGGACCAGCCCAGATGCCTGTGGTAAGCACGACCAACCCGGCGATGATCGCCGCTGCCCCACCTGCGGTGAGGTTGCTGGCCGATTTACCCCCGCGCGAGAAATCCATGTACTTTCGCAGCCCGGGCGTCCAGAAAATCAAGAAGAAGACCAATGTGAGCGCGTTCAGATACAACTTAACATTCGATGGAATAGCATTTCCACGCAGCGCCAGGGAAGCCGCCATATGCACCGCCCCCAGGACCACACCCACAACCAGCAAGATCAACGCCTGTTGGTAGGCTTTTGTCTTGCCGCGCACCAGGTTCACCAGCGCCCAGATGCCTGCGATGCCCAGCGGTACTGTCAGCACCACCAGAAGCTGGTACAGCCAGCGGAAGGGCAGGAGCGGCGCCATGCTTGGGAAATTTTCAGTCAGGAAGGCTGCGCAGGTGGTGCCTGCTCCGCCGAGCAGGTTGATGGCAGCGGTCAGACCCAGAAGGACGACTGCAACGATGCGGAAAATCTTTGCTACGGTTGTGTTCATTGAATTCTCCTTGATAATTTATCTTTTTGATTTTATCTGGTTTCCAAGCCTTATCAGCGTAACATAATTCTTCTTGCCTGTCATTGACTTATATCACGGATATGTACGAATTGACCAGGCAAATAATTCCTACGATGATTTCGCCAAGCTGGAAATTGTGTTACCATTAACTCCCTGACAAAAACCCACCCATATTCAAAAGAGGCTCGCCTATGACGGCTGCATCGGCTCCCACACCCACCAAT
>CAZTMX010000025.1:0-23182 GCA_964614855.1 uncultured Anaerolineaceae bacterium | reverse complement strand
ACATACACAGCCCAATGAATAGAAATATTCTTCATGATATAATTTTAAGAGATGATTTCTACCGAGATGAAGTCCTCTTGACACCCTGAGAGATAGTTCCCTAGAAAATTGCGGAGGTTCGCCAATGGAAGTTACCACCAGCCAATACAAGCATTGTGATGTCGTTAAAGCCGTCGGTCGTGTTGACAGCTCCACAGCGCCTCAGCTCGCTGAAGTGATGGATGGCATCACCAACGCCGGGCGCCATAAAATTGTCTTTGATATGAGTGAAGTTGAATATATGTCCAGCGCAGGATTGCGGATTATGATCGGCACACAGAAGATCTGCAAACGCTATAACCGTGGCGAGGTGGTCCTGGCGATGGTGCCGGAGCGCATATACGATGCGCTGGATCTGGCAGGTTTTGTGCCTTTGTTCAAATTCTCTGATGATGTTTTGGATGCAGTGGGGAATTTCTAGTCTCACATCCAGGTAACCAGGCAGGGCTGGAGGTCTTGAAGACCTTCAGCCTTGATATTAACGGATTGTATTGATGATCATTGGAACTCCTTATGGGTAAGAGCCAGGTTTCTGGAGATGCAGGATTGGAGCAGGTTTCCGCCAACCGCCAGGAAAATGAGCGGAAGGTGGCTGTGTTTGCTGCGGATTTTGGTAACCTGGACGCCTTGCGAGAGTTTGTCGCCGCAGAAGCAATCACGTATGGGCTGGCGCCTGCGGGTGTGTATGCGGTGCAATTAGCGGTAGATGAAGGTTTTACGAATATTGTCGAACATGCTTACGGGGGAGAAAGCCAAAACAAGATTGAATGTACCTGCCAGATAGCCGAAGAGGGGCTGGTGGTCACGCTGCGAGACTGCGGGAAACCCTTCAACCCTCTGACAGTACCTGAACCCAACCTGGAAGCGGATTTAGAAGACAGGGAAATTGGGGGGCTTGGTCTATATTTTATACGCCAACTGATGGATGAGGTGACTTTTTCATTCATCCAGGGCGATGAAGGCCAGGCAGGATGTAATCTGCTCAGGATGGTAAAACGCAAGGAGCAGTAAGCGTGAGCTCACAGTTGAATAACCCGGGTTGGACAAAGATCATCGATCTGGGGAAGCAGTTATTTGACCAGACCAGGCAATTAACGGATGTGCACCTGGCGGCAGATGACTTGCTGGTTAAGTTATGCGGGATCACCATTGACACCGCCCAGGATATCTTTTCATGCCGGGCGGTTTTGTGGCTTTCGGATAGTTACTTCAAGAATTTTTTATTCAGACCGCAGGAGTGCCAGTATTTGCACATGGCGGATACGCCGCTGCTGCAATTTGCTGCGCAACAACAACGGTTTCTCTTAATCGGTCAAAACCCTGACGGCTCTATCTGGAAAGCCGATGAATTGCTCTCTGTGCAACCGGCTTCCCAGGTTGTGACACCCCTTTGGACGGTGGGGAAGGGGCAAGGGGATTTATTGGGGCTGTTGTTGGCTGAGCGAGATGACCCTGCACTGTTTGATGAGCCCGATTACCAGCTGCTTTCTAGCTTGGCGGATGTGGTTGCCTACGCAGTTCAAGATGCAGTCCACCGCATCACTGAGAATTGGCGGCAAGAACAATTGAAGCTGGTGCAGCAGGTCAGCGCGCAAATCGTTGAACTGCGCTCGGTGGAGCAGCTCGCGCAACGGGTGACCAGCCTGATCCAGGAGACTTTCGCTTACTATTACGTGTCAATTTACACCCTGGAGCCGGGCAAGGAAGTCCTGCAGCTGCGCGCCAGCGCCTGTGGCTCGCAGCAGGCGGATGAAGAAAGCTGCGCTCAAGCGCCTGTGGTCCAATTGGGCCTGGGGATTATCGGATCGGCTGCGGACACCGGGCAAGAAATCCTGGTGGATGATGTGCGCAATGAAGTGCGCTTTGGGCAATTGGAACTTCTGCCCGAGACGCGCTCCGAGTTTGTGCTGCCGCTCAAAACAGGAAACCAATTGCTGGGTTTATTGGATATCCAAAGCGATCAGGTCAGAGGTTTTGACGAAACCGATCAGACCGTTTTGCGTGCATTGGCCGGGAATATCGCTGTCGCAGTTGAAGGCACCCGCCTTTACAGCACATTAAGCCGGCGCGCCAGCCAGCTATCGATCATCCACGAAGTCAGCAATGCAATCACCTCCATCCTGGACACAGAAAACTTATTTGCTGAAGTGGTACGCCTGATCCAAAAGCACTTCAATTTCTCGCTTGTCCACTTGTTTTCGCTGCATAAGGAACAAGGGAAGATATTTATCGAAGCCGGCAGCACACCGGTCAGCTTCCAATTACGCCAGGAAGGATTTTCTTTTGATCTTGACGATCCACAAGGGATTATCCCCTGGGTGGCGCGGCATGGAGATACCCTGTTAGTCCATGACGTTTCGCAAGAGCCGCGCTATCGCCCGTCTGTGTTCTTCCCTGCGCCCATCCAGTCAGAATTGACTATCCCATTGCGATTTGGTGAGAATGTCTTGGGTTTGCTGGATATTCAAAGCGAGGCGTTGGGCGCTTTTGGCGATGAAGACCGTTTTGTGTTTGAGGCGCTGGCAGATAATATCGCAGTTGCCATGCGGAATGCAGCCCTGTATCGCTCAGAGGTCTGGCGGCGCCAGGCGGCTGACAGCCTGAGGGAAGTGGCGGGTTTGCTCTCGGCGGAAGCCGGGTTAGAGCAGGTCTTGCGTGCGATCCTGGATGAGTTGGAGCGCATCCTGCCCCTGGATCTGGCGGCTGTGTGGTTGTTAGAAGAAGATGAAGCAGGAGCGGTTTACGGTCAGAAGAGCCTGGTTCTGGCAGCGTCGGGCGGCGGCTGTGCCAATGAGCTGGAGCTTGCCTATGGTCTGAGGCCGGATGACCTGGTGTTTGAGCAGGAGGATGGGTCGCACAGCAGCTACCCGCCGGATGCCTGGTTGAATGAAATCTTGCTCTCCGATCACCCGCTCATCCGCCCAAAAAATTCTCCACTGGACCCGCTGGCAGCCGCGTTGCAATTTTCCAGCGATTATTCTGGGATCGGGATCCCACTGCGGGTGGGGGCGCAGAACATGGGTGTGCTCACGCTGGCGCACCATGCGCCAGGGCGATACGGCAGCGAAGCCCGCTCGATGTCCGAGGCGTTTGCCAGCTATGCTGCGGTAGCCATTGAAAATGCCCGCCTGTACGAGTCGGCTCATGAGCAAACCTTTATCAGTACGGCGCTGTTGCAAGTGGCAGAGGCGACCCGATCACAAACCGACCTGACTGAGTTGCTTCACACGGTGATCCGTATTACACCCATGTTGTCGGGTGTGCGTGCCTGCCTTTTATACATCTTGGATGAGGATGGCAACCTGGTGCCTGCTGCGGCATCGGGTCTGACTGAGGCGCAACAGGCGGAATTTGAAGGCTGGTATTTTGCTCCCGGCGATGTGCCTGTGTTGGACCGGTTATTGGAGGAGCGCCAGCCTGTGCTGGTGAGCAACCAGGAGGAAAACCAGCGCCTGACAGGGCTATTTATGAACGGGGAGCAAGAACCAGCATCCCAGTCAGCAGAGCTGTATGTGCTGGTGCCCTTGTTGTCGCACTCAGCGTTGTTGGGGACATTCTTTGTACATTACAGCATGGCTTCGACAGGGCAAATGGGCAATATTAACCTGGAAGCCGTGTTGGATGAACGCCTGGCGATCATTCAAGGGATTGCTCACCAGACAGCCATTGCGGTGGAAAATATCCGCTTGAATAAAGCCCAGAAGGAAGAGGCCTATGTATCGGTGGCGCTGCTGCAGGTTGCCCAGGCAGTGGTCAGCTCAAATGATCTCAGTGAGGCCTTGGGCGCCATTGTCCGTATTACGCCTATCTTGGTTGGCGTAAAGCGGGCGGTTATTTTCCAAAGGGATGAGCATCAGAAAGTATTTCAGGTGACCCAGTCTTACAATATCAACCGTGAAGCAGAGGGTCGCGCCTATCCGGAGATCGAATTCCCACTGTTGGAAGCAATCCGGCAAACGAACTCCATCAGCGCCTACCCGGTGGAGCGGGAATATCTGGCTTCTGAAGATGTGTTGGACAGCTGGTCTTTCCTGCCGCCGCCCGATACCGAGGAGGTGGAAGATTACCTGGAAAGCCAGCCGTGTTTGCTGCTGGGGTTCCCACTATCTGTAAAAGGCAGGGTGCTGGGCATTCTCCTGGTGGAGGAGCCGGACCCGGCTCCAACAGATGCGCCGGGGAGTGGGAATGCAAACCGCCGCTTGCGCAGTAAACGCATGGAAATTATCACCGGGATTTCGCAGCAAGCTGCCCTGGCAATGCAAAATGACTTGCTGCAGCGTGAAATGGTAGTCCAGGAGCGCATGGCGCGCGAAATGCAGCTTGCGCGCGATATCCAGCGTACATTTCTACCCCAGATCATGCCCGAACTCCCCGGTTGGGACCTCAAGGTGTTCTGGCGTACCGCCAGGGAGGTGGGGGGAGATTTTTACGATTTCTTTGATCTTCCTGACGGGAGGATGGGTTTTGTGATGGCGGATGTGGCAGATAAGGGAATGCCTGCGGCATTGTTTATGACCCAGGTACGTACCCTGGTTCGTGCCACGGTACAGCAGGTGAGCCAGCCAGAACAGGTATTAGCTCGCGTCAATGATATCCTGGCGCCAGATGCGCCCAAAGGCATGTTTGTTACCATCGTCTATGCTGTGCTGAATTTGGATAGCGGCGAGTTGGAGTATGCCAATGCCGGGCACAATCCCCCGATCCTTTTCCGGCCTGCAACCCAGGAAATGACACCCTTCGAGCGCACCGGTATGGCCCTGGGGGTATTAGAGGGCAGCGTCATTGAAGGACGCCGCGTGTGGCTTGAACCGCAAGATTTCTTGATCATGTACACCGATGGGGTGACTGAAGCTTTTTCTGGAGCCGGAGAGTTTTTTGGCGAAAAGCGGCTGCGTGAGATCATCCAGTCCACAGCTAGCGCGAATGACACTACCCCGGATGAGCTGGATGCCATGGCTATTTTAACTGCCATCGATAGTGCGGTTGCTGATTTTGTAGGTGACCAGGATCCTGCGGATGATCTGACGCTTTTGGTTTTGAAATGTGACCATGATTAGTTAAATAGAATCGCCGGACGTAAGGTTCACGTCTGGCGATCTAAGGAGGGCCACCGGATGCTCAGCACGGGGGGGACGTGCTGAAGGCTGATGCCGGTGCAATGGCACCTTTTATACCAATAAATAGGGAGGCAGGTGCCAGCACATATAATATACAGTATTTTGACCTAAATTGGATTAATATTGAATTAGAATTTCGGATTATTATTGTCTGAATTAAACAGATCCATCCATTCGTCCAATTCTTCTGAACTCAGTTTGATGTCATTGATGGATCCGCTGTCTTTTTCGATTTCATCCAGGGTTTTTACCAATAGCCTGGCAAATGCATCGGAGCTCATAATTTGCGCCTGGACAGCGTGTGCAGATGCCTGGACCGCCAGGTCGGAACTTACCACAGTCCAGTTACGGGCTATTTTCCCCAGCTTATTGAGCCTGTGGTGGATGGCAGTATCTGCGGTGGTTCCGGCGCGTACAAAACGAGCGGTTAGCATGCCGTAACTGCGAGCGCGCACGCCATCGGGTGGGGCGTTATCAAAGAAAACTTCCACCTGTTTTCGCTGGCGGCGGCAAAACTCTTGCAACAGTTCTATTAACTGTACCTCATCATCCACAGCCTTCAGACTCAGACCGGGGATTTTGGGGATCAGGTTGTGACCATCGATTATGTAAGGCATGTGACAGATTTTAGTGGTAAATTCGATAACCGTCAATTCAAAATTGTGTGCTATCATTTTCGCCGGGAGAATTCGCTATGAAACAGTGGCAACGTCTGATCTTTTACCTGGTATTGAATATCCTTGTTTCTGCCTGTACCACGGTGGGTATCCTATTCCTTTGGGACCAGGTTTACGGCCCCTTACCCAAGGGATTGTTGACTGCAGCCTTTGAGCGAATTGGGACAGCCACCGCTACGCCGCAAGCCCCAGCGGCTGAGAACCCAGCTGTTCCGCAACCAACGCCCACAGAAGCCTACCTGGTGCATCAAGTGGTCTCGGGCGAGACCTTTGAGAGCATTGCAAAACAATACAATATGAGCGTGGAAGAGTTATTGGCTGTCAACGGGTTTAACCAACCCCAGGTGCTGGGAGATGGTGAGGTGCTGCGCATCCCGGCAAAACCCAAGGGCAGCGTTTTTATTGACCGCGTGGTAGCTGCGGGTGATCTTGAGAAAGAAATGGTGGTGTTAAAACACCGCGGCGATGGCGAGTTATCCCTGGTGGGTTGGCGTTTGCAGGACAACCAGGGGCATGAATTCGTCTTTCCTGAGTTCCCCCAGTTGACCTTGTTTGGCGGGGGTGCGGTGAATGTTTACACCAAAGCCGGCGCAAACTCGGTGGTAGAGCTCTTTTGGGGGTTGGATAAAGCCATCTGGCGCTCCGGGTCTACCGTGACGCTGATCGATTCGCAGGGGATGACAAGGGCGACGTATAAGATCCCCTGATCTGCCTGCCGGATGGTAACCGCTGCAAACTTGTGATGCGGGGGTAGGGCGCTTTGGCTTTGCTTTTGCCCAACCTGTGTGAGTTGACCATCTGGCTTCATTCTGATAGACTCTAAACATGCCTCAAGACGAGCCAAAAGCGCTTTATCGAAAATACCGCCCTCAATCCTGGGATGCGGTCGTGGGTCAGCAGCATGTGGTTGACACACTGCGCAATGCCCTGGCTGCGGGCAGGATTGCCCATGCATATCTGTTTGCCGGTCCGCGCGGCACCGGAAAAACCACAACCGCGCGCTTGCTTGCAAAAGCGGTTAACTGCCTGCATGATGATCTAGCCAGCCGGCCGTGTTCGCAATGCGAATATTGCCTGGCTGTCAGTGAAGGTCGTTTCCTGGACTTAATTGAGATCGATGCGGCCTCAAACACCAGCGTGGATGATGTGCGCGACCTGAGGGACAAGATCAATTTCTCGCCCAACCAGGGACGCTACAAGGTCTATATTATCGATGAAGTGCACATGCTTTCGCAGGCAGCCTTTAATGCCTTGTTGAAGACGCTGGAGGAGCCGCCTGCACATGCAATTTTTATCCTGGCGACCACCGAAGTGCACAAAATCCCGGCCACCGTGCTCTCGCGCTGCCAGCGGCACGAGTTTCGCCGGCTGTCGCTGGTGGATATCACCACCACGCTGAAGAAAATTGCAGAGGATGAAAATATCGCCATCGATGACGCCGCGCTGATGGCGATTGCCCGCCAGTCCACAGGGGCAATGCGCGATGCGATCTCCTTGCTGGATCAGCTGGCCTCCTTTGGCGGCAGAATCACCCTGGAGACAGCACAGCAGGTGCTGGGGACGGCTGCCAACCAATCGGTGCTGGAGTTGGTACAGGCGCTGGTGGGTCAGCAGGCTGGTGCAGGGTTGGAAAACATCCATAAAACGCTAGATAGCGGCAGCGATGCGCGCCAGTTTGCACGGCAGGTGGTGGAGTATTTACGCGGTATTTTACTGGTCCAGATGAAAAGCACTGAACTGATGGATGTGACCCAAGAAGTGCGCGAGTTGATGGGCAGCCATGCCGCGGCTTTTTCAACGGCGGAGTTATTGCGGGTCATTCGAATTTTCAACTTTGCGGCCAGCGAGGCCCGCAGCCCCTGGCAACCTGCACTGCCGCTCGAAATGGCTTTTATCGATGCTATGCAGAAGCCTGCCGCCGCAGGGTCTACGCCTGGTGTGGAGAGCAAGCCTGTACCTGTCGTAGCGAGCAGCACCGTCTCCCAGGCACGAACCAGCGAGCTGCAAAAACCAGCGCCGGAGAAACCGGCGGCGCCTGCGCAGAGAAGTGAAGCACCAACCCCTGGCGACACAGCGGTAGAGCAAACACCGCAGGACCGCCAGAACACACAGACCCTGGCTGATGCGTGGCAGAAGCTTAAAGAGCTGGTACGGCGTCAGAGCCCTCGCGCCCAGGGTTTGTTAAATTCCTGCACCGGGCATTACATGCGCGGCAATGAGGTCTTCCTGGTTTTTGCCAGCGATATCCTCAAGGAAAAAATGCAGAAACCCGAAAATTTGCAGCCGCTGGAACAGGCCCTGGCGCAGGTTTTTCAACGTGCCATTTTGGTAAAATGCCAGGTGGATACCGCCAAACGCGACACACTTCCTCCCGGTGTGGAAGATGATGGGATGGTGGCGACCGCCTTGCGGGACCTTGGCGGTGAAATTGTGGATGTTCAATAATCTTGGAGGAAAAGTATGGCCAAAGGATTTAAAGCCCCCAAAATGCAGAACCCGATGGGTATGATGGGGCAATTGCAAAAAATTCAGGAACAAATCCAGGAAACCCAAGCCCAGTTGGCGCTGGAGACGGTGACGGCTGCAGCAGGGGGCGGTGTGGTGAAGATTACCGTAACGGGCGACCAGCGCTGCCAGGGTGTGGAGATCGATCCACAAGTTTTGCAGGACGCGGATGTGGAAATGCTGCAAGACTTGATCCTGACTGCGTTCAATGCTGCGCTAGATAAATCGCGCGATATGGCAGCCGAGCGCCTGGGGCCGCTGGCTGGCGGTTTACCGTTCTAAATTACCAGGATGTTAATCCCTGAGCCCATTCAGAACCTGATCAACGCCTTTGCGCGCCTGCCGGGGGTTGGACCGAAGACGGCTTCTCGCCTGACCTTTTACCTGCTGCGTGCGCCGGAGGATATTGCTCGCGAACTGGCTGCGGCTTTAACCGATCTAAAAGCCAGTATCACCTACTGCCAGAGCTGTTACAATATCACCACAACCGGGCGGACAGCTTGCGAAATCTGCAGCAATGATTTGCGCGATCAAAGCCTGATTTGTGTAGTTGAAGAGCCGCTGGATGTGCTGGCTTTGGAGCGCACCGGTGGCTATATGGGGCGCTACCATGTGCTGCACGGCGCTTTATCCCCCATTGAAGGCATTGGTCCTGAAGATTTAAAAATTCGCGAATTGGTTGCCAGGGTGCGCGCGGGTGGGGTTAAGGAAGTGATCCTGGCGACTAACCCCAGCATGGAAGGCGACTATACGGCGGCGTATCTTACCCAGCAATTATCTCCCCTGGGTGTGCGGTTGACGCGCCTGGCGCGTGGCTTGCCTGTCGGCGGAGACCTGGAATATGCCGACCAGGGTACTTTGCTAAGAGCGCTGTCAGGGCGGCAGGAGATGAAGGATTAGCGGCTACAGCGTGATCTGTTCGCCCATATGGCTGGTATCATAACCGGTCAGGTCGCTGGCGAGCAGGCGGGTTTCGGGCTGTTGTAAAGCCTCAAAAAAGGGTTGGATTTTGCAGTTTTGTATGATTTCCTGTGTCACTACCAGATCAAAACGTTCATGAAAGAGGGGGATGAAATCCAGGCCGGACTGGCTGGCTGCAGCATGCAGCCCGATACCGGTATCTGCCTCACCTGCCAGGACTGCCTGCGCTACTGCAGTGTGTGTGCGCACTTCGTGGGTGTACCCCTTTAATTGCGTCTTGTTCAAGCCCAGGGTCTCGATCTGTTGGTCTAGCCATAAGCGGGTGCCTGACCCCCGGTTGCGGTTGACCAGGGTGATATCCTCTCTGCCCAGGTCTTGCAATGAGTGAACGTGTAGTGGATTGCCCGCGGAAACCAGCAGTCCTTGTTCGCGATGTGCCAAAGTGATCAGGCTGACATGGCGGTCGGGCAGGATGTGTTTAACATAGGGAATGTTGTACTCTCCGGATGTGGCGTCGAGTAAATGGCAGCCAGCGATTTGGGTGAACCCCTGGCGCAAGGCGATCAATCCTTCCAGGCTGCCAACAGGTACAATGATGATATCCAAATCAAATTGCTGGCGCAATTTCCGTGTTAGAGTCTCTAACAACAGATCATGGCTGCCCAGAATCGCCATAGTGCCGTTGGTAGCATAAGCAGGCAGCAGCATTTCCTGCAATACATAAGCCTGGGCGCGTGCCTGGTAATACTTTTCCACAAAACCTCTCACCACACGCGTGCTCACCAACTCGACCATGCCGGCTTTTTCCAGGATTTTTAGATGATGGCGTACACGCGCAGGGGTTTCATCAAGAATCTGACCGAGCTGAGATAAAGTGGTGGGCTCCACCATTAACAGGCGCAGGATCGCCATTCTCCTGGGGTCGGAGACGAGCTTCAATTGATCAAAACCTTTAATATGCCGGATTGGCTCCATGGTTGCCCCTTGTTCAACTAAGAAAATCCTTAATATTAAATAAAAGTTTATCATAGACTGCAGCAGTGTCAAAAGCAGTTTGTCCTAGCTTCAGGGTAGTAATTGGTTATTTTCCTGCAATATGCTGGCGATTACCATGAGGGTCTGAAAATTGACAGGCCATCTCCCCTATGATACACTCGCGGCGATCATCCCAGGAGGACAGCTATTGACACAGCGCATTTTTATCGCCATTCGCGTGCCAGATAGGCATGACCAGCGGATCGTGGTAGCCGAAACCATCAAAGAGGCTGCCAGACGCGCGGGGTACCAGCCGTTTGTGGCTTACCAGGAAATCCAGAGCCTGGGTCTTTCCACTGGCAAAGAGTTTATTCCCTTTGCCAGGGAGCAAATGCGTCTTTGCGGCCTGGTGCTGATTGCGTATGACCCCGATTTGCGCGGCGGGTTAATCGAAGCGGGCATGGCATATGCCTGGGGTATCCCCATCTGGGTTCTGCACCCGGCTGGGATCAGGGTATCCAGCTCGCTGCTGGGCTGCGCCGAGCAGGTGATCGCTTACCAGGACCTGCAAGATATGACGGACCAGTTGGCTTCAGCGCTGGATGATTGGCAGCGAAAATAGATCACAGATTTGGGTGGTTAGTCCTACCCCATTGCAGCGCTTGATGAGGAAATGACGATGGATGTAAAAAATGAAACCCCGATCGGCCAACTACCTGCAAGCGCGCCGGCATTTCTACAGGCGTATTTTGAGCTGAGCCACCTGAAGCAGCTTTTCAGGCAGGGTTGGCTGCGGCGCGCGGTGCCCAAAAACCAGTGCGAAAGCGTTGCGGAACACAGCTTTGGTGTGGCGCTGCTGGCGTTGTGGTTGGTCCAGCAGCAATACCCTGAGCTGGATGGCAACAAAGTGCTGCGCATGGCGCTGCTCCACGATTTCGGTGAGGTATATGCTGGCGATATCATCCCCGGGGATCCGATGTCTGCAGAGGAGAAGCACCATCAAGAAGAGGTTTCGATCCGCCAGGTGTTTGAAAAATTACCCGGCGGGCAGGAATACATCTCTCTCTGGCAGGAATTCGAACAGGGGCAGACAGCAGAAGCCCGCCTGGTAAGGCAATTGGACCGCCTGGAGATGGGACTGCAGGCAGCTGTCTACCGCTCGCAAGGGCTGGGAGACCTGGCAGAGTTCTCCGCCTCTGCCCGGCAAGCGCTTTGCGAACCGGAATGGCTTGAGCTGCTTACCCAGGCGGAAGCATTGACCGGGCTTAAGGGAGATGCCAGGGGAGCGTAAGCTGGTTGAAAAAGACGGGTATAATACCCCGGCGCTACCCGGCGCTACCCGGCATTCTCCGCAAATCCGGGAAGCACCGCGGGTCAGGCTTGCCTGCAAAGATAAGCAAACCACCCGCGCAAAAAATTTTTAGTTTGGAGACAGGGAAATTGACGATACAGGCTTTGGTATTTGATTTTGACGGCTTGATTTTGGAAACTGAGGAGCCGGGTTTTATCGCCTGGCAGGAGCTTTACCGGGAATACGGCTGCGAACTGCAATTTAATGACTGGGTAAAGATTATCGGTACCTACGAATGGGTGTTTGACCCGGTGGCCGATTTGGAACGCTGCATCGGCCGCCCTTTGAACGATGACAGAGCTCTCAAGCGCCGACAGCAGCGGGAAGTGGAATTGATCCAGGCGCAGCCAGTCATGCCGGGTGTCGTGGAGTATTTGCAGACTGCCCAACGCCTGGGGTTGAAAATTGGGTTGGCTTCCAGCTCACCGCCCTCCTGGGTGTACGGGCATCTTACCCGCCTGGGTTTGCTGGATTATTTTGAGGTAATTCGCACCCGCGGTGATGCGCCGGTCACCAAGCCAGATCCGGGGCTATACCTGGCAGCATGTGCTGGGCTGGGTGTGCAGCCGGGTGCCTCCATTGCTTTGGAAGATTCTCCCAATGGGGTAACCGCCGCCAAGCGCGCAGGGATGTATTGTGTGGTTGTTCCTACAGTGATGACAAAAGACCAACCCCTGGAGCATGCCGACCGACGTTTGAGCTCGCTGGCTGAAATTTCTTTAGAAGATTTGTTGAGAGAAGTCGAAGCGCAGCAGGTGGTTTAGAGCACCTGGCACGCCCAGGCAGCCGGTTGTTTATGGGTTTGCCTGCCGGCAGACTACCACCAGGGTGATATCATCCTGCTGCGGCATGCCGCCGGTAAAACGCTGCAGGTCTTCCAGCAGTGTATCCAGCAGGGCGTTGGCTGAGCAATCGCGCATCGAACGCACCACCTCTTGCAGCCGTTTCTCGCCATAGTAGCGCCCATTTTTATCCTGTGCATCGGTGACCCCATCGGTATAAAGCAGTAACACATCTCCTGGGAAGAACTTGATGATTTTTTGCGACCAGGCGGCATCTTCCATCACACCCAAAGCCATACCCGTCGAGCGCAGCCAATCGACCGTTTTTTTCTTTTGAGTGCTGTATAGATAGGGCGGGTTGTGACCAGCATTGACATAGCGCATGCGCCCGGTGTCCGGCTCCAATACACCGTAAAAGGCAGTGACAAACATCCCGCTGCGTGTGTCCAGCAAGATGCGTTCGTTAGCCATGCCCAGGGCAAACGATGGCAGCGTGCTGTATTGTGAAGCATACGTGCGGATCAGGGTGTTGCTCAACGCCATGAACAGGGCTGCCCCCATGCCCTTATCGGATACGTCCGCAATAACGATCCCCAGGTTATTGTTGGATAGCCGGATGAAGTCATAGAAATCACCGGAAGTTTCCAAAGCGGGCACCAGGCGGGCGGCGATATCCCAGCCGCGTACCTGGGGCGCTCGCGCCGGCAAGATCTCTGCCTGGATCCTGCCTGCCATCGCCAGTTGTTCCGCCAGGTTACTGCGCCCTGAGCGCACAGTTTGCATCAGCGCTTTTTCAATGGCGGAAGAGATATGAACCGCTAACGATTGCAACAAGGCCAGGGGATTGCTGTGGCTGATATTTTTGTCATTGCCCAGCAAACCAATTGCGCCCAGCACTTCTCTGCCGGAGGAGGAGGCGATTGGTACCAGAATTAATTTATGGTCAGCCTCAATCTTTTCCCCCCAGGGGGTTTCCTCCCGGCTGCTATAGATGCAAGGCTCAGGTCTGGAGCGCAGCCAGGTCCATGCCTGTCCGGGTACCTGTTTAAGGTGCTCGGCAGGGTAAGCGTATAATGTGCGCAGGGGAAACATCACCACTTCACTCTGGCAGCGCGGGAAGATCTTGGGCATGTGCTGGTGTAATAGATCCGACAGGCGTGTTGCATCCAGCACGATGGCTTCCAAATCCAGCTTCAACCGCTCAACAGCGATCTTACCAGGATCAGGGGGGGAGACAGCAGGTGCAGAATGGTGCCCATCGGAAACAATCCCGCGTATCATGGCTGCAACTTCATCTGGGGCGGCGCTTTTTAGCAAGAAACCTTGCGCACCGGCGCCTAAAGCTTTCTCGATGGTTTCATGATCGTGGCGGTTTGCCAGCGCCAGGATGCGGCTGGCTGGATTCTGCTGCCGTAAAATAACTATCAGGGCAATGCTGTCAATATCGGCTAAATCGAGCGCCACCAGAAATACATGCGGCGCAACAAGCCGGCACAACTCTAATGCTTCCTCTCCAGTGGCGGCTTCTCCCACCAGGTTTAGATCGCCAGCAGATCTGATAAACACCCCCAGCCCGGCTCGTACCACGCTCCAGTTATCAACAATCGCTACCCGAATGGGTGATGTTTGTGTCATGAGAAAATTCACCTTTGGAAATGGAACTGGTTGTACAGGTTATTTTTTCGCTGAGACGTTTGTTCACTCTTATTTTACAGGAAAACTGAAAAGCCGATGGATGAAAATGATCGCCAGTTGTTGGAATTCTTGACCAGCAACCAGTTGGGCAATTGGGCAAAAACTTGCAACAAAAATCGGGGAGTTCTTGTCACTTGACGCCCTAAGCCTGTGCTCATCTTGTAATGGTAGAATTAAGCGATATTTGAAGAATGAGAGCATTGAACAGATCATTTCTTAAGAAATTCATCCTTCCAGGGCTCGTATTCTGGTTTAGCCTGTCCCTGGCTTGTTCCAGGAGCATGACTGGGACAGAGCAGCCTTTCTGGAGCGTTTCTCATACGCAGTCCACGCCGGTTCCTGCGCAAACAGTGAAACCGACAACAGGCTGGGTTTCACCAACACGGCGCCCAGTGGGTGAAGATGTCCTGACCCCCACACCCGATGCCGCGCGTACCTTGCCTGCTTTACGTACACAGACTGAAATGCATTCGGTTTACGCAGGCGAAACCCTGGCGCAGATTGCCAACCGCTACGGTGTCAGCGTCAACAAAATTGCCGAAGCCAACCAGTTGACCAACCCTGATATCCTTGAAATTGGACAACAACTGACCATCCCTGCGCCGCAACCCCAGGGTACGGGCTCTGCTTTCAAAATCATCCCCGATTCCGAGCTGGTTTTTGGGCCGGCTAACATGAATTTGGATATCGATGTCTTTATCCAGGCGCAAGGCGGCTATCTGGCAAATTACTGGGAAGAGGTCAACGATAAATCCCTCAGTGGAGCCCAAATTATCGACCTGGTTTCCCGTGATTACTCGGTCAACCCTCGATTGCTGCTGGCGGTGTTGCAGCATCAAAGCGGCTGGGTGACCAGGAAGGATCTCACGAAAACCGCCAAGGATTACCCACTTGGATTGCGTGATCCACAGCGAAAAGGGCTTTACCTCCAGCTTACCTGGACGGCGAATAACCTGAACCGCGGGTATTATCTTTGGCGTGTAAATGGTATTGCCACCTGGCTTTTAAGCGACGAGACCCTGCTCTTGATTTCTCCGGAGATCAACGCAGGAACGGCAGCCGTTCAGCAATTCTTTGCTCTTTTGGAAAATCGAAGCGGCTGGGAAAAAGCAGTCTCTCCCCGGGGGTTGTTTGCCACCTACCAGGAGCTTTTTGGTTATCCATTTGATTATGCCATTGAACCCCTTTTACCCCCAGACCTGGCGCAGCCCGAATTGCTGCTGCCTTTTGAACCGGGAAAAGAATGGGCCTTTACCAGCGGCCCGCATGGAGGCTGGGGGGATGGTGCTGCCTGGGCTGCGTTGGACTTTGCCCCGCCCGGCGATTCTGTCGGCTGTGTCAGCAGTGATGACTGGGTGACAGCTGTAGCCGGTGGGCTGATCCTGCGTGCAGATAACGGGGCGGTGATCCAGGACCTGGATGGAGATGGATTTGAACAGACGGGCTGGGTGATCCTTTATATGCATGTGGAAGCGCGCGACCGGGTGGAAGCCGGTACCTATCTCAAAGCAGGAGAACACATCGGCCATCCATCCTGCGAGGGCGGCTTTTCTACCGGCACCCATGTCCACCTGGCGCGGCGGTATAATGGAGAATGGATTGCTGCAGACCAGGGCATACCATTCAACCTGGGTGGCTGGATATCTAGCGGAACTGGCAAGGCATATGATGGGTATCTCAGTAAAGGGAAGAAGAGCATAGAAGCTTATGCGGGTCGCTCTTCTGATAATGTCTTGCAACACTGATTTTCAATGAAGAAGTTTACCCCTCCTGTTGTGCTTATACTATTGCTGGCACTGCTGTTGTCATCCTGTACAGCAGGGGTAGTGTATTGGATTCCGCCGTATGCCCCGCCCACCCCACAACCGGTTTTAAGTGTCTTATCAGGTGGCTCCTACCAGGAGCCGGCTGCTGAGTTGGCGTGGACCCCTGAACCCGGCACGGACCCCATGCAAAGCGCAGTCACACCCGGGGTGATAGAACCCGTTCCCCAGGCAACCGTCCAGCCGCTCTTTATGGCGCCTACCCCCCTCTTGCCATCTGCCATGCCGCCTGGAGCGGTGGAAAATGACACGCCAATCCTGTATTACGCCCAGGCTGCCGATACGCTGCCGGTCGTTGCGGTACGCTTTGGCGTCAATCCATCTGAGATTGTTTCGGCGGGGCCGATCGCCACGGAAGGCTTTATCACGCCCGGGCAATTGCTGGTTATCCCGCGCCGCCTGGGAGATACCACCTCCTCGCAGCAATTACTACCGGATAGCGAAGTGGTATATTCGCCGTCGGCTGCGAGCTTTGATGCGGTGTCTTTTGCCGGTCAGGCGGGGGGATATTTGAGCACATTCAAGGAATGGCACAAAAGCACCGGTATGAAATCGGGCGCAGAGATTATCATGCGGGTGGCGTTGGAAAATTCGATCAACCCGCGCTTACTCCTGGCTCTGCTTGAATTTCACGGCGGCTGGGTGTACGGTGCGCCCGAGAACGCAAAGCTGGTAGAATACCCATTGGGCGTACTGTTACCCATTGAAAAAGGGTTGTATAACCAGTTAGTCTGGGTGGTTAACCAGCTTTCCATTGGCTATTATGATTACCGCGAAGGCCGTTTGACGGAAATCCATTTCTCTGATGGGGTCAGCGCCCGTTTAGCGCCCGACATGAACGCGGGTACGGCGGCGCTGCAATATTATTTTGCCCAGCGCTATGACAGCCAGGGATGGCAAAGTGCGATCGATCCGTTAAATGGTTTTCCTGCGCTGTATGCCAACATGTTCGGCAATCCCTGGACGCGCGCCCAGACGGTAGAACCACTCTTTCCTCCAGGCGCCAGCCAACCTTCCCTGATCTTGCCCTTTGACCGTAACTGGACCTGGGCTTACACCGGTGGTCCGCACGGCGCCTGGGAAAAAGACGGCGCCTATGCTGCGCTGGATTTCGCCCCGGGCACCAACGAATCCGGCTGTGTGGACTCGGATACCTGGGTGGTGGCTGCAGCTTCTGGACTGGTTGTGCGCACGGGCCCGGGGCTGGTGGTTATTGATCTGGACGGCGACGGTCATGAGCAGACAGGCTGGGTGATCGTATATTTGCATGTTGCTGCGCGCGACCGGATCCCCCTGGGTTCCTGGGTTACACAGGGCGAAAAAATCGGGCACGCCTCCTGCGAAGGTGGTTTTGCCACCGGCACGCATATCCACATTGCCCGTAAGTTTAACGGCGAGTGGGTGCCTGCAGATGGTCCACTGCCCTTTAACTTGGGGGGCTGGGTGTCCCAGGCTGGTGAAAAAGCTTACCTGGGAACCATGACCCGCGATGGTGTTACAATCACGGCATGTACTTGCAGCAATGCCGCCTCTTTTATCATACGTACGGATGAGGACCCGTAAACCGGCGTTTGTGGGTATTCCATTCATGTCCATTCGAAGTATTTTTCGCTTAATTTCTGCATATGCGTATCGCTTCCTGGCTGTCCTTGCGCTGCTAACAACAGGCTGCCAGCCGGTTGTGGCTTCTGGCTATTCCCAGGATGCTGCTGCACTGCAGACTGTGACCGCGGTCGCGGCGGAGGTGGTCGAACCCGTCGCAGCAACCCTGCAAGCTTCCCCAACCCCCTGGTATCCAGAGCGGCCGCGCTACCAGCCGGGCGAACTGGTGGACTATACTGCTCAGTCTGGTGATACCCTTACTTTCCTGGCAGGGCGCTTTAATACCACGATAGAAGCGATCCTGGAAGCCAATTCGTTTATCCCTCCGTCTGCCACAACCATGCCGCCGGGGATGCCGATGAAAATCCCTGTATATTATGTCCCGCTCTGGGGGTCTCCGTACCGCATCCTGCCAGACAGCTACTTTGTAAATGGGCCGGTGCAAGTGGGGTTTGATACGCTCCAGTTTGTCGCCGGCACCTCGGGATGGTTGGCCCAGTATTCAAACTACGTCTCTGATGCCAACCGCAGCGGGGCAGAGATGGTAGAGCTGGTGGCACGCAATTACAGCGTCAGCCCCAGGTTGTTACTGGCGCTGTTGGAGTACCAATCGGGAGCCCTGAGCCGGGCTGAAGTATCCAGTGAGACAGAAGACCACCCGCTGATGGCGAAGAGTTGGCGGCAAAAGGGTCTGTATTTGCAGCTGATCTGGGCAGCTAATTTTCTCAACAATGGATATTACAACTATAAAAACCTTTCGCTTACTTCCATTGAACACAAAGACGGGCGGTTGGAACGTTTCGACCCCTGGCAGAACGCAGCTACGGTCAGCCTGATGAATTATTTCAACACCGTGCTGGATTATCCAACGTATCTGCATGCGATCTCGCCCGATGGCTTTGCTAAAACCTATCGTGAGTTATTCGGCGATCCCTGGGTAGATGAGCAACCTCACATACCCGGCAGCCTGGTGCAGCCGGAGTTTATCCTGCCTTTCCAGCCAGGGGATGTGTGGGCGATGACCGGTGGACCGCATACTGGTTGGGGAACGGGCGAACCCATGGCAGCGCTTGACTTTGCTCCACCATCCAAGTTCTCTGGCTGCGTGCCCAGTGCGGTCTGGGCGACTGCAGTGGCTCCGGGTGTCATTGTGCGCTCGACCACCGGTGAGGTGATGTTGGATCTGGACGGCGACGGTGATGAACGTACCGGGTGGAATGTTTTTTACCTGCATGTCGGTACAGAAGGTCGGGTTCCATTAGGTACGGTGGTCGCACAAGGGGACATTATTGGTCATCCCTCTTGCGAGGGCGGAACCAGCACCGGAACGCATGTGCATATTGCGCGCAAATACAATGGGGAATGGATCCCGGCGGCGGGCACAAGCGGTGGTATCCTGGCGTTTAATCTAGAGGGTTGGACAGCGCATAATGGCAGCGAGGTATATCTGGGCACACTCACACGCAGCTCCCAGACGGTGACTGCCTGTGTGTGTTCCAATGCAGCCAGCTTTATTAAGAGCGACAGGCCGGTGGAAGAAAAGGCAGACTAGTCACTTGAGACAGCACCGCAACCTGTTTTTGCTGACGAATAGAAAATAATAATAAGAAATATTCAACAATAGCCCTACAATTATCAATATTCACAAAGTAATTCTTGACATAATTAATATAGTTCTGTATAATGGAGTTGACCGGATTATCCGGCATCAATTGATTTTGATTTAATATTTACGACTTCAGGTTTTGTACATTTTCGGAAATTGGCTCATTATCTGCTGAGCTTTTCGAGACTGGAGACTTGCATGAATAAATTGCCAACAAAATGTCCCCTGTGCGGAGGGGAAATCGTGGTGACCAGGTTATATTGTCACGACTGCGATACGACGATTGAAAGCCGGTTTTCTGGCGGTTATTTCAGCCAGTTGACCCATGAACAACTCAGTTTTGTCGAGACCTTTGTACGCTGCGAAGGAAAAATCAACCGCATGGAAGATGAAATCGGCCTTTCATACCCCACCATCCGCAATCGCCTGCACGAAATCATCCGCGCCCTTGGGTATGAGCCGGGCAGCAGCGAAGGTCCGATGGGTCTGACCGACCAGGAACGGCAGCGTATTCTGGAAGACCTGGATAAAGGCCTGATCAGCGCCGATGAGGCGATGCGTCTTCTGAAAGAAGCGGAGGAATAGGATGAACAACCAATCCATTTCTACCGGTATGACCCCCGAACTGATTATTGGGCAGGTAATGGGAGACCTGGTGATCAAAGGGTGGGATGAGCCCAGGGTGGACGTGCATGCGGACCCCGATCAACTGGCGTTGGAGGCTGACGAGAATACGATCCATATCTCCTGCCAGGATGATTGTGAGATCCGTGTACCGCGCACAGCCACCCTGCAGGTGGGTTCTGTCCATGGGGATGCGCATTTCAAATACCTGTCCGATGACCTGGATATCGCTGATGTGCACGGGTCCCTAACCATGCGCACCGTGGGACCGACCCAAATCGGGACAGTCCATGGCGATTTTTCCGCTAAAGAAGTGGACGGTTCCTTGAGTGCGGATGCTGTTTTTGGCAATGCAGCCGTGCGGGAAATCCTGGGAAACTGCATTTTGCATGAGGTGCAGGGCAACCTGGATTTACGAGACATTGCTGGGATTCTGGAAGCCACCTCCAGTGGGAATGTGCGTCTGCGTATGGATATGCCCATCACAGGCGCGTTCCAGGTGCATGCGGATGGCAACCTGCACTGTACATTTACACAGGAGGTCAGTGCTGCGTTTGAGCTAACCAGCGATGCTGAAACGATCAAAGTAAAATTACCCGATGCAGCCCATGTGCACCGAGAACGTCATATCTCCTTATCCCTGGGTGGGGCGGAGCAGAAAATCTCCTTGTCGGCGAGCGGTGGGCTGTATCTGTTTTGTGATAACCAGGCAACCACGGGAGATATCGGGTCGTGGTCTGAGGATTTCAGCCAGCAGATCGCACAGCAGGTGGAAGCCCAAATTTCTTCTCAAATGGGGATGATTTCCCAGCAGATCAGCGCACAGATGGAGCGCGTGTCCAGCCAATTGAACCGCGCCGGGATGGATGCCGAACATGTGAGCAAGATTCTCGAGCAAGCGCGCCTGGTGAGCGAAAGGGAGACGGCGCGTACACAGGAAAAAGTGCGCCGCGCCCAGGAAAAATTGGAGCACAAACTGGAAACAGCGCGCCGGCAGAGTGAAGCCAGGGCTCAGGCAGCAGAGACCCGCACCCAGGCGCGCAGTAAGCGCGGCTGGGGGTTAGAACGCCCTAATATGCCGCCTGCTCCGCCTATCCCGCCAGTTCCGCCAGCGCCACCACAACCGGCAGAGCAGGTGAGCGAAGAAGAGCGCCTGATGATCCTGCGCATGCTGGAGCAGAAAAAAATCTCCCTGGATGAAGCGGATCGCTTGCTTTCTGCCCTGGAAGGCAAAGAATAGGCAAGGTTGAAATGTCTGACGAAGCCGAGCGAATGCAAATTTTGGATATGATCGAGCGCGGGCAGATTACCCCAGACCAGGGGGTAAAGCTCTTGCAGGCGCTTGAGTCGGAAGATCAGGATGAAGGGGATTTCCTGGATGAAAGCGAAAGTGTACCCGAAGCAGCCGGCGTAGAGGCTGTTCCACCCGCCGTCGAGACAGCACTGCCGGGTATAAAAGCGGGATTTCCTGCTGAAACCGCCGTCTTCGATACGGAACAGCAGGAGTTTCTCGAACCACAACCTGGCGGACTGCCGCCGGAAGCAGCCCGCTGGCGGCGTTTTTGGATGATCCCACTTTGGATTGGCGTGGGGATCCTGGCTCTGGGCGGCTGGTTGATGTACTGGGTACTCCAGCACTCCGGACTGGGCTTCTGGTTTGTGATTTCTACCCTGCCATTTATTTTGGGGTTGGTGATCGTTATCCTATCGTGGCAGTCGCAGACTGCCCCTTGGATACATTTACGGGTGACGCAGGCGCTGGGTAAAAGCCCGCCATATGTTGCATTCAGTTTTCCCATCCCCATCCGCCCAACCCTGTGGTTTCTACACACATTTGGGGATAGAATCCCCAAAGTACAGGAAGTCTCCCTGGATAAAATCATCCTGGCAGTAAACCAGTCTGCCAATGCGGAGCATCCTATCTATATCCAGGTAGATGAAGGAGAGAAGGGTGAAAAAGTTGAAATTTATATCGGGTAAGGAGGCCAGACGATGGCAACCAATGATGAACGAATGAAAATTTTGCGAATGATCGATGAAGGAAAGATCACTGCCGAAGAGGGCGCCAGGCTTCTGGCAACTTTAAGTGAAAGCCGCAAACCCACTCGCAAGCCAGCAGTGCGCAGCGCCAGCGGCGGGGCGCGCATGCTGAGGGTACGGGTGACGGATACCGTCACTGGCAAATCCAAGGCTACAGTCAGTCTGCCGTTGGGGTTGATTGATGCGGGGTTGAATATTGCCTCAAAATATGCGCCGGATGTGGCATTTGACGAACTGGTAGAAGCCATCAACGCTGGTGCGGAAGGGAAGATTATCGACGTCTACGACGAAGAAGACGAAGAGCACGTGGAGATTTTTATCGAGTAAGCCACGCGCATGTGTCGATCGTGTAAGAAGACCAAACGATCCAGTATAAAAAGTATCCTTCGACTTAACCTTCAGCTTGCGCAGGATGGTACTCGCCGCTTTTTACCAACATAGGTGAACCATCCGGATTTTCTTCGTAGATGTGGTATTTCAACGCAAGCGGCATAATCCTGGCAAACATAGCCTGGGCGGGACAGTAACGAACGGCTGATAATTCGATGGCGCGTACGACTGCGGCCTCGTCTATCTCTTTTCCAGTAACAAAATACGCTATTTCTGCGCCTGTAAATACCTTGGGGTGTTCTGCGGCACGGGCTGCATGAACCTGGACTTCAAACGCAGTTACCTGCTGGCGTTTTTTATCCAGGATTGAAATCACATCCATTGCTGTACAGCCAGCCAACCCCATAGCGATGAGCTCCATCGGGCGCGCTCCATCATTATCGCCACCTACTGCGGGGTCGGTGCCCAGGGCTATGAGGTGCTGCGAATCGGCAAGGCCATCAAAACTCATTCTTCCACGCCAGGTTACTTTTGCATCCATATTTCTATTCCTCCAGGAGGGGGGTTACATATTTTTCCAGCATCTCACGGTTGATGGCGCCTGTCCATGCCAGGCGCACTGTGCCAGACCGGTCGATCAAGTAGGAATTGGGTAAAATCGATGCCTTGAAAACTTGCATTGAGAATTGCGCTGGATCAGGCCAGATAGGAAAGGTCAACCGGCTCTGCCGGACAAACTCGGCCACCCCCTCCGGCGTCTCACCAGACTCAATGCCAATGAGGGTAAAGCCCTGGTGGCGGTGGGCTTCATAATAGGCTTGCAGCACCGGCATCTCGGCTTTACACGGGGGGCACCAAATCGCCCAGTTATTGAGCAGCACAAATTGACCCTGGTAATCCGCCAGTGAGACCGGCTTTCCTTCCAGGTCCACCAGTTGGAGATCCGGCGCTGGAAATTCCACTGCATAGGGCACGGCAGTATCATAACCGGTTTCACTGGAGGTGAACCCGTCTTTTGGCAGCGCCAACCAGGCGACCACCGCCATCAGCATTAAACCCGCGCCGATGAGCATCATAGCCAGGATTTTTGTGCTG
>CAZTMX010000024.1:0-23256 GCA_964614855.1 uncultured Anaerolineaceae bacterium | reverse complement strand
ATCGCAGTGGTTACCTCAAATGGCGGCTGGCCTTGCGGCGCTTGCCGCCAGGTGCTGGCTGAATTTGGCCTGGATACGCTGGTTTTTATTGCCGATGAAAATGGAAAGAACATCCAGCAAACCGATGTCGCCGGTTTATTACCGCATGCCTTTACTCCACAAAGCCTGAAAAAATCCTAGAAGAACTTTCTCAGGGGGTTGGACTGGGTGTAGGCGTAGGAACCAGGATCAGAGCCTGGACGATCCAGGCTTGCTCGCCGCCTGGAACGATCACGTGCGCCCACCAGGTGCCGTCTTTTTCGACGGTTTCGGGCAATACGATCACCCTGGTGTTATCTGCCAGGAACCCGATGGTCTTCCCGCCGGGCTCAGCGCGGTAGCGCGCGCCTTCGTCCGCGCCAGTGAACACAATGGCAATCACCGGGGTGGGTGTGGGGGTGGGCGAGCTGGTGGGTGTTAGCGTGGCAGTGGCTGTTGCCGTGGGTGTCAGCGTGGCAGTAGGCGGCACGGGTGTTGCGGTGGGCGTCAGGGTGGCAGTTTGCGTGGGTGTAGGGCTGGGTACCGGGGTAGGGATGCCCAGGTTGCCGCTCACTGCCGCTCCAGCGCCACTGACCCCAATCAGCACCACAATGCCCAGTAAAGCCACCACGCTGCTCAACGAATAGCCGAATAATGTCAGTGGGCGAAACCCCAGAAAGGCCAGCGTCAGGGCGCTCAGCAGGATGCCCCAGGAGATATGCAGGGCATAGACCACAATCCCATCCGGATAAAGATGGGCGATGTTGCTCCCCAGTCCAAAACCAGCTGCCACCAGGGGCAGGTAGATTTCATAGGCAAGCACTGTGCTGGGCAGCGCCGGGTGAAATTGCGGGATTTCGTAATCCAGGTGGACGGTGTGCAGGGTGGTCATCAGGGCTGCGGCAGCCAGGACGCCGATGTTGATCCAGGAAATTTGGGTGATAAAGCGCGCCTGAGTTAAATCGCTGGATACCTGTGCACCCAGGATTTGACCGCCGACCCAGCCAGCGAAGAAAGCCAGCGCACTGCCAATTAGCAGGCTGACCAGCCCGTTAAAGAAAAGGCGTGCTGAACCGGTCACAGCACCTAAGGAGATGCCGATAAACGGCGCCATCATCGGGGCCAGTGCAACGCTCAAAACAATCACAGCCGGGCTGTCCCAATACAGACCCAGCACCATTACTGAAGCGGTGATCAGGCTGAGGATGAAGAAATCCAGAGTGGGAAAGGTGCGGTGAACCAGCTTGTCCAGGAACTCGGCGCGCTCATCTGCGCCGATCGGTGTCAAAAGTCGTCGTGCACGCCGGCGGCGCGCAGGGGGTAAATTCTCGGGATTATCTGGGGTGTGTTCGGTGGTGGGCAGGTTCATTTTACATCACTGACCAGGTATTCCAATTCAATATTGCCTTTGCCGGGGATCACAAGTTCGATCATACACGTTATTATAACCTTTCCATGTCCATGACGGTTGTTAAAGATCAGTCATGACATGCTGCGGAACACGGGTAAAATAGGCTTATCAAGTACACTTACCTTCGTTTTGAAAGAGATGGTTTGCTTATGGTTTATAACTTATTGCGACGATATGCCTGCATCCCTTTTCTGATAGCCGTTCTCTTGGTAGCTCTTGCGGGCTGTTCCCAGCCGCAGCCAGCCCTGCCTGCGGTGCAGACGGAACCAGCTCTTGTTTCACCAGCGGCTGAACCCAGCGAAACACCGCTTCCAACAGCCACAACCGCGCCTACACCCACACTGCAGCTGCGGGTCCTGGGCGTGGGGTTGCAAGAGAGCCAGGAAGGTTATCTTATGGGTGTGCAAGAACTGGTCCAGCAGCTGGCACAGGAGCGAGGCTGGGCTTATGAAGGTGTGCCCGATCTTGCCAGCCTGAGCGATACCGCAGGGGTGCCGATGGTCGTCGCCGTTTCGTCTGATCCAGGGCTGGCTGGTTTTGCCGCGGCGCACCCGGAACTGAAATTCCTGGTCTTGGGCGAACCGGGTATCGAGATGGCTGATAATATTGCCCTGGTGAACTTGCAGAGCGGCAGTGCAGACCAGGCGGGTTTTCTGGCAGGCTATATTTCAGCAGTGATCACACAAGACTGGCGTGTGGGGGTGATCAGCCAGGCGGAGACGGTTGTGGGAAAGGCCTCCCGCCAGGGGTTTGTGAACGGTGTGGTTTTTTATTGCGGTTTGTGCCGCCCGATTTATCCGCCCTTTTACCAGTACCCGGTGTTTACGGAGATACCGGCTGGAGCTGCCCCCGAGGTGCAGCGACAGGTAGTGGATACGATGATCGGCAACGGGGTAAAAACCGTCTACGTAGCGCCCGAGGTTGCTGAAGACCCATTGTTGGAAAGCCTGGCGCAAGCCGGCATACTGCTAATCAGCGGACGCGCTCCCTCACCCACCGTTAGCGGGATGTGGGTGGCGACCATCCAGGCAGATAACTCTGCTTCGATCATTGACGCCTGGAACAGGATATTGGCAGGTGAGGCTGGTTTTACGCTGAATGCCGCCCTTACTTTGAGCGACACCAACCCCCAAACTCTGAGCTCCGGAAGGCAGCGTTTGGTTGAAGAAGTATTGCAAGAATTGCTTGGCGGGCTCATCGATACCGGCGTCGATCCAACTACAGGAGAAATTCGCTGAGAGCACTTTATTTACCTTATATACCTCGGATGAGATGGTATGGTAAAATTCTTCATATTCAATTAATGTTTGCGGAGCAAAAACCCTATGAGCCTTGTTCTTGAACTCCGTAGTATCAGCAAGCGCTTTCCAGGAGTCCTGGCGAATGACCAGATCAATCTGACCCTGGAAGAAGGCGAAATTCACGCCTTGTTGGGGGAAAACGGCGCTGGAAAAACCACCCTGATGAATATACTTTACGGTCTGTACCAGCCCGACGAGGGAGAGATCCTGGTGCGCGGAGAGAAGATTTCTGTGCATTCTCCCAGCGATGCCATCGCTGCCGGGGTAGGGATGGTTCACCAGCACTTCATGTTGATCCCGGTTTTTACCGTGACAGAAAATGTCATGTTGGGCGAAGAAGCGGTAAAAGCGGGTGGTTTCCTGGATCGGGCGAAGGCGGCGGAGAAGATCCGCCAGATTTCCGACCAGTACAACCTTGAGGTTGACCCCAACTCCTATGTGAAGGATCTGCCGGTAGGTGTGCAGCAGCGGGTGGAGATTGTCAAATTGTTGTATCGCGAAGCCAATATCCTGATCCTGGATGAACCTACTGCGGTTCTGACACCCCAAGAAGCCAATGAATTGTTCCGGATTATGCGCTCGCTGGTCAGCAAGGGCAAATCGATCATCTTCATTACACACAAACTGCGCGAGGTGCTCGAATTTGCTGACCGCATCACTGTTATCCGGCGCGGTAAGGTGGTGGGTTCGGTGATGCCGGACGAGGCGGATCAGAACGCCCTGGCTGAGATGATGGTTGGGCGGGCAGTGGATCTAGAGTTGGATCGCAAACCTGCCGAGCCGGGCGAAACCATTTTGCAGGTGAATGACCTGATGGTCAGCGATCAACGGCGCCAGGTTGCTGTGGACGGTATCGATTTTGATGTGCGCGCCGGAGAAGTGCTGGGGATTGCCGGTGTGCAAGGAAATGGACAGACCGAGCTGGTAGAAGCCTTGACCGGGCTGCGCCCTGTAACGGGTGGAAAAATCACCCTGTTGGGCGAAGACATCACCAAATCCTCTCCCAGGCGCGTCACCGAGTTGGGTTCGGCGCATGTGCCGGAAGACCGCCAGCGTGATGGCTTGGTGTTGGGTTTCCCGATCGCCGATAACCTGATCCTGAATACGTATTATCAAGAACCGTTTACCAGCGGGGTGGTGTTGCAGCAAAAAGAAATCCTGGACTCGGCTCAGAGACTGATCGAGAAATTTGATATCCGCACACCCAGTGCAATGACCACAGCAGGCTCGCTATCTGGCGGTAACCAGCAGAAGGTGATTGTAGCGCGCGAATTTAACCGCCCGATTAAGCTGCTAATCGCCTCCCAACCCACGCGCGGGCTGGACGTTGGCTCAGTGGAATATATCCACACCCAGATTCTTGAAAAGCGCGATCAGGGCTGTGCGGTGCTCCTGGTCAGTTCTGAACTGGATGAAATCATGGCATTATCTGACCGCATTGCGGTGATGTACCGCGGCAAAATTGTGGACATCCTGCCTGCAGCACAGGCCACCAAAGAAGGCGTCGGCTTGTTGATGGCGGGTATTAAACCAGCAGTTCCCTTATCGCCTGTATCATAAAAAGGTGCTTCGCCAATGAGTGAAGAAAATAAAAAACCAACGGATGAAAATGCGAAGAAATCCCCTTCGCAAGTACTCTTAGAAGAGCTGACACCCAAACCCAACCAACACCAACCTACCTGGAGGCGCATCCTGCAATCGATCGCGGTGCCAGCGCTGGCAATATTTTCCGGGCTGGTTTTTGGCGGGATCATCATTGCCCTGACCAGCGAAAGCGTCTACGCTGCCTGGAGCCAATCACCGCTTGAAGCGTTGAAAGCCGCATGGGAGGCGGTGGCCGAGGCTTACAAAGCGCTATTTACCGGGGCTTTTGGCGACCCGGCGAAGATGGTGGAAGCGCTAAGCAGCGGTAATGAGGCTGCGATGCGCCGGGCGTTCAACCCCATCTTTGAAAGCCTGGTGGCTTCCACGCCGTATATTTTCGGCGGTCTGTCTGTGGCTCTGGGTTTTCGTGCGGGTCTTTTCAATATTGGTGCCGAAGGCCAGATTTTTGTGGGCGCCATTTTTGCTGCCTTCGTGGGCTATTCCATCACCGGGCTGCCATCGTTTATCCACATGCCGCTGGCATTCCTGGCTGGAGCGCTGGGTGGGGCCTTGTGGGGTTTTATCCCGGGTTTGCTAAAAGCAAAGACTGGTGGGCATGAGGTGATTAACACCATCATGATGAATTATATTGCCTTCCGTTTGAGCGATTGGCTGCTGAGCGGTCCAATGAAACGTCCGGATTCCTTCAACCCGGTCAGCCCGACCATCCAGGATAGCGCCAAGCTTTACCGTTTCTTTGATGCTCCCATCCGTTTTCACCTGGGTTTCTTTATTGCCCTGGGGGTTGCCTGGTTTGTGTATTGGTTTTTGTTCAAGACCAAATGGGGCTTTGATTTCCGCACGGTGGGCTCCAACCCGCGGGCGGCACGATATGCCGGGATGAGCGTGGTGCTGGTTACTGTGGCCGCCATGGCATTTTCGGGTGCCTTATCCGGTCTGGCAGGCGCCAATGAAGTGCTGGGGTTAAACTACAACCTGGCTATGGCATTTTCTTCTGGATACGGGTTTGACTCTATTGCCCTGGCGCTGTTGGGCAACAGCCACCCGGTGGGTGTGGTGCTGGCGTCGCTGATGTTTGGCACGCTGCGCAACGGTGCAACCAGAATGCAACTTGTGGCGGATATCCCAATTGATATTATTTCCATTTTGCAAGCCTTTATCCTGGCGTTTATCGCCGCGCCGGCAATCATCCGTACGATTTACCGCCTGAAGAAACCTGCTGCCGGCGAAGAAAAGATCTTTGCAGGATCATGGGGAGGTAATTGATGGCAACCACGGCTTTGCGACGTGAAATTGATACGATCTCCCCCACACGGCAGCGGGTGATGGGGATTCTGTTCCTGCTGCTCGGCATGTCTGCCTGGTGGTTTTTTGCCCGCGAGATGGGCTCAGATGTGGTCACCAAGTTTGGCCTGACCCCCGGAGGCTTCAAGAAAACCATCCCGGATTTGACTTTACCCACCAGCCTGACGATTAACCTCATGGCGATCCTGAGCGTTGCCCTGGGGGTGGCACAGCTTGTTCTCAAAGGCGGCTTCCGCCGGCGCACAAACCTGGTCTTGGGCGTGGTTGTGGCGGCGTTTATTTTCGCCTTCCTGACCTGGGCGACAGCCGGAAAATCCTTAAACCTGGGCGGATTATTGAATACCACGCTCTCCAAAGCAGTGCCGTTGACGCTAGGAGCATTAGCGGGCGTTCTGTGCGAGCGCGCCGGGGTGGTGAATATTGCCATCGAAGGCATGATGTTAATGGGCGCCATGGTAGGTGCGCTGATCGGCAGCATCACCCACAGCCTGTGGATTGGGCTTGGGGCAGCTGTGCTTTCCGGGGTGCTCCTGGGCGGTGTGCATGCGGTGCTGTCCATCAAGTACAAAACCAACCAGATCATCTCCGGAACGGTGATCAATATTTTCGCTACCGGGATGACTTCCTTCATCTCTGCCAAGTTTATGCAAACCTACCAGGAGCTGAACAACCCCGGCATTTTCAAAGGTTTTGCCATCCCCGGGCTGGCGGATCTGCCTTTGATCGGCCCCATCCTGTTTAACAACAATATGTTTGTGTACAGTATGTTCTTCTTCCTGGTGGTAATCCAGGTTGGATTGTTCTACACCCGTTGGGGCTTGCGCCTGCGCTCGGTGGGCGAGCACCCCAAGGCGGCGGATACCCTGGGGATCAACGTCTTTCGACAGCGTTATATGGCGGTGATCCTGGGCGGGATGATGGCAGGGTTTGCCGGCGCCTACTTTACCCTGGGGTCGGTGGGGCGCTTTGACGAAGTGATGACTGCCGGTCGCGGCTTTATCTCGCTGGCAGCCATGATCTTCGGCAACTGGACGCCGGTCGGCTCATTTGGGGCGGGTTTGCTATTCGGCTTCGCCGATTCGCTGGCTTCCAAGCTGCCCATTGTGGGGGTGAAGATCCCCTCACAGTTTCTGCTGATGATGCCCTATCTGGCGACGATGATCGTGCTGGCAGGTATTGTCGGGCGCGGCCAGATGCCTGCTGCCGACGGCGAGCCGTACGAAAAAGAGGGCTAAACCTCAGCCCTCTTTTCAGCCTTGAATCTATTGCTGTTCGCAATTATTCCTTACGGTTGGTTGATCACCAGCGGGATATAAAACCGTTTAAAGGCCTTTAACAGGGTGCTGTAAGCATCGATACGCCCCCAACCGTAGGTGTTATTTGGAATTGACATCCCTGAAACGCCGCCGCAGTCCTGGTTATCCTTCGTCAGCGGTAGCGCTGATTGGGTGATCAGGGCTTCAATTTGATCGGGCTGTCCAGCCAGGTCTGGGCGGAATGATAGCAATAAAGCGACCATCCCGGCGACATGCGGCGAGGCCATACTGGTGCCGCTCATGGTGGCGTAGCTGGTTCCCGGTACACTGGAGCGGATGGATGTGCCTGGAGCGGAGACATCCGGTTTTAGGCGCATGCTGCCGTCCACTGAGACAGGGCCGCGACTGCTGGAGAAGGCAATGACATCATTACTGTCCGTATTTCCCACCGTAAAAGATTCATCATAAATGCCGCCAGGTGCGTTGACTGTTTCACAGCTTGGTCCACTGTTTCCGGCAGAGTGTGCCGTTACGATCCCGGCGGCGCGCACATTCTGCACCACGCTGAGCAGTACGGTCACATCTGTGCACCCCTCGTCAGGAGGGCAGCTCCAGGAATTATTGATCACATCCGGCGCCTTGCTGGGATCAGGGTTCTGGTTATTCAGATCGGTGGGGGCGATAAACCATTGGTAGCATTCGCTGTATGTGATTGGGGTGCCCCAGCCTTCCTCCATATTGCGGCAGCCGATCCAACGGGCGCCAGGCGCCATGCCGATTTGGTTTTCGAGACCATCGTCGCCCACCATGGTACCCATGGTATGGGTGCCGTGGTTGCCGTCATCGCACGGGACATCGATATCGATCCCGCAGGAGTTTGGCGTGGTGGAGTTTGGGTTGTCTTCGTGGATGGCGTCGTGCCAGTTGTAGTTGTGGTCTGCGGAAGAGCCGTTCCAGCCGCGATACTGGTTGATCAGGGCAGGGTGGTCCCAATCGTAGCCGGTATCCTGCCCACCGATGGTTACCCCTTGTCCCGTGTAGCCCGTCGCCCACACCAGGTCGGCGCGCACTTTAAGGATATTCCACTCGACGGCGGTTGTGGTCTCGGGAAGGGCTGGCATAGAGCTAGCGGGCAGCAGCGGGTCAGGTGTATCCAGTTTTACGCTGGGGTTGGTGTAAATGTGGGCAATATCGGCGCGCCGGGCGAGCGTTTCGATCAATGCCTGGTCGGCGCGCACCCAGATCATGTTGGCGATCCAGTACGAGCGGTACTCGGCTTCACTCTGCGCCAGGATTTTAAGTACAACTCCTTGGGTCTGTTTTGCTGTCTGCTGCAACTGCTCCACAACATAGGTACCTTTTTCCTGTTTCGATTGCATTCGCCCTGCTCCACTAAGGTCAGCCTGGCGATTGAGGAAAAGGATGAACTCGACCGGTTCATCTGCAGCCTGCAGGAGAGCAGGGTCCACTTTGGCGCGCCAATCCGATGTCAGGGAGGCGCCGGCCTGGCTGATGCTAAAGCTGGCGGCAAATAAAAGGATAAAAAGGCTGATTCTAAGCGCTCTGTTCATAGGATTACCTCGTAGAAATATTACGCAGGCTAAATTTCGATGTATGAGTAGGCAGTTTGCCTGCCTATAATTTTATCAGCAGTTTGATTTCTGGTAGGATGAATGGCAGCACTGCCAACCCGCCCGCAGCCAACGCTCCAAGCGCTAACGGCAGGGCGGGGAAGGGCTGCTGCATCAGCCCAAAGCAGAGCAGCGCGCCAGCCGCCGAAGCCAGCACGATGCGCAGCAGGGGCTTTCCCAGGTGCAGCAAACCCGGCAGGCGGCGGTCCAGCAAGTACAGCAGCAGCAAGGCTTCGCCGGTAAATGCCAGTGTGTTAGCCAGGGCGATCCCCGGCGCGCCCAGGATGGGCGATAACAGCACGGCGAGCAGGATATAAGCCCCGGCGTTCAGGGCTGCCACAAACAGGGGCGTGCGTGCGTCCTGCTGTGCGTAGAAGGAGCGTGCGGCTGTTTCAAGGAGCGAATGCCCCATCAGCCCCAGCAAGTAAGCTCGCGTGGCCCATACCACCAGCTCCACCCCGGCTGCATCAAAACCGAACAGGGCGCTGATCAGTGGGCGGATGGCGACTGCCAGCAGCGCTGCCACCGGGATGGTTAGCGAAAGCAAGACGCGTACAGCATCTTGTACCGTTTGCCGGAAGTGCTCGGTATCGCCGCGGGCGAAGATTTCCGATAGGGTAGGCAGCAGGGCGATAGCGATGGCCGAGCCGATCAGCGTTTCGGGCACCTGCATGATAAACCAGCCGTAATTCAGGGCGGTTACCGCGCCTTCACCCAGGCGCGAGGCCAGGTTATCGCGGGCGATAAAAAAGACCTGCAGGAAGAACATGGTGGCAACCCGCGGTCCCAACAGGCTGAGCACATGACGCACACCTGGGTTGCCCAGGTCGATGGCGGGCGACCAACGGAAGCCGAAACGCCGCAGCCCGGGTAGCTGGATGCACAGGTGCAGCAGTGCACCCAGGATCACCCCATACACCAGGCCGTGGATGCCTAATCCAAAGGCTGGAAAAGTGACCGATCCCAGGCTCAGACCGCGCTCGGGCGCTAACACCGCCACACCGAAAATCTGCCCTATGTTGTATAGCCCCGGCGCCAGGGCGGGCAGCAGGAAGTGCTGGTTGGCCTGCAACCCTGCCATCACCAGCCCGCTGATCGAAAAGATCAGGATGGCGACCAGGTCCAGCCGCATCAGCTCGGCTGTCAGGCGCTGCTGCTCGGCGGGAAAACCGGGAGCGATCAGCCGGCTGACCATGGGTTCGGCAAAGAGGATGATGACCAGCGCCAGGGCGCCGGTAACCAGAAAAGCCAGGTTAAGGATGCGCGAAAACAGGTCCCAGGCGGCTTTCCGGCCGCGCCGGTCCAGGTACTCGCTGAGCACTGGGATCAGCGCTACCCCCAGGGCCCCGCCAGAGATCAGCGCCGAGAGCAGGTCGGGGATATTGTTGGCCGCGTTGAAGACATCGATCTCGTAGGTAAGGCCGAACTGTCGGGCGATCAGCACCTGGCGGATAAAACCCAGGACTTTATCGAAGGCAAAAAAAACGGCAATGATCAGCGACGAGCGGGCGATATGTTTCATGCGGCTTCCTATAACTGGCTGGGTTGCAGAGCACAGACATAGGCAAGTATAGCATGAGTTGCAGCTGAGGGCGTCAGGCGCCAAGAAAACAAGGCGCTGGACGCAAGAGGTTACTGTAATTTTATAGCGTTGCTTATTTCGCTAATCAGCGTTTTCCTGTCCTAGGATTGAATGCTATAATTCTTTCATAATTACCCATATCTCCGCTAAATGGTTTTTCGATGTGCATAAGGCTGGTTTCACTAATCCAGATCTGATTTCTTCATCAACAGGCAGGAAAATTCAGGATGAAACCTCCTACCCGTAAACGACGGCTTAATACCAATATTCAACTGATTCGTATGACCCAGGCTTGGGCGCTAAAAGAAGGGTTTGATGCTGATCAGGCGCGCCAGTTGCGCTACAAGGCCATCCTGGAAAACCATGCTCACTACCTGGAATGTATCCCTGCCTATCGATATTTCGCTCAGCAAGAGGGAATTGGTCCACAGACACAAGTCGAGTATCTCCAGAACCGGTTGATGCTCCCGGATGATATTTTCAAGAGTTACAGCCAGGTCTGGCTGGACGAGGGAAATTTTCCCCGTATGAATGCCTGGTTGTCAGAAATTTTTCACCGGCCTGTTGAAGTTGATGTGAGCGGTGTCGATGCGATTGACGGCTGGATCGACCGGTTGAAACAGAACGGTATCCGCCTGGTATATAGCTCAGGCACATCCGGCAATTTCTCCTTTATCCCGCGCGACCAGGCAAATTGGGATCTATTCACTAGCACCAGCAACAGCTATCTTGTCCCTTTGTTGATGCAGCTAAAGGTTGGGAAGCCCTGGCAGCGTCTGCTGCTACGCCCGGCGATCAGGCTGCTGGCGCCGGCTGATTTTGCCCGGTTCATCCGTTGTGCGGGTGTTCGTGAGTATGACGCATTTTTTCTGGACTTTTCCAGCGGTCATACCGGGAACCAAACCCTGGCTCAGGAACTGGGCGGCCTTTTCCGCAAGAAATATTTTCTCTATGAAACAGGACTTTCTCCCACAGTTTTACGCCTGTTTGTACGCGGCCCAAGAAATGAGGGCGATCAGGAGCTGCTCCTCCAGTTACAGGATGTGGTGCAAACCCGTAAGGAGGAAAATTATCGACGATTGATCGAGACCATTAGCCAATCCAATGCCGCGGGCCAGAAAACCTTCATCTTTGGCACACCATCGCAACTCAAGGAAATGTGTGAGCTGTTGATCGAGCAGTACGGCAGGCTGTCTCTCAATGAAGGCAGCCTGGTGCTATTTGGAGGCGGTTGGAAATCCTTTACCGGCGAACGGATCAGCAGGGAGGCGCTGGTGGAGATGATCGCCGAGAGCTTCAGCCTGCCGCCTGGACGAATTCTGGAAGGCTATTCGATGACTGAAATCAACGCGTTTATGCTGCGCTGCGATTTTGGTCGCTTTCATATCCCACCTACCATCGAGCCGGTAATTTTCGATGAAGCGCTTAAGCCGGTTAGCGGATCGGATATGCAAGGGATCTTTGGTTTCCAGGATACCCTGGCACGTGCCTACCCGGGTTTCATCATCAGCGGTGATGAGGTTCACTACGTAGAAGGGGACTGCGCATGCGGGCTGACTGGGCCGGCGGTGACAGAAATTCGCCGGGCTCATGCCCGCGAGGCGAAAGGCTGTGGTGGCATCATGGCTTCACTTCGGGCTTGAATGTGGAAAGTAGGATTAATGAAGGAGATTTGCCAAGAACATGATCTGCTATGTGAAGAAAATGGCTTGATCCGCGTGCCATTCATAGTTAAAGGAAAAATGGTTCTACCGCCTGATATCAGCCGTTCTCAGGTGGTTGATGCATTTGCCGGCCTGGAGCCAGAAACCGGGTATGTCCGCTTGCCTCAGGCTCAGCTGCTGCGCGAGCCGGTAATCCACCCTGACACGCTGCACCATACGGGTGAGTATCAATATCAGGTTATGCCGGTGGTGGACCCCCACGCGTTGATTGAGATGGATTTCTGCCGGTTGGTGAATGGACCGTACGCCCTGCGGGTGGATGAAATCTTGGATTACCTGCGCCTGGTGACCAGCCAGCTACAGAATAACTGGGCTACGGTGAATCAAGTCCGCCGGTTGTGCGCCCGTACCAGCCACCATCCACAGCCTTTCCTGGACGGAGCTTTTCTTACACTGTTGGCCGGGCTGGATCCTGTGGCGGGTCGCTGTATGATCGATCAGGAGCTGGCTGCCTGGGGACTGCCGGGCAGTTGTTTTCTGGAAGGGTGGCAGGAGGTACCCGGGCAGGTGATCCCAGGACTGGCAGCATCACTGGCAAAGACGCTGCCGGGGTACACGACTGCTTATAGCCAATCTTCGACCAGGACAATGATTCGGGCTATGCCAACCCGCCAGTTGCATATTACAGCCGGTAACGCCCCCCAGGTGCCGCTGATCTCGGCTCTGCGCCTGTTGCTGACCAAATCTGCGGGGGTGATTAAGTTCCCATTTGAAGCTACCTTGCCTGGAGCGCTGTTTGCTTTGGCAGCCTGCACAGCCGCGCCTGAACACCCCCTGACAAAGAACCTCTCGGGGGTATACTGGCAGGGCGGAGATGAAACCATAGAGAACATCCTCCTGATGCCTGGGGCATTCGACCGGATCGTGGTATGGGGCGCGCCGCAAGCGGTCACCGCTGTACAGCAGCGGGCCAGTTTTACAAAAGTAATCAGCTTTAACCCGCGATATGGTGTCAGCTTGATTGGACATGAAGCTTGCAAAGACAACCTGGAGATGATCGCTTTTTTGGGCGCACAGGACGCATTAATATTCAACCAGAAAGCATGCAACGCTTCCCTGGTCCATTATATTGAGGCGAGCCCTAATGAAGCCATTGAATATGCACGCCGGTTGAGTGAGGTTTTGTCCGGCTGGGATACTGCTGCGCCCCAGTTTGTTCTGCCAGCGCAGCGCGGTCAGGTCAAACGCATGCGCCGTGGGATGTATGCCCGAGAAGACTGGATGATCAATCACCGGGAAGGAGAATATTCCTCCGGTGTGGTCGTAATGAAAGAGGAATTCGATATCCTGGAACATCCAATGAGCAGGCTGGTGGTTGTGCGCCCGGTTACGCATCTGGAAGATGCCCTCCAGTACCTGCATGCTGGAGTATCGACGGTTGGTGTCTATCCAGAAAAGCGCCGCGAAGACCTGTTGGACGAAATTGCTGCCCGTGGAGTTTCGAACATCTTCCCGTTGGGTCAATGCGAGCGCATCTATCCAGGCATCCCTCAGGATGGCATGCTGACGCTCAGCGAGTTGGTCGATTGGAAGAATGGATAGGTGCGTTTTCTATGCGACTTACCGGTATATGTTTGTCGAGTGAGATAGCGTGTTGGAATGTGAAGCGGACAAATTACAGACACAATTTGGGTTTAACACTGTGTTTACGTGGAAGGTGCAGGCTTTGCTTTTGCTATTATTCAAGCGTACGAAGCAATGCATCGTTGCGGGCTGCGGGCGGTTATGGTAGAATTCTCTCGCTTTGGAGGGATGGCCGAGTGGACTAAGGCGACTGTCTTGAAAACAGTTGTGGCGCAAGCCACCGGGGGTTCGAATCCCTCTCCCTCCGCTGGTTGTTTTTAACGATTGCGCAGCACCGACTTGCTTAGAAAATGACACCATGATAAACTGCCCGCCCCAATGCGGGTGGTTTTAATTCTCACAATTTTCTCTTGTGTGCTGGTTTTCTCCAGATTCTGTAATATTCCTTTCTAGCCTTTGGGTTACAATTGGAGTAATTTGGTAGAGAATCCTTGACCGCAACAGGCCGACTATGCACGAGCTATCCGTCACCCAAAGCATCCTTGATATCACTCTGCGCCACGCCCAGAAGGCGCAGGCGCAGCGCGTGACTTCCATCAACCTGGTGATCGGACAGCTGGCGACGATCGTGGATGACTCGGTGCAGTTTTATTGGGATATGATCAGCGAAGACACGCCAGCGCAGGGGGCGCAGCTGCACTTCCGGCGCATCCCGGCGCAGCTGCAATGCCGCAGCTGCCAGGCAATTTACGCCCTGGACGAAGCCGAGCTGGTTTGCCCGCACTGCGGTAGCAGCGATGTGAGCGTGACAGCGGGGACGGAATTTTACCTGGAATCGATTGAAGTGGAATAACCTACTTTGGAGGACGGATGACACAGCGTATTCCTGTGGTGGAACACATCTTATCGGCCAACGACCAGCTGGCAGCGGCGAACCGCGCACGGTTGGACCAGTACGGTGTGTTTGCGATTAACGTGATGGCCTCGCCTGGCGCTGGCAAGACCAGCCTGATTCTCAAGACCATTGAAGCGCTGGCGGGAAGCCTGCGACTGGCGGTGGTGGAAGGCGACACCGCCCCCGTGACCATTGACGCCGATAAGGTCAGCGCCCAGGGCATCCCGGCGGTGCAGGTAAACACCGGCGGCGGCTGCCACCTGGACGCAGTCATGTTACAGGCAGCCCTGCCGCAGCTTGACCTGGAACATCTGGACCTGATCATCATCGAGAACGTGGGCAACCTGGTTTGCCCGGCCAATTTCCAGCTCGGCTCGCACTGCAGTGTGCTGGTCGCCTCCGTACCGGAAGGCGATGATAAACCCTACAAATACCCGGGTGTGTACCGCGGCGTTCAAGCGCTGGTGCTCAACAAGACCGACCTGCTGCCGTACATCCCCTTCAACATGGAGTACTTTTTGCAAGGTGTGGAGATCCTCAACCCCGGGGTCAAGACCTTCCCGCTTTCCTGTCGCACGGGCGAAGGGCTGCAAGCCTGGACGGACTGGCTGCTGGAGAGCGTGGGAGCAACAAAAGGAAAAGCCGGATTATAACCCTGGCTGTGGAAACCGGCTTGCTTGAGCGGTAAAAGTGTTGGGCTGGCGAAAACTCGACAGGTAACACTGGCAGGTAACACTGGCAGCTAGTGCTGTCGGACACTGGTGGCAGACACCACTGACAGCAAATGCTGGAGACAAGAGGCTGTTTTGGCTGATTTACAAGGCGCATTCATCCATATTACCGGCATCGTGCAGGGGGTCGGTTTCCGCCCCTTTGTCTATGGGTTGGCGCGCCGGTTGGCGCTGGCAGGCTGGGTGCGCAACACCTCGGCGGGTGTGGATATTGCCGTGGACGGCGAGGGCGAGCAGCTGCAGGCATTCCTGCAAGCGCTGCGCCAGGATGCCCCACCTCTGGCGCGCATCGACCGCCTGGATGTGACCTGGCAGCCTGCCAACGGCTTTGACGAATTTACTATCCTGGAGTCGCACGGCGATCCCGATGAATTTATGCCAGTTTCGCCGGATGTGGGCATTTGCCCCGACTGCCTGCGCGAGCTGTTCGATCCCGCCGACCGGCGTTACCGCTACCCCTTTATCAACTGCACCCACTGTGGGCCGCGCTTCACTATCATCCGCGATATCCCATACGATCGTCCGAATACTACTATGGCGGATTTTCCCATGTGTCCGGCGTGCGCCGCTGAATACCGCGAGCCGCTCGACCGCCGCTTTCATGCCCAGCCGGTGGCTTGCCCCGTCTGCGGGCCCGGCGTCTGGCTGGAGTACCCGGCTGCGGGGCAGGTCTCGGCTCGGGGCGATGAAGCCATCCTGGCGGCGCGCGCCATGCTGCGTCAGGGAAAAATCCTGGCGGTTAAGGGGCTGGGTGGGTTCCACCTGGCCTGCGACGCCACAAACGAAGCTGCGGTGTCTGAATTACGCAGGCGCAAGCTGCGCGTGGACAAACCCTTTGCTTTGATGATGGCCGACCTGGAAAGCGCGGCGCAGCACTGCCTGATCAGCCCGGCGGAGCGCGAGCTGCTGGGTATGCGCCAGCGCCCGATTGTTATTTTGCGCCGCCACCCCAACTCTACGGTGTCGCAGCAGGCGGCGCCGGGGCAGAACACCCTGGGGGTGATGCTGCCCTATACCCCGCTGCATTACCTCTTGTTTGCCGGCCCAGACGCCCAGGGGATGGTTTTTGATATGCCGCCGCTGGTGATGACCAGCGGTAACCTGAGCGAGGAACCCATTTGCTGTGAGAACCAGAGCGCACGCCAAAACTTGGCTGGGCTGGCGGACGGCTTCCTGCTGCACAACCGGGATATCCAGACCCGCTGCGACGACAGTGTGCTGCACATGTTCCCGCTGCTGCGAGAGGAAAAATCGCGAAAATTATCTCCCTTATATTTTCTACGCCGCAGCCGGGGTTATGCGCCGGACGGCATCCGCCTGCCCTACGAGACGCCTCCGCTGCTGGCTGCCGGTGCCGAGCTAAAGAACACTTTTTGCCTGGCGCGCCAGCAGTATGCCTTTCTCAGCCACCACATTGGCGATATGGAAAACTATGAAACGCTGCAGGCGTTCGAAGACGGCGTCGCCCATTTTGAAAAGCTGTTTCGCATTCATCCCCAGGCGCTGGCATGCGATCTGCACCCGGATTACCTGGCTACGCGTTACGCCCAGCAGCGAACGGCGCAGGAAAGCCTGCCGCTGCTACAGGTGCAGCACCACCATGCGCATATTGCCGCCTGCATGGCAGATAACGGCTTGCGCGGTGACGAGCCGGTGATTGGGCTGGCATTTGACGGCACCGGCTATGGCGATGACGGCGCGGTGTGGGGTGGGGAAGTGCTGGTCGCAGATTATCGCGCTTACCGGCGCGCCGCCCACCTGGCATACGCGCGCCTGCCGGGCGGCGATCTGGCGGTACGCCAGCCCTGGCGCATGGCGCTCAGCTGGCTGGCGCAGGCGGGGCTGGTCTGGGAGGAAGACCTGGCACCGGTACGACATGCAAGGGAACTGCAGGGCGCAGGCGCGGCTGCACTGCCCGCCTTGGAAGGACAGTTGCGCAGCGGTCTGAATGCGCCCTGGACTTCCAGCATGGGGCGCCTGTTCGATGCGGTGGCAGCGCTGCTGGGTATACGTCAGGCGGTTAATTACGAAGCGCAAGGCGCAATTGAGCTAGAAGCCCTGGCGGACGGGCGCGAAACCGGGTTTTATAAGATGGATGTGGCGGGTGGTCTCCTGGATCCTGCCCCCATGCTGGCGCGCATCATCCAGGATTTGCGCGCAGGAGTGGAGAAAAGCCGAATCTCAACCCGTTTTCACAACAGCGTGGCGTATGCTGCGCTGCAGGTCTGCCGGGAGCTGCGGGAGAAAGAAGGACTGCACCAGGTCGCCCTGAGCGGCGGCGTGTGGCAGAACAGCCTGCTGTTGGTATCGACCACGGGGCTGCTGCTAAACGACGGTTTCAGGGTGCTTGTTCACCGCCAGGCGCCGGCGAATGACGGCGGGTTAGCGCTGGGCCAGGCGCTGGTGCTGGCGGCGTCTTTAAGGTAGCCGCGAAAAAAAAACGGCAGGCAACTTGATTGGAGGTCGGTATGTGTCTGGGTGTGCCGGGGAAAATCTTATCAATATACGAGCGGGACGGGCTGCAAATGGGCAAGATCGATTTTGGCGGCGTTTACCGTGAAGCCTGCCTGGCATATGTGCCGGAGGCGCAGGTCGGCGATTACACCCTGATCCATGTGGGGTTTGCGCTGAACCTGATCGATGAAGCCGAAGCGCTGGAAACGCTGCAGCTGCTGCACGAGATCAGCGAATTCGATGATCAGCTCAATCCCGGGATTTTAGCCGGCGGCGAGGCGGCGCTGGATGCAGCACAACAGCCGGGCGGCGAGACGGCGCTGGATGCTGCACAACAGCCGGACGGCCAGGCGTCACTCAATTCTGCCAATCAACCGGGCGGCGAGGCGGCGGAAGGCTCTTACCACACCATAGGCCGCGAGCTTCCCGACCAGGACAGCGGAGCATGACGACCAGCGATATTTACCGCGACGCGGCGCGCATCCAGCCGCTCATCGAGCGCCTGCGCCGCACGGTGACCCGTCCCTGGGTGCTGATGGAAATTTGCGGCGGGCAGACCCATGCTATCATGCGCCACGGGCTGGACCAATTGCTCCAGGCAGGTCTGGAAACGCAGATCGAGCTGGTGCATGGGCCGGGCTGCCCGGTGTGCGTCACCTCGCTGGAGCTGATCGATAAAGCGCTGGCGATCGCCGCTCGCCCCGAGGTGATCTTTACTTCCTACGGTGATATGCTGCGTGTGCCGGGTTCCAGCCAGGATCTGTTTTCGCTGCGGGCGCAGGGGGCGGATGTGCGTGTGGTCTACTCACCGCTGGATGCGGTGGAGATTGCCCGCCAGAACCCACAGCGCCAGGTGGTCTTTTTTGCTATCGGTTTTGAGACTACCGCCCCGGCCAACGTGATGAGCGTGCTGCAGGCGCAAGCGCTGGGGCTGGATAATTTCAGCCTGCTGGTCTCGCATGTGCGCGTCCCGCCGGCGATGAGTGCCATCCTGGGCTCGCCCCACAACCGCGTGCAGGGTTTTCTGCTGGCAGGGCACGTGTGCACCGTGATGGGCTACTGGGAGTACCTGCCGCTGGCGCAGAAATACGGCGTGCCTATGGCAGTAACCGGTTTTGAACCGCTGGATATCGTGCAGGGTATTTACCAGACGGTGCAAATGCTGGAGCAAGGCCGTGTGGCGGTGGAAAACGCCTACTCCCGCCTGGTGACGGAAGCCGGCAACCGCAGCGCACAGCAAGTGATCGAGCGTGTGTTTGAAAATTGCGATCGCGCCTGGCGCGGCATCGGCGTCATCCCTGACAGCGGCTGGCGCCTGCGTGAAGAATACCGCGCCTTTGACGCCGAGGCGCGCTTTGATGTGGCGCAAATCCAATCGCAGGAGTCGGAACTGTGCATCGCCGGACAGGTGCTGCAGGGGCTGAAGAAACCATACGAGTGCACCGCCTTTGGCACGCAGTGCACCCCTGACCACCCGCTGGGCGCCACTATGGTCTCAAGCGAAGGCGCCTGCGCAGCGTATTACCGCTATAAAAATTCAACCGGGGCGTCCGGTTGAGGAGCGATGAGTATGGGTATTGAAGAAGGTGCGTATTGCCCGCTGCCCTTGCAGCATCGTGAGCGCATCGTCATGGGGCACGGCAGCGGCGGCAAGATGACCCAAGATCTGGTAAGCCGGGTGTTTATGCCGTACCTGGGCGGCGCCGCGCTGCAGGCTGGCAACGATGCAGGGGAGCTACTGCTGGCGCAGGGGGAGCGCCTGGCGGTCAGCACCGATATGCACGTGGTCACGCCGCTGTTCTTCCCGGGTGGGGATATCGGGCGGCTGGCGGTCTGCGGCACGGTAAACGATGTATCCATGCTGGGAGCGCGACCGCTGGCGCTGACCGCCGGGTTTATCCTGGAAGAAGGGCTGGAGATCGGCCTGCTGGTGCGGGTGGCGGCCTCGATGCAAGCTGCTGCGCAGGAAGCCGGGGTGGAGATCATCGCCGGGGATACCAAGGTGGTGCAGCACGGCAAGGCGGACGGGCTGTATATCAATACCGCCGGGGTGGGGGTGATCGTGACGGACCAGCAGATCGGCGGGGCGCAGGCGCAGCCGGGCGACGCGGTACTGGTTTCCGGCACGCTGGGCGACCACGGCATCGCCGTGCTGGCGGCGCGCGGCGAGCTGGGTTTCGAGACGGCGGTGCAGAGCGATATGGCGCCGCTCAACCACCTGGTGCTGGCGCTGCTGCAGAGCGGGGCCAGGGTGCATGTGCTGCGCGATCCCACGCGCGGCGGTCTGGCGACCACCCTGAATGAGATTGCCATGCAGTCGGGAGTGGGGGTGGTGATCGATGAGAAAGCCATCCCGGTGCGGCCGGAGGTGCAGGCTGCCTGCGAAATGCTGGGGTTTGACCCGCTGTACGTGGCCAACGAAGGCAAACTGGTGGTCTTTGTGGCCGGTGAGGATGCTGAGCGCGCCCTGGATGCCATGCGCAGTGCTCCTTACGGCGCAGGTGCGGTGCGCATCGGCGTGGTGCAGAAAGAAGCCCCCGGCCGGGTGCTGATGAAAACCGCCCTGGGAACGACGCGGGTGGTGGACCGGTTGTCGGGTGAGATGCTTCCCAGGATTTGTTGAGGTCGCAGATTATTGAGAAGAAGGTCTGTGAGAAGCTGATAAAGGTTGGTTGACGCATCATTTTCTCCAGGTCCAGTGTTGCTGCGGTGGATATGCAGCAGTCGCCAAATCTCTTGCAATGACCGTTGATAAGTTGCGACCTGCCATACTCTGTGGTAAAATTCCTTCGCTTTGGGGGGCGAGCGCTGATATTGGGGAGATGCCAGAGTGGACGATTGGGGCCGCCTGCTAAGTGGTTGTCGGGGCAAAAACCTCGACCCAGGGTTCGAATCCCCCCCTCCCCAATGTTACAACTTAATCCCCCGATGAGTGGAAGAAACGCGATGGATGGTTTGACGGCCACTACCGCGCTTTCCCGTACCCAGGCTGCTTCGAGTACCAGTCGAAGCAGCCTTTTTTGTTCAGTTGGTGAAAGTTCATTCCATTCGGCCATGCCGGAATGGATTACCCGTAACGATGCCATTGTAGCACCTACTCCCGTTAAACGCAAGTGCTTTTTGGCAGATTCCATGCGGATTCTTTCCTCTTCGTAAACATTTCGTTTGATCCGTCCGGCCAGGAAAAGCTCTTGCGCTCTACGGAAACGCGCCTCTATTTCTCGAAGTTGCAGATCGAGAAAATCAAAATCAGTTTCTTCTTTGCCAGATGCAATGACGCTTTGGATGAATTCTACCACTTCCATCTCAACACCTTCTGCCCATACTGAACTTTGGATGCAGTGGTTTAGCCGGTCAGTTCTCGAACCATCGCCATAATAGTATTTTGTCATACTGGATTCGCCGCGCATGTGCCCACCGCAATAACCGCAGTACAGCAGGCCAGTCAATAAGTACACACGCGTCGGTCTGTTGTTCTTGGTCCGGGGATGACGGGTTATCGCCTCTCGGACTTTCTGCGCCTGCTCAAAAACTTCTTCGCTGACCAAGACTGGGTGAATGCCATTGAGCACTTCAAGGGGCGGTTTGCGATGGCGGTGCTTGCCTTGAGAGTCCATACCAACGTAAGGTAGTTTGCCAGTATAGGCAACACGCAAAATCATGTCTCGGATGATGTCTCGAGAAAATGGCCCCGGTTTTGTCGCGTTTTTCCTACCTTTCTGGCGAAATGGGATTTGCCTGCCATCGCTCAGCGTTACATAAGATTCATTGAGCCTCTCTGCAACGGTTCTATCTGAGTATTCGCCTGTGACATACCATTCGAAAACCAGCTTTACTGCTTCGCTTTCAATGGGATGGGCAATCAGGGCTTTCCCATCTCCAATGTTCTTGTTGCCATATTCGGGGCAATAATCCTTACCATTGGGATCTTCACAATCTGAACATAGTCCGGTGCAGTACCCAAAAGGAATTCCACCCAACCATAAGCCTTTACGTGCTCGCTGTCGCTGCCCCTTTTTTGTTTCCTGGCGCAGATTTTCGAGGTATATCTCCGCAAGCATCCCCAGCACGGTGAGCATCAATTTGCCCCAGGGTGTGGTAAAGTCCAGCCTTTCCTGCACTGAAGCAAATGATACGCCGCTCTCGTTTAGCTGGTCAAGCGCCCATAACAAGCTGCCCAGGTGCCGGTAGAAGCGATCAATCTTATCAACAACTACAACCTCAAACTTGCCTTCTTTGGCATCTCGTAAGAGTTGCTCTAGCGCCGGTCGCCGGCTATCTTTCTTAGCCGAGATGCCAGCATCGGTGTAAATTTCGATTAGATGCCATCCTTGTGATTCGACAAAATTTCGAATGTGGACCTCCTGGGCATCCAGGCTGTGTCCCTCAACTTGTTCTCGAGCGGACACGCGCCGATAGCCCACGGCCCGGTAGGGTTTTAGTTCCATCTTTGCCTCCAGTGAAAGTGTACTATAATTCAGATGTTGGCCAACCTGGTCGGCTGGACGACCGGGTGATCGTGCTCAACATTTTAACGCATTTGACCGGAGGCTCTTTCATGAATGAACCGATTGCAAAGTCCAGACACAGGACTCTCCACACCCCTTACGATCCTGAACCCTTGAAAAAACGGGTGTTAGGATTGCTGGGTCAAAAAAATGAAACGTACCGGGAGGCTTCGCTAAGTTCTGGACTGGATCACCGGGCGATTCGCCGCATTTTGGCCGGACGGCGCCCAGACATGCACATCTGCATTTTGTTTGCGGATCATTTTGGGGTAAATCCGAACGAGTTCCTGCAACTGGCCGGCTGGCCTACCCTGAAAGCTTTTGACATTCACTCTGCCAGCGCCGAGAACCTGCCCCCCGAAGCGGTAGATGTAGCAATGGATATCGCCCGTATCCCTGATCCTGGTACACGCAAACAGGTGGCGGAAGCTGTCCGTACCTTGTTAGCGAAGTATTTTGAGGCTTAGCTTACCCAGAAGCTAAACGGTTCATTTCTTTATCGTTCATAGGCATGATATTGGATTACGCCACTGTATGACTTCATTAACTTCGGGTGAACAAGAATATATACAAGAGATGGCACAGCGACTAATCAGGCTGCGCCATTTTCTTAATCTTCTGGATTTAGAACATGGTGTGAAAGTTGAAGAGTGGTTTGATCGGTTAGCTCAAATCAAGGCCATCCAGGGTAATAGCAATAACGATGTCAGTTTCACAGCCTGTTTAATGGCAAAGGCTTACTTAATTAGCGAGTTTGGCGAAATCTATGGGTACGATGTATCTGCTAAGCCACAAGGGGCACCCGGGCTTGACATTGATATTCAGACGAAAAGAGGACAACGCATAATCGGTGAGATAAAAACCACTGTCCCCTATTCGGGCGCGCGAAATGATCTCGGGTCCCAGCAAAAGAGTTCTTTTCAAAAGGATTTCACCAAGTTAAACAATACCCCTGCGGACTTCAAATACCTTTTTGTTACAGATTCTGCAACCTATCATATTCTCACTAAGAAATACGCTAGTCAGATCCCTGGTGTTCGAATTGTCCAACTCTTTATTGAAAACGGTGAAATGTAACTGTCTATCCCAGTCATACTCAGGTTATATGTAAAATGAGTATGATCGTAAAAAGCGGGGTGAAGTGCTGCGCTCCGGCAAAAAAGTACCCGGTTGTTGAATGATGGAGCATCCAGCCAACCAGGTACCTATATTATCTTCCTTGTGGCCGATCCGTCAAGCTGCTTCTTGCAGTTTCGGTAATTCAATGGGAATAGGGATCTCTTGCGTCAGGCCTAGCAGCCTGTCAAAAGG
>CAZTMX010000023.1:0-23373 GCA_964614855.1 uncultured Anaerolineaceae bacterium | reverse complement strand
TATTGATTTGGGATACAACTTCTTCGTGACAGCGCCTGCAATTTTCCTGGACGATCTGGCGTGAGGATTCTTTTGCACGAATGGCGCCGGGGATCTCTTTGAAGAAAAACGCTGTGACATGGTGATAGCCTGATATGGCTTTCACATAATATTTCGGGATTAGATCATGGGGGGTGTGGCAGTCGCCACAGACTGCCGAGTTTTTATGTGCCCCGTGGTACCAATTTTCATAGACGGCGTCCATGACATGGCAATTGTTGCATGTGGTTGGGTTGTTTCCCAGGTATGCCGTGAAGTCAGTCACATACATTCCTACACCTGTGACGGCAAGCAGGGCTAGAATTGTGATTATGATTGGAATTTTCATGGTTATATCCAGGCGTATGTCAAACACAAGAGCAAGTTTGATTTTTCCACTTCTAATCTAAATCTTATCTTACCACGGTATAGATACCTTGGAAGTGATATTTGTCACATTCTATCTCTGGGATGGCTATTCAACCAAAAGCGTATGAGCTGGTATGAATATTGCTCGCCTTCTATCTAATATAATTGGAGACTGGCGTTGCTGTGCTGGTTCGGATAAAATGATAATGATGAAAATGGTTGAAGGCGAAGCATTTTTGGATGGCGCAAGGCGCCTGGACCGTCTGGTCTTGGGTCATTTATTTGATGCGTATTTTCCACAGATTTACCGTTATGTGGTTTTTCGTGTTGGCGAACAGCATGCCAGCAATGCAATTGCCAGGCAGGTGTTTTTTGACTTGTTGGAGGCTGTCAGCGAGCATCGTGGGCCCAGGCGCAACCTGGCTGGTTGGCTTTTCCAGGTAGCTGCCAATCGTGTACGGGCTTACATGACAGGAGCGGCGATCATGTCTACTGGATCGAATTCGGAAACGGTTGCTGGCTCAGAAGCAGATATCGACCTGGGCGGCAGCAATTTTTTGCGACAACATCGTTTGCAAATCATTTTCCAACAACTCGATCCAGTTCACCAGCATGTGCTGGCACTGCGTTTTTCGAACTTATTCAACCTGGACGATCTCAGCCGTTTGCTGGGGAAGCCCACGCGTACGATTAAAGATATGCAATTCAACGCGTTGAAAGCGCTTGAACGCGCGTTGCATTCCGCGGTGTAAATAGCCTATGGAAAAGGAGCATCTCTCACGCGCACTGGATGTCTGTCTCGAATCCCTGCAATCTGGAACGGAGCTAGAGCAGGTTCTTAATTTATTTCCCCAATGGAGAGTTGAGCTTGGCTCGTTGATTAAATCAGCCTTCTTCCTTCAGCAAATGGGGGAAGCCATCCAAGTGCCTGATAGGATGCTTAAAGAAAACCGGAGCGAATTTTTGCAAGCTGTGCAAGAGACGGTGCCGGCTACCAGGCCAATGCGCGCCAGTATGATAAACAGGACTATTATATGGGGGTTCTTGCTCATCTTGGCGTTCCTGGTTGGTATCCTTGGATTAGGTGTGCTTTCCAGCCGGGCGCTGCCGGGTAGTGCTTTCTATCCGTTCAAAGAGGGCAGCAGGCAAGTTCGTCTCCTGCTCACCCGGGATCCCAAAGAGCGCATCCGTCTGGACCTCTCATACGATCAAGAGCGGGTGCAGGAGGTGGTTATCCTTGCGCAGAAGGCCTCACAGGCAGCCGTTCGTTTTGGGGGAAATTTCTCACTGTCTCAAGAAGGAGATTGGTTGATTGCGGGATTACCAGTAACCCTTAAACCTGATACACAGCTTGTGGGAGATATCCCGCTCGGTATCTATGTACGCGTGGATGGGAAATTACTAAGCGATGGAAGCATCATGGCTGAGCGCATCCAGGCGCAGCAATTTTTGTTGAGGGGCGTGGTTGAAACCATGACAGCGGAACGCCTGGTTCTTGCGGGTCTGCCTGTGATGATTACACCTGAAACCCTGATTTTGGGCATTCTCATGCCAGGTGTCAGTGTGGATGTCACCACGGTTCTCTTTGCAGACGAATTGTTCTCGGCTCGCCTGATAAAAGTCACCTCCCCTGTTGAGTCTGGGAAAGTTGTTCCCTCGGTTGATCAATAATCCCACATATTTGGCATTTGGGGTTTTTCTGCAGCTTGATAAAATCAAAAGTCATATCGAGCGCATTGAAAAGCAACAGGCGACCGATCAAGGGGTCGCCAACTCCCAGGAGCAGTTTCAGGGCTTCTGTTGCCTGGAGTGTGCCAATAGTACCTGGTAATATACCCAGGACGCCGCTTTCGGCACAGGAAGGGACCAAGTTGGGCGGCGGGGGTTCAGGAAAGAGACAGCGGTAACACGGTCCATACCTGGCATCGAATACGCTTACCTGTCCGTCAAAGCGTAAAACGGACCCATAGATGTAAGGTTTCCCGGTTATTACGCAGAGGTCATTGATTAAATAGCGGGTGGCAAAGTTGTCGCTTCCATCGATGATCAGCTCGTATCCCTGGGCGATCTCTTGGGCATTGCTGGCAGTGAAGGGTTCCATGAACCCTTTTACTTCGATGCCCGGGTTGATATCCAGGATACGCTGCCTGGCGGATTCAACTTTTGGCTGACCCAGATTTGCAGTTCCGTGAATGACCTGTCTCTGTAAATTGGAGAGGTCAACGGTATCAAAATCAACCAGTCCGATATGCCCTATTCCAGCAGCAGCCAGGTACATAGCTATGGGAGAACCCAAACCTCCAACCCCGACCACCAGGACGGAAGCGGACTTTAGCCGTTGCTGTCCGTTCGGTCCTACTTCCGGCAGCAGGAGATGGCGTGAATAGCGTAGAGTTTCCTCATGTGAAAGCTCTGCAGACATCACACCCTCTAAACATGCGGAGAAGCGCGGTAGGTATTCAGCGGGGGCTATTCTTTCTGGTCTTCACTTTCCCCTGGTCCAATTCCCAAGGGCGTCCACTTGCGCTCATCCTTTAAGCGGTGCTGGATGCCGTCTCGGTTGTGCAGTTCATCGAAACCTTCCGGTTTGATAAACATCTTTTCGCCTTCCAGCAGCCCAAATACACCTTCCTGGCCTGGCTCTGGGCGTTTGGCACCCTTGAATTGAGCGCTTTTAGCCGGGGTGTAATCAATGGGTTCTTCGTATGTGGTGACATACCCTTCATAGTTACGCAGGATGATCTTGTGATCCGATTGGCTGATCAGATATTGTGGAGCAACCGGGATTTTACCGCCGCCGCCAGGGGCATCGATTATGTACTGGTGTACGGCATATCCGGAAGTATGCCCCCGCAGACCTTCCATGATCTCAATGCCTTTGGATACGGGCGTACGGAAGTGCCCAGCGCCTTCGACCAGGTCGCACTGGTATAAATAATAAGGGCGGACACGAATGCGCACCAATTTATGCACCAATTCGCGCTGGATATGGACATTGTCATTTACGCCAGCCAACAACACGGACTGGTTGCCCAACGGGATACCTGCCCGTGTCAACCGGTCGCAGGCTTGTTCAAGCTCGGCGGAGATTTCATTGGGGTGGTTGACGTGGATATTGAGCCACAACGGGTGGTATTTTTGCAGCATACTGGTCAATTCGTCAGTCACACGCATGGGCAGGAATACCGGTACACGTGAGCCGATGCGCAAAATTTCGATGTGTGGAATTTCGCGCAGCCTGGAGAGGATTTCTTCCAGGATCTTTGGCGCCAGCACCAATGGATCGCCGCCGGAGAGCAGCACATCTCGCACCTGGGGAGTGCGCTTCAGGTATTCAATTTGCGCTTCAAATTCCGCACGCGAGAAGGTGGCAGATGGATCGCCGACAATCCGAGATCGGGTGCAATAACGGCAGTAGGTTGCACATTGCGTGGTCACCAGCATCAGCACTCGATCGGGATAGCGATGTACCAGACCGGGGACGGGAGAATGGCGATCCTCAGCCAGCGAATCTTCCATCATGGCTGTAAAAGGAATCAGTTCCCTGGCAGTAGGCACAACTTGCTTGCGGATCGGATCTTCTAGATCGTTTGGATCGATCAAGGAGATGAAATAGGGCGTGATATCTACACGGAACAGGTGTGCAGCAGACAGCGCTTCGCGCTCGCTATCCGTTAAAGGGATCACTTTTTCAAATTCCTCAACGGTGTTAATCCGGTTGCTCAACTGCCAGCGCCAGTTATTCCACTTGTCATCTGGAATATCGGCATAAATCGCTGCTCTTTTTGATACAAATGGGGAATTTGCCATGGATCTCTCCTATACTTGATCTTAAGCCCAAAAATTAGTGAGGCGCAATATGTAGAAATTGTAAAGGAAAAGCCTGTTAAGGTCAAATGCTAATAGCAATCCAGGCGGGATATCCTGCCTATTATGGGCCGATGATAATTTCTATGCTGGATAGGTGTAAGAGGTTAGAGATGTAACCGCCTTCTTCATATACTGCCAGCATGACTGGTACGGCTTGGCTGATAAAATAGGGTACTTCGGCTGAAAAGGCTCGATATTCTCCGGGTGCACCTGGCTCTACACCTGCCAGCCGCTGCCCCAGCACCCTTCCATCCTCGGCGATCAGCGCTACCCGCAGAGGTTGGTCGGCGCCAGGTCGTGCGAGACCAGAAACCAGCACAATCCCACCTGTGACCAGGCTGTTAGCAGCCGGTTCCTGGATGATAATCGCCTGCTGCAAACTGCTGGTGGGCGTTAGTTTTGCTCTACCTTTGGAAAGCAGGATCAAATCCAGAGAGTTGAGATCCATAATCCGCCCGTGCTCATCTTCAAGGCTGATGACCAGGCGGCCCAACTCAGATTCGGGCAATATTTCATAATCCAGATCCATTGTCAGGTCAATCACATCCCAGGGAAGTTGATCGTACACCCTGACCTGCCTGGCAAGCAAACGGCCATCTTCGCCGTGAAGTTCCACCCGTTCTACTTTCCCGGTGTGGGATGTCAGGCGTGCGATGAGCTTGATTGGAGATGTTACGGATGAGCCTTCTCCAAAACTGAGTATCTGGATGCGGGCTTCAGCTGTCGATGCTGTGTGTTCTTGCAGAGAAATGGGTGGAACCCCGGTCGTAATCGCAGTGGGTGTAGCCAATAATGGGCTGGGGGCCGACGTGGGCGTACTCGGCAGCGTTGCGATTTCCGCCGGTGTGGTTACTGCGGGTGTTGGCTCTGCGGGCGTGGTTTGCGCTAGTGTGGACACCGCTGGTGTTAGTTCTGCGGGCGCAGCCAACGCCGTGGTTACTACCGGCAGCGGTGCCACTGGTGGCATCCCGCCAGGTCCATTCAATGCCGGCGTCATTGTTGCAATCAGATCACCGACAGTGCTTTCCAGGGGCATGGATACCGTGGGTTCGAAATCGCCCCCAGGTTCTATGGCTGGTAGTTTCCCTGCGGCTGGGCTGGTGCAAGCAGAAAGCAGGCAAAAAACCAGGATCAAGGGAAGATACCTGGGCAAGTACGAGGTAAATCTCGCTGCTTCAGGTATCTTCGTGATCCCATTAAGCTTACAAACCATAAATTTGACCAAATTTGGTCTGCAGGTAGCGGATATACGGCGCTGGATCGATCTTTGAGCCGGTGACCCGCTGGATCAGTTCCTGGGGTTCGAATTTGCTTCCATGACGGTGGATCTTCTCCCGCAGCCATTTGAGCAGGGCAGAGAAGTCGCCGTTGCGTATCTGATCATCCAGATCAGGGATATCGTTGTGGATACATTCCCAAAGCTGGAGTGAGATGAGATTTCCCAACGCATAAGTGGAAAAATATCCGATCGAACCGCCGGACCAGTGCACATCCTGCAATACGCCGTCCGCATCATTGGTAGGCTGGACCCCCAAATATTCTTGCATACGGCTGTCCCAGGCCTCAGGCAGATCCTTGACTTCTAAAGCACCTTCCATCAAGGCGATTTCCAACTCGAGCCGCAGCATGATGTGCAGGTTGTACGTGGCTTCATCGGCTTCCACCCGAATGAGAGAAGGCTGCACTTTGTTGATGCCGCGGTAGAAAGAATGCAAAGAGACATTCCCAAGCTGTTCGGGAAAGATGCTCTGCAGGCGTGGATAGAAATGTTCCCAGAAGGGCAGCGAACGACCAACCAGGTTTTCCCACATCCTGGATTGCGATTCGTGTACAGCCAGGGATGTACCGCCAGCCAGGGGAGTGCGCGCTAAAGCCGGGTCGCATCCCATTTCATATAACGCGTGCCCGGCTTCGTGCATGGTGCTAAAAATGGCTGAAGACAGATGGTTGGGAAAAACCCGCGTGGTGATGCGTACATCGTCGATGCCAAAATTGGTGGTAAAGGGGTGGGCGGCTTTATCCTGACGCCCATGGTTCCAATCGTATCCGAATTTTGAGATTACCTCAACGCCGAAGTCCCACTGTTTTTTCTCATCATATTTCAGGTAATTGAATGAGTCGTCCACCTGAGGTTTTGCTGCGATTTTCTGGATCAGCGCCACCTGGTGTGGTCTAAGTGCAGTGAAAATCTCTTTTACATCTGCGGTCTTAAGCCCCGGTTCAAAATCATCCAACAGGGGATCGTAGACATGCTCATACGGTGCAAATAGACTGGCATAACGGCGGCGATGCTCGACGATCTTTTCTAGCCAGGGTTGGAATTTTGGGAAATTATCCTGTGCCCGAGCTTCTTCCCAGGCTGAATGTGCCATCGTTGTGAGTTGGGCGAATTCTTCCACCATTTCAGCAGGAACCTTCACCTGTTTGTCATACAGCCTGCGGGTGACAGTGACCAGACGGGCATCGTCCGAGTCAGGGTCAAGTTGAGCAGTCAAAGGAGCCAGCTCATCCAGGAGTTTGCCCACCTCTGCGGAGGTGAACTTCTGGTGGGAGATCTTCTCCAGGGTGCCCAATTGATACCCGCGGCTTTCAGCGCTGCCAGGTGGCATATAGGTCTGCTGATCCCACCCCAACACTGCGGCTGCACCGTTTATGTCAGAAACCTCGTTAAGAATTATCTTTAGTTGATATAGCTTCTCTTCCATTACATTCTGCTCCATGATCAGGGATATGTAGTTTATTCGTATCGCAGGGCTTCAACAGGTTCAAGACTTGCTGCGCGGTTGGCGGGATAGAGTCCGAAAAACAAGCCGACCGCGGTCGAAAATAAGGTTGCCAGTAAAATCGTATCGATTCCAATGGATGGCTCGATGGGTGTGCCCGAAGATTCGGCAAAGCGCCCGACTGCGTAAGAAATCGCAGCGCCCAGGCCAATTCCGAGCAAACCGCCAAACATGCTGAGCAAGGCCGACTCTGTTAAGAATTGGATCAAAATATCGATGCGTCTTGCCCCCAGGGCTTTGCGCAGACCAATCTCGCGCGTGCGTTCGGTAACCGAAACCAGCATAATGTTCATAATGCCAATCCCGCCTACCAGCAGTGAAATGGCGGCAATGCCGCCCAGGAAGATGGTCAAAACATTGGTGATTGTCTGGGCGGTGGCAAGGAAGTCTTGCTGAGAGAGCACTGTAAAGTCATCTGCGCCGATTTTTGTGCGGTGGCGTACACGCAAGATTTGTGAAATTTCTTCAACCGCATCTGTCACCTGCTCTGCGCTGGCGGCTTGAATAACCAGCATATCCACCCGGTCTTGGGTAGAGCGGCGGATCAGGCGGGTTTGAGCGGTAGTTAAAGGTACGATGATGCGGTCATCTTCGTTGGAAAACCCTGATCCGCCTTTTGATTCCAGGATACCGATCACGCGGAAGGGACGCCCTTCAACACGGACAGTTTCGCCAACCAATCCTTCTGTGCGCCCAAAAAGTTTTTCGGCGACTTTTGTGCCCAATAAAACAACCGAGGCTTCTCCCAAGATGTGTTCTTCAGTAATAAATTCGCCTTCTGTGACGTAGAGGTTGCGTACGGGGCTGTAGGCTGGCGTCACGCCTTCGACGCTGGTGGTTGTGTTTTCACCAGCCGCACTGACCTTTACATTTCCGCTGATGATGGGTGCAACACCTGCTACCGAAGGCGCCTGGAAGTGATCGTTGATAGCATCTGCGTCCCCCAGGGTCAGCGGTTGTGGGTTACGCACTTCATCTGAGCCGCCGCGGAAGACAAATAACAGGTTCGTTCCGATCCCCTGGATAGAACCCGTGATTGTATTCTCAGCCCCACGGCCGATAGAGATCACTGAGATCACAGCCGCCACGCCGATGACAATGCCGATAATGGTCAAGCCTGAGCGCATCTTATTGGATGTCAGGCTTTCCAGGGCTTCAAGTATGGCCTGCATGAGCTTCATAGCTGCCCCTCTACCACGCCGTCTTTTATGTGGATTATACGTTGGGTGCGGGCCGCGATATCCGGGTCATGGGTGACGATCAACAGTGTGGTTCCGCGCTCCGCATTCAGGTTCAATAAAATCTGCATAATCTCTTCCCCGGATTTCGAGTCCAGGTTTCCGGTTGGTTCATCTGCCAGGATGATAGCCGGGTCGTTCACCAATGCGCGTGCAATGGCTACCCGCTGCTGTTGTCCGCCAGATAATTCATTTGGGCGGTGGTGGATACGATCGCCTAATCCGACGGATTCAAGCGCCTGGCGAGCGCGCGTCTTTCGCCCTGTGCTGGCGCCGGCATAGCGCATTGGCAGTTCCACATTGGCAAGCGCAGTGGCACGAGGCAGCAGGTTGAAGCTCTGGAAGACAAAACCCACCTTGCGGTTGCGAATGGATGCCAACTGGTCGTCGCGCAAATCTGAAACGCGTTCTTTATCCAGGTAATAATCGCCGCTGGTAGGATGGTCCAAGCAGCCGATAATATTCATCAGGGTAGATTTTCCCGAACCAGATGGCCCCATCAACGCCACGACTTCCCCGCGCGCCACGCGTACGGAAAGGCCGCGCAGCGCGTGGACTTCTACTTCGCCCATCTTGTAGACTTTTGTAAGCTCTTTGGCTTCGATGACCCAATCTTCTTCCATAGTTTCCTCTAGCGAACAAATGGCGGCGGGCCATCAGAATGAAACTCAACCGGCGGATTCAGGATAATTTGATCGCCGGGCTGTAATTCACTATCTAACACTTCGCTGTGAGTGTCTGAAGATGCGCCTAATGTAATTGTGATGGGGGTCGGCACATTATCGCGCAGAATATATACCACGCGCAGTTGATCCTTTACGCGTACAGCACGATTTGGAACGAGCAATACATCTTTGAGTTGGTTCACGACGATGTTGACTGCAGCAGTCATGCCGGGTTTGACGGCATCATCCGCATCGGTAAGTTCAACGGTAACAATGAAATCCACCACACCCTGAGACGAAGTACCAACGCGATCAACTTCCACTACAACGCCGTGATACTCTTTGCCGAGAATGGCATCAAATGTGATTTGTACTTCTTGATCCAATTGGATACGGTTGATATCTACTTCCGAGACGCTTACATCGACAAGCAGGTGAGAAAGATCATCAATCTGAAAGGCCACCGTACCCGCATTGGCTTTGTCTCCCGGTTTGATCCTTGCTTCGGTGATTGTTCCGGCAAATGGGGCGTTGATAGATGTAAGATTCAAGGTGGCTTGTGATGCTTCAATCCGCGCTTCTACCGCTGCAATGTCCCTGGGGTCAGGTCCGTTTTCCCAGCGTTTGTAATCCTGCTGTGCCTTGGCCAGGTTGGCCTCGGCAACTTCCAGGTTGAACTCGTATTTCAAGCGCTTTACCGCGGCATCATAATTGCTTTGGGCTTTGCCAAGGTCTTCCAACCGTCTCTCTCGCTCAGGATCTGAAGACGAGCGAAACTTGTAGACATCAAAGGCTTCCCTGGCCTGATCGAGTTCTGCTTTGAATTTTTCTACGGCTTCCACAGCAGTTAGCCCCTTTTGTTCATTGGGTATAGTGAAATTATCCAGGGTATATTGCGCATTCCGTACAGCCTGTTCGTAGGTCACGATATCCTGCATCGCTTTAACTCTTGCCACCCCTGCATTAAGTTCCAGGTCATCCAGGGCTTGTTCGGAACTGGCCAGGTCTGCTTTAGCCATGATGACTGCTTGCGGCAGTGATGTTTGAGAGAGAGAAGAAAGCACCTGGTCGGGCTTGACCAGTTGACCAGTAGTAACAAATACTTCTTCAACAATGCCTGAGGTTTGCCAGGTGAGAACGGCACTTTGATTAGATCGTACCACTCCTGTCGCTCCTATCGTGGCAGTAAGCTCTCCGCGCCCTGCTGAGACCAATTGAAACCCCGGGTCTGCGGTGGCGCTCTGGCGGGTTTGCCAGTAATAAACTGCCGCTGCTGCGGCCGCTATTAAAGTGATAATCAAAAGGAATTTTGGCAACTTATTCATAAGCTCTCTCTGTGTTTGCAATCTTTGCAGACTATTTTGCACCTTTTATAAAATTGTGCTATAAATGAAAGGTTAGACATTAATTGTACTCCAAAGATTTTTACTGGTTATCAGAATCAAATAAGAATCGATGAAACTGGCATCATCTTGGATAGTTGACGTTTATAATATTTGTCAGAACAGGTGACAACCGTCCCGAAAAAAATGTGACATCTGGGACTGAAATTAAACTAAAATACTCGTTATTATCTAATCCTGTGATTATTGGATCTGTATAGGAGGTATAAATCGATGAGGAAAATCCCTGGCGAATTTTTGGCAATAGACCGCAAAGAGCGTGCAAGAACGGTTTCACTGGATATCCAGACCAGACCCGCACAGGAACGCATTTGCGATTTTACAGATGTGGTCATACCCATGAGTGCAGAGCAGGCGATCTTAGAAGCATCGCGCTGTGTGCAATGCCCAGACCCGGCGCCTTGCATGTTAGCTTGCCCAACGCATAACGATATTCCCTCGGCAATGTGGCTGATTGAGCAAGGTCGCTTCCTTGAAGCAGCCCAACTTTATCGTCAAACCAGCTCGTTACCAGAAATATGCGGCAGGGTGTGCCCTCATGAACAGCTTTGCCAGGGCTCCTGCTCATTGAACAAATCTTTTGAGCCGGTGTTGACAGGCGCCTTGGAAGCTTTTGTGACGGATTATGAGCGCCAGGCAGCCGGCGTGCGCATTCCTGTGATCAGGCCGAGTGGAAAACGAGTGGCGATTGTTGGCGCAGGTCCGGCTGGCCTGGCTTGTGCAGAACAATTGGTGCAGAATGGCCATACGGTAACAGTATTTGAATCTAAACCGGCCGCTGGCGGTCTTTTGACCTATGGCATCCCAGGCTTCAAATTGCCCAATGAGGTGGTTTTTGCCAGGATCGATGATTTGGAACGAGCCGGGGTAAAGTTTGTTTTCAACACAACCATCGGTAAAGAAAAAACGATCGATCAAATGTTTGCCGAGGGTTACGATGCCATGTTTATCGGTGTGGGTTCGGAAATTGACGCGCCAATGGAAGTGCCTGGTGAAGATTTACCCGGTGTATATAAGGCTACTGAATTCTTAATGCGCTGTAACGTAGGGAATGATCTGCTGCCTGCGGAATTGCGCGACCGGCCTTATGTTGGCAAGAAGGTGGTGGTAATTGGCGGTGGTGATACGGCTTCGGACTGCCTGCGCACTTCCTGCCGCATGGGCGCTGAAGAGGTAACCTGTCTCTACCGGCGTACTGAAAAAGAGATGCCCGGCGGTGCACACGATCGCGAACTGGCGCGGGAAGAAGGAGCAAAATACCGTTTCTTGACCCAGCCGGTGCGTTTTATCGCCGGGGAAGACGGAAACCTGGCGCAGGTGGAATGCATCCGCATGGAACTGGGTGAGCCGGATCAAAAAGGCCGCCGCAGACCGGTGCCGGTGGAAGGCTCGAATTTTATTGTTGAAGCGGATACTGCTGTGCTGGCCCTGGGTTACTGGCCGGATACGATTATTGGAGATACCACACCCGACCTTAAGACCCATAAATACGGCTTAATCGTGGCTGATAAAGAAACAGGCGCCACTTCACGCCCCGGCGTATATGCTGGCGGTGATGATGTAACCGGTCCCTCCCTGGTGGTGACCGCCATGGTGGCTGGACGCAAGTCAGCCCAGGCCATCCACGAATACTTAATGAATAAGTAGGCAGATACCCTTAGGGCGGGTGTGAGACTCGCCCGATGGGGTATAATAAAAGGCTGTGCTTCTGATGCACAGCCTTTTACATTTTAAATATTGTTTTGCCAGGATGAAATATGGAAATTGGTTCTATTCAACAGGTAAATATCGATGACCAAATGCGCTCAGCATACCTGGACTATGCCATGAGCGTGATCGTGGCACGGGCCCTGCCCGATGCGCGGGATGGTTTGAAACCCGTTCACCGGCGTATTCTCTATGCCATGTACGATATGGGGATCCGTGCCAATACTGCCTATAAAAAATCTGCCCGTATCGTAGGTGAAGTTCTGGGTAAATACCATCCTCACGGCGATTCTGCTGTCTACGAAGCCATGGCGCGCATGGCCCAGGATTTTTCCATGCGCTATATGCTGGTGGATGGGCAGGGCAACTTTGGCTCGATTGACGGTGACGCCCCAGCTGCCATGCGGTATACCGAAGCCCGCCTTGCCAGTATGGCGGAAGACCTCCTGGTGGACATCGATAAAGACACCATTGATTTTGGTGATAATTTTGATGGTTCGCTCAAAGAACCATTGGTTTTGCCTGCTCGCCTGCCCAATCTCTTGTTGAATGGTTCTTCGGGGATTGCTGTGGGCATGGCGACGAATATCCCGCCGCATAACTTGCGCGAACTGGTGGACGCCATCCACTATTTGATTGATAACTACGAGAGGATCGAAGAGATCCCTATCGAGGAGTTGATACAGCGCGTCCCTGGCCCCGATTTTCCTACAGGCGGTATTATCGTCGGAGATGAAGGCATCTTGCAGGCGTACAGCACTGGTAGAGGGCGGCTAGTTGTGCGCGGGGTGGCCCATATCGAGGAAATGGGTACAAACCGCCACCGCATTGTCATCACCGAGATCCCTTACCAGTTGGGAAAATCCGCTTTGCTGGAGCGCATTGCCGAACTGGCGCGCAGTGGGCGTCTGGAGGATATCAGCGATTTACGGGATGAATCGGACCGGCGTGGGATGAGCATTGTGGTCGAGCTGCGCCGCGGCGCCCAACCGAAAAAAGTGTTAAACCAGTTATACAAGTACACCCCGCTGCAGTCCACTTTTGGTGTGCAGATGCTGGCACTGGTGGAAGGCGAACCCAGGCTGATCTCTCTCAAGCGTGCATTGCAAATCTTTATCGAACACCGCCGTGAGGTAATTGTCCGGCGCTCGCGTTATGAGTTGGAAAAAGCCAGGGATCGAGCGCATATCCTTTCTGGTTTGCTTATTGCTTTGAAATTTTTGGATGATGTTATCCAAACGATCCGCCAATCTCCAGATGCCGATGTCGCCAAGGAACGCCTGGTGGAGCGGTTTAGCTTGAGCGAGCGGCAGGCGCAGGCAATCCTGGATATGCAGCTGCGGCGGCTGGCTGCCCTGGAACAAAAGAAAATTGAAGATGAACAGCAGCAGGTGTTGGCTCGTATCGCCTTCCTGGAAGACCTTTTGGCTACCCCCGAAAAAATCTTGCGCGCCATACGAGATGATCTGGGCGAAATTGCACAGAAATACGGCGATGAGCGCCGTACACGCATCCACCGGGAAGCCAGTGAAGAGCTGCGCGAGGAAGACCTGGTTCAGGATGAATTTGTGTTGATCAGTATCACACAACGCGGGTATATCAAGCGGGTGGCTGCTACTGCTTTCCGCGCGCAAAACCGCGGCAGTCGCGGTGTTACCGGGCATGCCACAAAAGAAGAGGATGTGGTGATGATGCTGATCCCAGCGCGCACCCTGGATACTGTCCTGTTTTTCTCGGATCGCGGGAAGATTTATTCCGAGAAGGCATACCAGATACCGGATGCAGACCGCACTGCAAAAGGCGTTCCCATGGTAAATGTCTTGTCTCTGGATGCGGATGAAACCGTCACTGCAGCGGTAGCCGTGCCATTATTTGATGCCGATCATTACTGCACCATGGCAACACGCAAAGGCCGTGTAAAGCGGGTTGCGCTGAGTGATTTCGCTTCTGTCCGGCCTTCTGGTTTGGTGGCAATCAACCTGGATGAAGGTGATTTGCTGGGTTGGGCGCGCTTGACCAATGGCGAAAACGAGATCATCCTGGTGACAGAAGGCGGTCAGGCGCTGCGATTCTCTGAAGGACAGGTGCGCGTGATGGGCCGGACTGCTGCTGGCGTTACAGGCATAAAACTGGCAAAAGGCGATTTTGTAACCAGCATGGATGTAATTGAACCTGGGGCAGATCTACTGCTCCTGACTACAGGGGGGGTAGGCAAACGCAGCTCCCTGGATGATTACCCGGCCAGGAGCCGCGCGACTGCTGGTGTACAAACCATTAACAAAGCGGCACTAAAGAAGATAGGCCTGGTCACCTCTGCGCGCGTGGTTCAGGCGGCAGATGACCTGACGATCATTTCTTCGAATGGGGTGGTCTTGCGTATCAAAGTCAAAGATATCACGCAAACCAGCCGCGTTACGCGCGGGGTGAACATCATGAAAATGCAGCCGGGCGACAGTGTGGCTTCGATTGCGCGCGTGGCAGATGCAGATTTGCGCCGGGTTGGTGCGGCTGAAGAGACCAGCCAGTCGAAGCCAGAGCCCTCGAAAAGCTAATCTTGTTTATGCTGTATTGGTCTCAAGTGTAGCTCGCCGTACTGGATAGTGTGTTGAATGCCGGCCTGGTCTTTGATCACCATGTTACCCAGGTTGTCCAGCCCAAGGATTTTACCTGTGATGGAATTCTGCTCCAGGGGTACAGACCCCTGGAAAACAACCACCCATGTGTCTTGATATGCCAGTTGGTCTTGCCAGGCTGCAATGAACTCTGGCTGCGCCAGACGGGCGCGCCATCTGATGATCTGCGACAGGATCTCTCGGAGCAGCACGCTGCGTTTAACTTGTGTTTCCGTGTGCGCCTGGATACAGGTCGCTGGATAGACGACTTCATCTTCTGGGGGGATAGCTGTGGGGGAGATGTTGGCCCCTATTCCAAGGACAACAGCCTGTAACTGGCTGCCGAGCCAGTGCCCTTCGGTAAGGATACCGCAGAACTTGCGGCTTTGCAGTAGTACATCGTTTGGCCATTTGATCTGAGCGTGCAACCCATACAAGTTCTGCAAAGCATCGCAAACAGCCAGTGAGCCAAGTGCTGTGTGGCGCAAAACGAGATTGGCGCTCCTCTGAGCAGTAAGCGGATCAGGGCTGGTGGCGGCGCCTGGTCGCAGGATTATACTGAACGCCAGTGCTGCCCCAGCCGGGGTGAACCATTTCCGCTCATACCTGCCGCGCCCGGCGGTCTGTTCATCGGCAAGGACAAGTGAGAGATCCGGGGCGCCGCTTTCCACCCATTCGGCTGCCAGGGTGTTGGTGGAGGTGATGCTGGGATAATAACGCAGCTCACCGATCGGCAGGTTTGCCAGGGCTTTTCTCAGGTTGTCAGGCTCTAGACCGGATGCATCCATGCGCCGGATTCTACCGCGAAAGGCGCGAAAATTTGCCAGGATAAATATCTGGACGAATCTGGAAAGCCTGTGATATACTTGCACCCGCTCCCGCCACAAGCGGGAGATATTGCGCCACGCGCGCACGCTCCCTTATGGGAGCGATATCCCACACGTTTCCTGACCACGCGGTGCGTGCTGCTTCGGCAGTGCCAGACTGGGAAGAAGGAAGCGGAAGAAAAAACGCGAAGGAGTAAGTCCAATGAGTATTATCCCTATGAAAGCGCTTCTCGAGAGCGGTGTGCATTTTGGGCATCGAACCCACAAATGGCACCCGGCGATGAAGCCCTATATTTTCACCGAACGCAACAGCATCCATATTATTGATTTGCAGAAGACGGTTAAAGCCGTTGAGCATGCTTATGGTTTGGTGCGCGATACTGTTTCTGCTGGTGGCAGTGTGCTGTTTGTGGGCACAAAGCGCCAGGCGCAGGAAACCATCCAGGAAGAAGCCATCCGCTCCGGTATGCCTTACGTCACGCAACGCTGGCTGGGCGGTATGTTGACCAACTGGCGCACCATTCGCCAGCGCATCAACGAGCTTGAGAAGATGGAACGCATGCGCGAGCGCGGTGATTTTGAGCGCATCACCAAGAAAGAAGCCTTGATCATGACGCGCGAGATGGAGCGCCTGGAAAACTTGCTGGGCGGCATTCGCCAGATGGCGAGCCTGCCAGAGCTTTTGTTTGTGGTCGATGTACACCGCGAAGTCACTGCGATTCATGAAGCAAACTTGCTCAAAATCCCGGTGATCGCCATGGTCGATACCAATTGCGATCCGCGCAATATTGATTATGTCATTCCCTCCAATGATGATGCGATCCGCGCCATCAAATTGCTGGTGGGTAAGATTGCCGATGCAGCCCTTGAAGGCAAAGCCATGCGCAAGGACGAAGAGGAAGAAGTTGTAGTGGCTGCTCGCCCGGCTCCGGCGGCGTTGGATGAGCTTGACCTGGCAGATGAGGATTTGCTCGGCGAAAGCACCCTGGCAAAGATTTCCAGCAAAAAACCTGTTCTGGATCTTGAAGAAGAAGTAGAAGTTGAAGAATTGGATCTGGATGTGGAAGAAGTTGAAGAAGATCTGGATGTGGAAGAAGTAGTCGAAGAGAATGAGGAAGACGAGGCATAATCATGGCAGTTACCACGCAACAAATTAAAGAATTACGCGAAGCTACCGGGGTAGGTATTCTGGACTGCCGCAAGGCTTTGGAGCAGGCGGATGGCGATTTTGACAAAGCGGTGGATTTCCTTCGTGAAAAAGGCCTGGCAACTGCTGCCAAGCGATCCGACCGCGATGCATCTGAAGGAATGGTAGAGCTGTACTCCCACGGAGCGGGTCGGGTTGGTGTGATGGTGGAAGTCAACTGTGAGACCGATTTTGTTTCTCGTTCAGAACCTTTCCGCACCCTGGCGCATGAGGTAGCCTTGCAGATTGCTGCTGCAGCGCCGCGCTATATCCGCCCGGAAGATATTCCCGCCGAGGAAATTGAGCATGAGAAGGAAATTGCCCGTAATCGTGCTCGCGAAGAAGGCAAGCCAGAAGCCATGATGGAACGCATTGTGGAAGGCCGCATTGAGAAATTCAAAGACGAAGTGTGTTTGCTGCGCCAGGCTTATATCCGGGATGAGAGTATCACCATTGAGAAGCTTTTGATGCAAAATGTGGCTTCCATAGGCGAAAATGTGATCATCCGGCGTTTTGTTCGCTGGGAACTGGGTGAACAAACGGCAAAGTAGTTGCCAATAAAGAAGGGCCAACCGCATGGTTGGCTCTTTTCTTATCAAGAACCGTTGAGGAGGAAAAATGACGGAAAGAAAATTGAAATACCGGCGCATCTTACTCAAGCTAAGCGGTGAAGCTTTGGCCGGGCCTCAGGGATACGGCATTGATCCTGAACAGGCAGAAGATATTGCCTTGCGGGTGCGTGATGTGCACGATTTAGGGGTGACGGTGGCTATCGTAATCGGTGCGGGCAACCTGTGGCGCGGGCGCAGCGGTTTGGACCGCGGAATGGACCGGGCGACCGCAGATTACATGGGCATGCTGGCAACCGTAATGAACGCCCTGGCTTTGATGGACGCCATGGAGCGTATCGGCCTGTATACTCGTGTGCAATCTGCCGTGGAAATGCACGCAGTGGCAGAACCCTATATCCGCCGGCGAGCCATCCGCCACCTCGAAAAAGAGCGTGTGGTCATTTTGGGCGGTGGAACAGGCAACCCGTATTTTTCCACCGACACCGCTGCTGCATTGCGCGCCATGGAAATTGGCGCAGATGTGTTGATCAAAGCCACCAAAGTGGATGGGGTCTACGACTCTGACCCGATGAAGAACCCCGATGCCGTTCGCTTTGAACACCTGACTTATATGGAGACGATCAACCGCCGGCTGCAGGTGATGGACAGTACGGCCATTTCCTTGTGTATGGATAATAACCTGCCCATCCTGGTGCTCAACCTGTGGAACCCTGAAGATTTGCGCAAAGCCTTATACGGTGAAAAGGTGGGCACCCTGGTAAGCGGTTAAGATTGACCCTTTTCTCCGGCTGCATTTTCGGGTATCCTTAAGCAAAGTTTTGTAATTAAGAAAGACCGCTGGAGGAACCAATGCTGAAAGAGATCTACCGCGAAACTGAAGCGCGCATGAAAGGCGCCATCCAGGCGCTTGAAGAAGACCTGGCGGGCATCCGTACGGGGCGAGCACATCCTGCCCTGGTTGAAAAGATTCAAATCGAATATTACGGCTCACCCACGCCTCTGTTGCAGTTGGCAAGCATCAATGTGCCAGAACCGCGCTCGCTTCTCATTCGCCCGTTTGATGCCACTACCCTGAAGGCGATCGAGCGGGGGATATTGGCATCTGATTTAGGCTTGACCCCTAACAATGATGGAAAATCTATCCGCCTGAACTTACCTCCCCTGACAGAAGAGCGCCGGCGCGACCTGGTAAAGGTGGTGCATAACAGGATGGAAGACAGCCGGGTCGCCATTCGCAACGTACGCCGCGATTCGATGAAAGACTTGCGCGAATATGAAGAAGAAAAACTAATTTCTGAAGATGATCGCAAACGCGGTGAAGAAGAATTGCAGAAACTCACCGACAAATATATTGATGAGGTGAATCTAATCGGAGATCGCAAGCAGCGCGAGATAATGGAGGTATAGTTTGCTGGTACAGCAAACTATACCTTAGCGAGATTTCTATGGAATCAATAGAAAGCACGGATACACCTGAGGGCATCCCCACCCACATTGCCATCATCATGGATGGTAATGGGCGTTGGGCTATAGCGCGCGGTCTGCCGCGCCTGGCTGGTCACCGCGCGGGCACAGAAAACCTGCGGCGTGTGATCGAAGCGTGTATCGAGTTCGGCATTCGCTACCTGACAATCTATGCCTTTTCAACCGAAAACTGGGGTCGTCCCAGCGAAGAAGTTGAAGGCTTGATGAAGATCTTCGAAGATGTGATCGACCACGAGTTGCAAGAGCTGCATGATCAAGGCGTCCAATTGCGCCATTTGGGCCGCCTGGAGCGCCTGGAGCCTGGTTTCCGCAAAAAAGTTGTCAAAGCGTTGGAATATACCCGGCACAATACCCGTTTGATATTGAATATTGCTTTCAATTACGGCGGCCGCGACGAAATCGTAAATGCCATCCAATGTATTATCCGGGACGGCATCGCGGCCGATGCAGTAACCACAGAGTTGGTCAACCAGTATTTATTCACCGCAGGTGTACCCGATCCAGACCTGATCATCCGTACCTCTGGTGAGCTGCGAGGGAGCAACTTCCTCATCTGGCAGGGTGCATATTCTGAATGGTATTTCCCGCCAGTCTATTGGCCCGATTTTGACAAAGAACAACTTCAATTGGCCCTGAAGGAGTTTAAACACCGCGAACGGCGTTATGGACGGATTTCTACAGAAGGCGAAATAACCCCCGATGTTTCTTAAACGGATGGCGGTTATCCTGGTCTTGCTGCCGTTGGGCCTGGCAGCGATCTTCTTGGGCAGCCCGTATTACACATTGTTAATTACAATTTTCCTGGGCCTGGCTGCCTGGGAATATGGGCGTATGTTCCACATAGGCGGCTACCAACCTTCGAGCGCCTTGATCGTTGGCGGTACGTTGGCTTTGATTGCTGGCAGATCAATTGACGGCTTAGAAAGCACCCCCTGGCTGCTCAGCCTGGCAATTTTTGCCAGCATGACCTATCACCTGCTGATGTATGAAAAAGGGCGAGATCACGCCGGGACGGATTTTGCCATTACCATCTCCGGCATCCTGTACTTTGGCTTTGTAGGCTCCTACTTGCTCTCCTTGCGCTACCTGCCTGAAGGCGAATGGTGGCTGCTGTTGGTGCTAACAGCAGTCTGGCTGGCTGACGGCGGTGCATACCTGATCGGCAGCCGCTGGGGCAGGCATAAACTCAGCCGGCGCTTGAGCCCCAAGAAATCCTGGGAAGGCTACCTGGCTGGAATTGTGTTCGGTGTGGTGGGCGCGCCCTTATTGGTATTATTATTTGCTTTATGGTTGAAACCCGGTACAACTGTGACACCGCTTTGGGGTGTAATCATCGGTTTGGTGATGGGGATTGTGCCCACGCTGGGCGATCTTGGCGAGAGTATGTTCAAGCGCCAGGCCGGGGTAAAAGACTCCAGCAACCTGCTGCCCGGTCACGGCGGATTTTTTGACCGCATTGACAGCTGGCTTTGGGCAGCCGTGATAGGATTTTACATTATTACCTGGTTTGTCCTGCCTTAATCAGCCGTTAATTGACATTCAAACTTACTCGTGGTATTATCGACTTCACAAATCTAATAGCCTACTAACGGCACTCTTATCCAGAGAGGTGGAGGGACCGGCCCTGTGAAACCTCGGCAACCGGTTTGGATGTTCTTCTAAAGCAAGAATAGCCAACCACGGTGCCAATTCCGGCAGACGGAGGTTCTGGAAGATGAGAGGGCGATGCCTGCTCTATACAGTTTGCCCTTTCTTAGATCCGGAAGGGGCAAATTTTCTTTATTAGGAGATAGTGTAATGACCAATACTTTTATGAATTCACCCAGCTTGATGTTCACCTCAGAATCGGTAACCGAGGGTCACCCGGATAAAATCTGCGACCAGGTTAGCGATGCCGTGGTAGATGCATGCCTTTCGCAAGACCCTACTTCGCGCGTGGCTTGTGAGACAGCCACCAAAACCGGTTATGTCATGCTGTTGGGCGAGATTACCACTCGCGCCCAGATCAACTTTGATGACCTGGTACGGCAGGTGATCAATGAAATTGGCTATGATGACAGCGCAAAAGGTATGGATGGAAACAGCTGCGGTGTGTTGGTCGCCATCGCCAAACAATCCGGCGATATCGCCATGGGTGTGAATAAGGCATTGGAAGCAAAAACCGGGACCATGAGCGAAGCAGAAGTCGAAGCCATTGGCGCTGGAGACCAGGGGATGATGTTCGGTTTTGCCTGCGATGAAACTCCTGAGCTGATGCCCATGCCGATCTACCTGGCGCACAAGCTGGCTCGCCGCCTGAGCGAAGTGCGCAAAGACGGCACGCTGCCCTGGCTGCGCCCCGACGGTAAAACCCAGGTGACTGTGGAATATGCCTACGGGCGGCCAAAACGGGTGGATACGGTTTTGGTCAGTACACAACATGCGCCTGAGATCAGCCAGGAAGAAATCCGCGCTGCCATGATCCAACATGTGATCTTGCCGGTGCTGCCAGCGGAAATGGTTGATGAGCAGATCAAAATCTATGTCAACCCCACCGGGCGCTTTGTCATCGGCGGCCCGCAAGGGGATGCGGGTGTGACCGGACGTAAGATCATCGTGGATACTTACGGTGGTATGGGCCGTCACGGCGGCGGCGCATTCAGCGGCAAAGATCCGACCAAAGTGGATCGTTCTGCAGCCTATGCTGCGCGCTGGGTGGCGAAAAACATCGTGGCTGCCGGGTTGGCGCAGCGCTGTGAAATCCAGGTGGCGTATGCTATCGGCATGGCCTGCCCATTGAGCGTTAATGTGGAAACCTTTGGCACGGGTGCCATTTCGGATGTGCAAATTGCCCGGCTGATTGATGAGATTTTCGATTTGCGCCCGGGAGCGATTATCCGTGATCTGGATTTGCGCCGCCCGATCTTCCGCCAGACTGCAACCTACGGGCATTTCGGGCGGGACGATCTGGATCTTCCCTGGGAGCGCACCGACCGTGCTGAGATGTTGCGCCAGGCAGCTGGCCTGGAAAAGCTCGCCGCACCGGCGGACTGAACCTGCCAAAGCTTGAATAATTAAACAAAATCAGGGTCGCTTGCTTGAAGGCGGCCCTGATCTTATAATGGGAATGCTCTATGGTCTCTCCAGCCCGTGAGCATCCAGCAGGGCTGTGTCATCCAACAGTCTGAGCGTGTCGCCGTCGGCGACGATCTCGCCGTGGTCCATGATCACCATGCGCGGGAAGAGCTCTTTGACCATTTGCATATCATGGGTTGAAACCAGCATGGTCAGCGGCAGGTCATCCAGCAGGCGGATCAGCGAGCGGCGGGCGCGCGGGTCCAACCCGGCAGTGGGTTCGTCCAGCACCAGTACTTCGGGCTTCATGGAGAGCACCGTGGCGATCGCAATACGTTTTTTCTCACCCATGCTCAGGTGGTGCGAGACCCGCCGGGCGTAATCCTGCATATGTACCACTTCCAGGGATTCTTCGACCCTGGCTTTTACCTCGTTCTCTGGCAGACCCTGGTAGCGCGGCCCAAAGGCAATATCTTCATAAACTGTGGGGGAAAAAAGCTGGTCATCTGGGGATTGGAACACCAGGCCCACCCGGGCGCGTACTTTTCCCAGGTTTTCCTTGATCACCGGCAGCCCTGCCACGCACAACTCGCCCTGCCCGTTGAGTATCCCGTTTAGATGCAGGATCAGGGTGGATTTGCCGGCGCCATTCGGGCCAACCAGGGCTACTTTTTCACAGGGCTGGATGATCAGCGATACATCCCTCAGGGCGGGGTGTCCGTCTGGATACGAAAAGCTGAGGTGGTGGACTTCGATCGAATGGTGCATTGCTTTTATCTCCAGAAAAGTGCGCCCAATGTGAGCAGCAGGATAAATAAAGCCAGGAATGCGAACAAAACCAGGTAGCCTGGCAGGCTGAGCCTGGGTAAGGGTTGCGAGCGTACTTCGCCGTTGTAGCCGCGCGAGAGCATGGCCACATAGATGCGGTCGCTGCGCTCAAAGGCGCGCAGGAACAGGCTGCCTGCCATAGCGCCGGTCACCCGGGCGCGCCAGGCGACGCTCCCGCCGGTTTTCAAACCGGGTTGATCGGAGTGCCCGCTGCGGGCCGAGCGAGCCCGGATCATGCGCAGGGTCTCATCTGCCAGCACAAACAGATAGCGCCACATCAAGCCAAAAATGGCCACCAGCAAGCGCGGGATGCCCACCGCACGCATGGCGCTTAGCAAATCGGGGAAAGGCGTGCTGCTTGCCAGGATGATGGCAGCCTGTACTGAAATCCAGGATTTCAATGTGATGCTGATAAAGCGCTCCAACCCGGGCTGGTAGAGCTTGATCGTCCACGAACCCAGGGAAAATTGTGCCAGCACAGGCCCTTCCAGGGTGAAGATCAGCGGCAGGGCTGCCAGTACAAATGGAATGGCCAGGGCGGCGCGCTTTTGTACATAGCCGATGCCGATCTCGGAAAGTGCCTCCACAGCCACGATCAGCGAAAGCATCAGGATGTACACCGGCCAGGCGCCAGTTGGGGTTAGCGCCAGGGTCAGGATAAAGGCAATGGCTAAGATGAACTTTACCCGCGCATCCAGGCGGTGGATCGGGCTGCCGCGCTCCTGGTATGGATCAAGAAAGTGAATATGCATGGTC
>CAZTMX010000022.1:3158-24213 GCA_964614855.1 uncultured Anaerolineaceae bacterium | reverse complement strand
GCGCGCATGGTCTGGCAGACGGCTTTCGAATCCGTCGTCAATAACCCTTACCTGGCGGAATTCTACGCCGATATGCGCGCCTGGTCTTTTCACTTGCAGATCTTTTTCCTGGGGCACCGCGCCCAACAATACCTGGACCTGGCTAACTCCCCCCAATCTGCCATTCTGGACCGCAGCCTGTACGAGGACGCCTATATCTTCGCAAGGGCTCTCAATCACCTGGGCAACCTCAACGAACGCGATTACCAGTCCTACCGGCGGGTATTTGACCTGGTGGTGCGCACCCTGCCGCCGCCGGACCTGCTGATCTATCTCAAGGCGCCGGTCGCCACGCTGATGGAGCGCATCCACCAGCGCGGGCGCGAGATCGAAAGCGGTATCTCCGCAGATTACCTGGCTTTGCTTGAGTCATTTTACGATGATTGGCTGCGCACTTTTGATCTGTGTCCGGTGCTCACCATCCGTACCGATGACCTGGATTTTGTCCACGATACGCGCCACCTGGATATCGTCATCGAACGCATCCAGGACAAATTTGCCGGGCGTGAGGAGCTTGTTTTTTAACATCCAATTTGAAAAGTAAAATATTCTGCAGGCTTATCTGCCAACAGGTTTACCTATCCAAGTTTAGTGCACGCAGACGATTTTTTTATCCAGGCGCCGTCCCTACTTGTGGGCGGCGTTTTGCGCTGAATTCAGACACCTGGATCTGAAATACTGCTGTTCTTTCGATCTCAATATCTGGAAATGTAAACTGACCTTTACCGGTAAGGTGTTTCATCAAGAGTAGCAAGGCGCTAACCTTGTCAGCGCTTTGTGCCAGGCGCCGGATAGCGCCGCTGCCGATGATGCTGCTGTAGGCAAAGCTAAAATTGCAGGCATCTGGCGCGGAGATCATTCCGTGTTCGATATCCATTTCAAAACCCACCCGCACACCGTCCTGCAGCAGGTCGACGGCTTTCCCGTGGCGGGCGCTGTGAAATACCAGGCTGAGCTGCCCATCTGTAAACTCGTAGCCAAAGTTGTAGGGCACGATGTACGGCGTGTCGCCGTCGATCACTGCCACGCGCAGCACCTGGCATTGGCGTAAGATTTGCTCTATTTCAGAGGGAGAGGTGACCTCTCGATCTTTTCTTCTCATAGGGGACCGATCTCCATTATTCGATGAAATTTATTCAATTAACAAAGCCAGGGCAATATTTGCCGCCCAGGCCATGATTCTAAATTTTCCTGCCTGCAAAGCGTTTACTAATTCGGAGCGTGACAAAAATAGCAGCTCCTGTTCTTCCAGGTCGTCGGATGTCTTTTGCTCCGCCGGGTAAACATCCCGCGCCAGGTATAAATTCCCGGTTGCAATCCCGCGGTTTGGGTCGACCAGGAAGCTGCCCAACAGCAGCCAGTGATCGCAGGCGTAACCGGTCTCTTCGGCCAGCTCACGCTGCGCAGCTTGCAGCGGCGTCTCGCCCGGTTCGATATAACCACCCACAGGCGCATAGGTCTCACCGTCCAACCCGTACTTCCCTTGACGGAATACCAGGTAACGACCTTCGGAGGTCACTGGCAGGATGTTCACATAATCCGGGGTGGTTACCCAGGTCCAGTGTTCGATGACCTGCCCGTCTGGGGTTTCGACGGTACGGTCTTCGACCTTCAACCATTTGCCGTAACTGAGTACGGTTTCGCTGCTGTGGGTTTTCCAGCTTTTCATTGTGTCCAACTTATGTATGGTCGGTGGTTTTACAGACAGGCAGCCAGCGCCTGGCAGACGATCTCAACCTGCTGCTCCGTCATCACGCTGGAGAAGGGCAGGGCCAGCCCGCGCCGCCCCAGGTCTTCGGTGATTGGGTAATCGCCTTCGCGGTAGCCAAAGCGCTCGATCATATACGGCTGCAGGTGGATAGGCACGAAATAGGGGCGAGCCGGGATACCCAGCTCCTTCAACCGGGCAGCCAGGTTGTCCCGCTCAATGCCGGGGTCAAAACGAACCACGTAAACAAACCAGCTCATGCGATCGGTTGTAGAGGCGATGGGCAGCGGCTGCACGCCCGCGATGCGCGCCAGGCGTTTTTGATACCAGTCCGCCACACGCTGGCGGCGCTGTAGCATCTCTTCCAGGCGTGCCATCTGCACCCGGCCCAGGGCAGCACTCATTTCGTCTAACCTGTAGTTGTATCCAAGATAGGTGTGCGAAAGCCAGGTGTCGCCCGGGGCGCGCCCCTGGTTGCGCAGCGCCAGCATTTTCTCCGCTGCCTGGGCGTCATCCGTTACGATCATCCCGCCCTCACCGCTGGTGATCTGTTTGTTGGGATAAAAGGCAAAGACGCCGTAATCCCCCAACATACCGGCATGTTTTCCTTTGTAAACAGCCCCCAGCGCCTCGCAGCTGTCTTCGATCACCTTCAAACCGTACTCAGCCGCCACGGCGTTTATGGGGTCCATGTCGGCGGGCTGTCCGAAGACATCCACCGGCAGCAGCGCTTTGAGCTTGCCAAGATGCGCCGGACACCGGCGCGGCAGCCAGCGTTCGGCAGCCGCCCCGCCTGCGAGCAGATCTTCGGCCGCCTGGCGCACGCTGGCGGGGTCGATGTTGCCAGTCTGCGGGTCGATATCCACATACACCGGCACAGCATTCTCAAAAAGCAGCACATTGGTGGAGGCGACAAAGGAAAAGGGCGTTGTGATTACCAGGTCACCCGGTTGGATGCCGGCGGCATGTACACACAAATGCAAACCTGCAGTGCCCGAGTTGACACCGACAGCGTACGCGCAGCCGGTCTGCCGCTTGAAGGCTTCTTCAAATGCCTGGATCTCTCCACCCATGCTCAGGTTGGGTGTGCGTAGCACGGCTGCCACCGCCTGGCGCTCGGCATCGGTCAGATCGGGGGAGGACATGGGGACTTTAAAGACTGGGGACAAAGGAAGCTCCTTGTATTGGTTTGGAAAATATCAGGCAGGCCAGACGGCGCCGGCGCGCACGATGGCATTATCGGGTACGTCTCCTTTGATGACAGCGCTGTTGCCGATGCGCGCCCCGCTGCCGATGTGCACTCGCAGATTGATTGTGACACCCATCCCCACCAGTGCACGAGCGCCGATGGACACTTCGCCAGCCAGCAAGGCGCCGGGGGAGATGTTGACGATCTCTTCCAGGCGGCAGTCATGCGAGACCACCGCACCGGTGTTGACGATCACGCCGTAGCCCAGGTGCGCTTCGCTGCCCACATAGGCATGCGGAAAGACCTGCACCCCTTCCGACAGGCTGGCGCTGCTTTCGACAAAAGCCGTGGGATGCACCAGCGCCGGGCAGGAGAACCCCGCCTGCTGCAGTCCTGCAAAGACCCTGGCGCGCACTCCCAGGTTTCCGATCCCGCCTACGGCATTGACAGCCAGGTGGACACCGCGCGCAGCCAATTCCGCCAGCAGGTCGTGACCACCCAAGACGGGAAGCCCCATCACAAGGTCGCCAGCAGGAATGCCGTCATCCACAATGCCCAGGATGTGATACGCGTCCAGGCTGCGCAGCAGGTCGATTAACGCTTTGCCGTGCCCGCCGCCGCCGTAAACGATGATGGCATTCTCGGGGTCAAAATCGCCTGCTAACGCTTCCAGGTGTGCAGGGCTTGACGCGGTCGAATATTGCGAGCGCAGCCAGCTTTCGGTGACCAGGTGCTGGCGCGGCAGCTGCTCCAGGTCCAGCTTGAGCTGGCGCGCCAGCGCCAGGGCAGGCTGGGTAATGCGCAAATCCACCGGTGGGTGCGTCTCGTTTGCATCGAGTTTTCCTTTGTCATGAGCAGCACCACCTGTATCCGTTGCAGTGCTTGGCGGGGAAGTATCCGGCGCCTCCGCCAGGTAGCAGAATAAAGCACCGGCAGCCAGGGTTTGCCCCTCTGCAGCCTGCAGCCCAATCACATAGCCAGCCGCCTCGGCGACCAGGTCGGCAGCGGCCTTGGTGGTTTCTAATGTGCATAGGGGGTCGCCAGTTTGCATATATTGGCCTGGACGCACATGCACGGCAGCCAGGTTGGCTTCGGGTTCGTTGGGGTTGATCAGCGGAATATATACCGCTACGGGTTTGCTCAATGGGACCTCCATCGGGGCCGGGCTATCCTGCTATTTATACCATCGATTTTACCCGCTGGATGATCTGCTCCACACCGGGTAAAACCTGTGCTTCCAGGGGGAGGCTGGCAGGGATGGGCAGGTCGCTGGCTGCCAGCCGGTTGCAGGTCAGCAATCCGGGTCCCAGCACCTCAGCCGCCTGCGCCAGGATTTCTGCGCCCCAACCCAGGCTCAACCCGCCTTCTTCGACCGCCAGCAGCCTGCGCGTTCGCTTTGCGGATGCCAGCAGGGGCTGGATTTCAAACGGAGAAAGCTGTGTGGGGACGACCAGTTCGATAAATATCTCGTTTTCATAAGCCAGGCGCAGTGCAGCTTGCAGCGCCAGAGTGGCCATATACCCGTAGGCCGCGATGGTCAATTGGGGCGGTGGGGCGCCTTTTACCTGCAATGTGTAGAAAGGCGGATAGGTGTGTGCGTCCAAAGCTTCTGGGGTTTTTTGTGCAACCGGGTGTTCTTCGACCAGCTCAAACTCAGCCAATTCTGCTGGCGGCAGCGGCTGCAAATACAACAGCTTGTTCTCAATAAACAACACCGGGTCGTCATCCGCCAGGATGGCTTGCGCAAGCAATTCGCCAGGGTCGCCCAAGGTGCAAGGCGCCAGTACACGCAGCCCGGGGAGCCCCAGGAAGTGTTTTTCCAACGTCTGGCTGTGGGTGGGGCCGTAACCGCGCCGCCCACCCATGGGGGTGCGGATGACCAGCGGCAGGCGCACCTGGTCGTTATACATATAGCGAAACTTGCTGATATGGTTGGTGATCTGGTCGGCAGCCAGGGTGAGGAAATCGCCAAACATGATCTCCACCACCGGGCGCAGCCCGCGCAGCGCCATCCCGGCAGCCAGACCGGTGAAACCGGCTTCAGAGATCGGCGTCGCCAGCACCCGCTGTGGGAAGGCGCTGGAGAGCCCTTTGCTCACTTTGAAGGCCCCGCCGTACGGATCCAGGATATCTTCACCCAGGAAGTAGACGCGCTCATCCTGCTGCATGGCGCGGTGTAATCCGGCGTTGAGGCTTTCAAGTACAGTTTTCATCGGACAGCCTCCATTTTACCGGGCATGGGGTCGGATATCGCTTGCTCAAATGCCTGGGCGATCATTTCAATCTCTTGCTGCTCGATTTCTGATCGCAAATTCTCGTTCAAGCGGGGTGCCTGGATAGCCAGCGGATCGCGTTCAGCCGTCATTTTTGCCACTTCATCTGCCGGGCGTGTATCATCGCCTTTGGAGTGCGGACCAAAACGGCAGGTATTTAAGATCAATGCCTGAGGTCCGGCGCCTGTACGCACATGCTGCAGAGCCGTACCCGTGGCCTGGTACACCTGGCGTACATCGCTGCTGTCCAGCTCGGTGATTGGGATATTAAAGGCGGCAAAACGCGCCGCAGCATTCCCGGCAAACACCAGCCCGGTAGGTGTGGTCTGGGCGATGTGGTTGTTCTCCATTACAAACAATATGGGCGCTTCCCAAAGGGAGGCCATGTTGAATGCTTCATAAGCCACGCCCTGCCCCAGGGTGCCGTCGCCCAGAAAAACAATCGTGACCGCACCGCTGCCTTTGAATTTCTCCGCCAGGGCCATCCCGGTTGCTACTGGCAGGATGCCGCCTTGCACACCGTTGGAATAAAAATTGCGCCAGTGCAGGTGCTGGGAGCCGCCGCGCCCGCCGCACACGCCGCTGCTTTTGCCCATCATCTCGGCGAACAGGGCGCGCGGGTTGCCGCCATATGCCAGGAAATGTCCGTGGCAGCGGTGGTTGCTAAATACGAGATCCGGCGGCCGTAAAACATCAGCCGGAAGTTGAAAAACATCAGCAGGCGGCTGCAAAGGCGCATACGGGGGCTGCAAATGGCGTAAAACCCCTGCAGCATTCGCCTCTTGACCCAGGTAGGTGTGGGTGGTGCCGTGAAAAACCCCGCGCCGGAAATTTTCCAGTACAGTCTCTTCAAAACGGCGGATGCGGAAAAGCATGCGGTAAAGCTCGCTGTCCAGTATCTCAGGCATAGGTTTTCCCAGGTTACTTGTCAAAAGCATCCCCTTCAGCTCCGGTAAATTCTTCGTTGGTAGCCTGCCCGGGCTGGCTGATCCCCTCCCGGCGCAGCACCTTGAAAAGGGTGATGAACAGGATGCGCAGATCCAGCCAGAAGGACCAGTGATCCACATACCATACGTCCAGGCTGAATTTCTCCTGCCAGGTCAGGGCGTTGCGCCCGTTCACCTGCGCCCAGCCGGTGATGCCGGGCAGCACCTGGTGGCGCCGGGCTTGCTCTGGTGAGTAGCGCGGCAGGTACTGCATCAGCAGCGGGCGCGGTCCCACCAGGCTCATCTCGCCGCGCAGGACATTGATCAGCTCGGGCAGCTCGTCCACGCTGGATGCGCGCAGAAAACTCCCCAACCCCGTCAGCCGCTCGGCATCCGGCAGCAGGTTGCCGTGGGAGTCGCGTTCGTCGCTCATGCTGCGGAATTTATACACCCAGAAAGGTTTTCCGCGATAGCCCGGCCGCTGCTGGCGGAAGATCACCGGTGCGCCGAGCTTTATCCTGACAAGCAGCGCCACGATCAGCAGCAGCGGGGTGACGAGAAGCAAAATCACCCCCGCAGCCAGCAGGTCAAAAAGCCGTTTTGAAAGAGGGATGCCCGGTGGGAACATGATTTTCTCACACTCCCCAGGACGGCTGGTTTGCACGGTTTTCTTGCCTGGCTGCGGCAAGTTGTGGTCGCTGCAGCTTGTGCAGTGTTTCAGTCAATATTCTGATCCAATCTGGAACATCTGCTGTTGTCCGGATGGTATATGGCAGCCACAAGGCTACCTTTCCCAGCCGAACGTTTTCGCCAAGCTCCGGCAGGTTTTCGGGCAGGGCGCCGTCTGGAAAACGCAGCGCCATCTGCCCGCTTTCAACGGTGATGGAAGCCAGCCCAGCGCGCTCTGCAAGCAATTTTATCTTCAGCTGCATAAACAGGTTGAGTACATTTTCCGGCGGTGCGCCAAAGCGGTCGTTAAACTCCTCTTGCAGCGTTTCCAGCTCTTGTTCAGAGCGGATGCCCGCCAACCGGCGGTAGAGGCCCAGGCGGACGGTCTTATCGGGCACATACTCCGCAGGGATGCTGGCTGCCAGGGGCAGCTCCACATTGACCGTGGTGAGCTGCAGGTTCAGTGAAGGCGGCAGGCTGCCTGCCAACGGTAGTCCTTTTACGCTGCGCTGGCGGCGTACCGCCTCCGCCAGCAGGCTAGTGTACAGGTGAAAGCCCACTGCAGCGATATGTCCGTGCTGGCGCGTCCCCAGGATATCGCCCGTGCCGCGGATTTCCAGGTCGCGCATGGCGATTGAGAAACCTGCGCCAAGTTGTGTATTCTCGGCGATGGTCTCCAGCCGCTGACGTCCTTCCAGGGTGGGGTTTTTGCGGTTGTGACGGAAGAAAAAGGCATAGGCGCGCTGCGCCCCGCGTCCCACCCGGCCGCGCAGCTGGTAGAGCTGCGCCAGGCCAAAGGTATCGGCGCGATCGACGATCAGTGTATTGGCGTTGGGGATGTCCAACCCGGATTCGATGATTGATGTACTCAGCAACACATCCACCTCGCCCTGGCTGAATTGCTCCATGCGCTGGGAGAGCTCGGTTTCGTTCATCTGACCGTGAGCCACGGTAATGCGTGCTTCGGGCACCAATTGCTGCAGATGGAACTGCATGGCGCGGATGGTCTGCACCCGGTTGTGCACAAAAAAGACCTGCCCGCCGCGCTCCAACTCGCGCAAGATCGCATGGCGCACCAGGCGCGGTGAATAGGGGCCGACATGCGTGACGATCGGCAGGCGCTCTTCCGGCGGCGTGTTGATGGTTGAGATATCGCGCACCCCGCTCAGAGCCATATACAACGTGCGGGGGATGGGGGTGGCAGTCAGGGTGAGCACATCCACTTCGGTGCGCAGCCTCTTGAGTGTCTCTTTATGCGTCACCCCAAAACGCTGCTCCTCATCGATAATCAATAGCCCCATGTCTTTCAATTCAACATCTGCAGAAAGCAGGCGGTGGGTGCCGATGATGATATCCACCTGGCCTTTTCCCAGGCGCTGGATGATATCCCTTTGCTGCTGCAGGTTGCGGAAGCGGGAGAGCATCTCCACCGTCACTGGAAAAGCCGCCAGGCGCTGGTTGAATGTATTGTAATGCTGCTGCGCCAGTACGGTGGTGGGCACCAGGATGGCTACCTGCTTCCCATCCATCACGGCTTTGAATGCAGCGCGCAGCGCTACTTCGGTCTTACCGTAGCCCACATCCCCGCAGATCAGGCGATCCATGGGTCTCGAGCTCTGCATATCGCGCTTGACTTCCGCCAGCACACGCATCTGGTCATCGGTTTCGATATATGGGAAGCTGGCTTCCAGTTCTTTTTGCCAGGGAGTATCCTCCTGGAAGGAAAATCCTTCCACCACGCTGCGTTGTGCATATAGCTGCAGCAGCTCTTCCGCCACCTCCTGCACCGATTCCTTGACATGCGATTTGACGCTTTTCCACTCCGGGCTGCCCAGGCGGCTGAGCGCAGGTTCGCGATTGTCAGCGCCCACATAGCGCGTCAGGCGGTCGGCCTGGTGTACGGGGACAAACAACTGGGCATCGTCCTGGTAACCCACGCACAGGTATTCCCGCTCGATGCCGTCTACGGTGCGGCGCACCAATCCCAGGTAGCGACCGATACCGTGATCGACATGCACCACGTAATCGTCAATCTGTAAATCGCTGTAACCGGCTTCTGGCGCTTCAGCAATTTGCCTGGCGCGCCGGCGCGGCTCAGGCCGCCGCCAGCCAAAGATCTCCCCATCCGTAAGCAAATGCACCGCAGATTTGCCCGTCGAGAGCAGGCTCCAACCTTCACTCAGGCTGCCTTCAATAAAAACAGGTGGGTTTTGCTCTGTTGCCTCTGTCTGCTCGCGCCACAATTCTTCCAGGCGCGGTGTCTGGCGCGAGACCACAATAAATTGATCGCCGGCGCTTTGCCTCTCCAGGATGTGTTCCATCACCGGCTTCAGGCGCCCGCCAAAGCGCGGGCCCGGGAGGAAGCTGCAAGGCATGAGACTGGTTGAGTCTGTTACCCGTCCTTCCAGGTCTTCGCTTTCCAATTGTTGGATCGACGGCAAGCCTAATTCCAGGCGGCTGCGTCCTGCCAGGCTGTCCTGGATTTCGGACCAGCTCAGGTACGGCACAGGGTAATCAGCCGGCAGGGTGCCGTCGGCGATCGTATCCTGGCGCAGGTTGACCGCTCCTTCTTCAATATCCAGGGCAGCATCCTGGATGGACTGGGTGTCCTCGAGCAAGATAAATCCCTGGCGGGGCAGGTAATCCAGCAGGCTGGCAGTCTCCGGGTGATAAACGGGGATGTTGAATTCGGAAATTTCGCCCGGGTTTTGATTTTCCAGGGTTTCCGGCGGCGCCAGATATTCGCGCGCAGGCGAAATCATGATGCGCGGTTGGCCAGCCTGGGGGCCCTTTATCGTGCGCTGGGTTGCAGGGTCAAACGGGCGCAGGGTTTCGATCTCATCGCCAAAAAATTCCAGCCGCACAGGCAGCGCTTCCGCTGGTGGCCACAAATCCAGGATACCGCCGCGGTGGGCAAACTGCCCGGAGGCGATCACGATGGATGCCGGTTCAAACCCCAGAGAGAGCAGACGCCGGGTTAACGCTTCCGGTGAGATGTTCTGAGCGGTCTGCAGCGGGCGTGTAGCCTTCAGGAATTCGCGCCGCGGTATGGTGCGCGTCATCACTGCCCGGATAGGTGCGATGATCACGGGTGGGGTTTCGGGTTTTGCTGCGCCTGGGATGTGATACGCTGCCAGGGTGGTGAGCGCAGTCAAGCGGTCGCGGCGGGAGGAATCTCCCCAGGCGGCCCTTTCGTAAAACATGGGTGTGGGCTCGGGAAAATACAAGCGTGGGATTTGCGGCGCCCAGACACCCAGTTCTTCCATCAGGACCAGGGCGTGATCACTGCGGTCTGTGAGTAAGATCAGCGGTTGGTTGATGCGGCGCTGCAGGGCAAGTGCCACCGGCAGGCGTGCTGAGCGGCGCAGCCCCAGGGGAGCAAATGGTGCCGAGGTCTGCAAGGCGTGTACCAGCGCGTCGCAGGCGCCGCCAACCGCATTGATCAGACTATCCAGCGCCATTTTGATCCATCCCGTTGTATTTATTCATGGCCGAATCCAGACCTGCGCCGGTGAACTCGAGAATCGCCTGGACAGCACGATCCAGGGTTGTGTCCAGAAGCTCCTTTTCCCCTTTAGAAAACGCTTGCAGCACATAATCCGCAGCCTCCATGCGCCCGGGCGGGCGGCCGATGCCCACCCGCAACCGTGGAAAATCCTGCGTGCCCAGGCGCTCGATGATCGAGGTCATGCCTTTTTGCCCGGATGAGCCGCCACCCGGACGGATGCGCAGGGTACCCAGCGGCAAGTCCACATCGTCAAAGATCACCAGCAATTGGGTGGGCGGGACTTTGTAGAAACGAGCCAGGGCCCCCACGGACTGACCGGACAGGTTCATAAAGGTTTGCGGTTTTGCCAGGATCAGGCGCTGTCCCCGGTGCTCGCCTTTGGCGATCATGGCTTTGCTTTCCATGCGCGTGAATGTGATGCCCAGGTGTGCAGCCAGCCGGTCGACGGTCATAAAACCGACATTGTGGCGGGTTTCCCGGTATTGGCGACCGGGATTGCCCAGCCCGGTGATCAGAAATGGTGGGTTGGTTTCAGCGTTCATTTTGAATAAGCGGTTGATCAAGGTTCGAAAGTCTGGCATCTTCCTTTGACACATCCGGGATCAATGGATATGCCAATCGCTAAGGATAACACGGAGATGCACGCGGGTCAACGAATCCGGCAATCCTGAATGGGCAAATACCCATTTATTCCAGTTTATGGTAGACTTGTAAGCGGTTTTTGCTAGAGATAACAGGTTTTCTCTTGCAAACTTCGAGGTGAGCTATTAAACACATGGTATCTGAACTTCTTCATTCAATATGACGATACCTCGTGGGGAGGTTACCGGTCAACGGCCCTCCCCACTTCCTTTTTTATCGCAATTTGAAACTTGTATGGAGGGCAGCATGACAACCAAATACATTTTCTTCACCGGCGGTGTTGTCAGCTCGGTTGGCAAAGGGGTTACCGCGGCAGCCGTGGGGCGGCTGTTAAAAGAGCGCGGCTACAACGTGGCGGTGCAAAAGCTGGATCCCTACATTAACGTCGATCCCGGTACGATGAGCCCTTATCAGCATGGGGAGGTGTTTGTGCTGGATGACGGCGCAGAAACCGATCTCGACCTGGGGCATTACGAGCGCTTTATCGATATCAGCCTCAACCGGGTGTGCAACGTCACCACCGGCCAGGTGTACGCCGAGGTAATCAGCAAGGAACGGCGCGGCGATTATCTGGGCGGTACCATCCAGGTTATCCCGCACATCACCAATGAGATCAAAAAACGAATCGGTCTGGTGGCAAAAACCACCGGGGCAGAAATCGTGATCGTCGAGATCGGCGGTACGGTGGGTGATATTGAAAGCCTGCCCTTCCTGGAAGCGCTGCGCCAGATGCGCACGGATGTCGGGCGGGATAACACAGTGTATGTTCATGTCACCTGGCTGCCGCACCTTGGCGCTACCAATGAACTGAAAACCAAGCCTACTCAGCACTCGGTGCGCGAGCTGCGCTCCATCGGTATTTCACCGGATGTGATCGTGGCGCGCTCGGATTATCCGGTCAGCCAGGATCTTTGTGAGAAAATTGCGGTCTTTTGCGATGTCGAAAAACGGGCAGTCTTCCCCGCCGTAACATCAAAAGTGCTCTATGAAGTCCCCCTGCTGTTGGAACGCCTGGGGATGGGCGATTACCTGATGGACCGCCTGAAGCTCCAGCCGCGCCGACAACCGGATTGGCGCCGTTGGGAACGGCTGGTGGCGGATGTCGGACGATCCAAACCAGAAGTACGCGTCGCACTGGTCGGCAAATATGTAGAGCTGCATGATGCCTATTTCAGCGTGCGCGAAGCGCTGGAACACGCCGGGCTGGCGTTGGGTTTGGATGTTAAGATTGATTGGATCCATTCATCGGATCTGGAAAAAGAGCGCGGTTGGGATGCTCTGCGCAGTGCAAATGGCGTATTGGTACCTGGCGGCTTTGGCAGCCGCGGCATAGAAGGGAAGATCAAAGCCATTAAATATGCACGCGAGAACAAGATGCCTTATCTGGGTCTGTGCCTGGGGATGCAATTGATGGTGGTTGAGTTTGCCCGCCACCTGTTGGGTGGTGATGAAGCCAACTCGACCGAATTTGACCGCTCCACACCGCATCCGGTGATCGATCTGATGCCCGATCAGCGCTCTATTGCCGATATGGGCGGCACCATGCGCCTGGGTCTTTACCCCTGCCAGTTGGAACCCGGTACCAAAGCCGCCGAAGCTTACCAGAAGCCGTTGGTGCAGGAACGCCACCGGCACCGCTTTGAGTTGAACAATGCCTATCGCGGTATGTTATCTGAAGGTGGGATGCGATTTTCGGGTATCTCGCCGGATGGCCGGTTGGTTGAAATTGTTGAGCTGGTGGACCATCCATTTATGCTCTCCACGCAATTCCACCCCGAATTCCTCTCGCGCCCCAACCGCCCGCACCCCTTGTTCCTGGCTTATATCCAGGCAGTGGCACAAAAGGCTGGTTTGGAAACAGACAAAGTGGATGGTAACAACGGATATAGTGACTGAGCAGTTGACTCATCCTTACCATGTTTGCCTGGTAGGGGAGAATTGCATAGATTCACCGGTTGTTAATAAAACCCGTCAGCAAGGCCAGAGGAAATGGATTATACTTGCCCCTGGTTTTTCGGATTAACATAAAAGTGTAACCTCCCCGCTGTGGGAGGATATTTGAAAAGAAGCAAGAGGTGAAAGATGGAAACAATTATTGAAGATATCATCGGTCGTGAAATTTTAGATTCACGTGGTAACCCGACTGTTGAAGTTGAAGTTACATTGATGGACGGCTCGATGGGCCGTGCAGCAGTACCCTCCGGCGCATCCACCGGCATCCACGAAGCGTTGGAAATGCGCGACGGCGATAAAGGCCGCTTCCTGGGCAAAGGCGTATTGAAAGCAGTCGATAATGTCAATGAAGATATCGCTGATGCTCTGATTGGCTGGGATGCAGTCGAACAGAAGATGATTGACGAGATGCTGCTGGATCTGGACGGCACCTCGAATAAATCCAAGCTGGGCGCCAATGCTATCCTGGGTACCAGCCTGGCGGTTGCCAAGGCTGCCGCCAATGCACTTAGCCTGCCGCTTTACCGCTATATCGGCGGCGTGTATGCCCATGTGCTCCCCGTGCCGATGCTCAACATCCTCAATGGCGGTGCACACACCGGTTGGCAGTCGACCGATGCGCAGGAATTCATGGTCATGCCGCTGGGCGCTGAGAACTTCGCAGAAGGTCTGCGTTGGGGTGCGGAGATTTACCACAACTTGAAGACCGTATTGAAAAGCCGCGGGTACACTGCTCTTGTGGGTGACGAAGGCGGGTACGCCCCGGCGCTAAAAGCTAATGCCGAAGCCGTGGAAGTCATCCTGGAGGCCATCCACAAAGCCGGTTACAAAGCCGGTGAGCAGGTGGCGATTGCGCTTGACCCGGCTGCTTCTGAGTTTTACGAAGAAGAGAGCGGTCTGTATAACCTTCGCAAAGAAGGGCGCAAGCTCACCAGCGAAGAGATGGTTGCCTTCTGGAAATCCTGGGTCGACCAATATCCCATCGTTTCGATTGAAGACGGCCTGGCTCAGGACGACTGGAACGGTTGGAAACTGATGGTAACCGAGCTGGGCGACCGCATCCAGATCGTCGGCGATGACCTGCTGGTTACCAACCCGGAGCGCGTGCGCAAAGCCATCAAAGAAAAAGCTGCCAACGCCCTTTTGGTTAAGCTGAACCAGATCGGCACGCTCACCGAGACCATCGAAGCGGTAGAGACCTGCCACCGGGCCGGATGGCGTGCGGTTACCTCGCACCGCTCGGGCGAAACCGAAGATTCCACCATCGCAGACCTGGTTGTGGCTTTGAATATGGGTCAGATCAAGACCGGTGCGCCGGCTCGTTCCGATCGTGTGGCGAAATATAACCAGCTGATGCGCATTGAAGAAGAACTGGGCGATACCGCCAGCTATGCCGGCTGGGGTGCGCTCCGTCGCTAGCATACTACGTACTCAATAGACCAGGGCTGCCAGGAAATTACCGGCAGCCCTTTTTCTTTTGCGGCAAAACTATCTGGCTCACCTGCCTTGAAGCAATCCGGGATTTATTGTATAGTTGGTGCATTCGAGCAGTATCTCTGCAGCGATCCTGCCGTCTAACCGGAGGAACGATGAAAGAACAAACCGCCACATACCGTATATTGGATTTGGAGGCTGAAGATCGGCCGCGCGAACGCCTGGCAAAGATGGGCCCGCAGGTGCTCAGCAATTCCGAGCTGCTCGCCATCTTGCTCAGGGTGGGCGTGCCAGGCGAAAATGCAGTCCAGGTTGGGCAGCGTTTGTTGCAGGAATTGGGCGGTCTACCGGGTCTTCACCAGGCGAGCTATGAAATGGTATGCAGCCAGCATGGCATCGGCCCAGCCAAGGCAGCCCAGATCAAGGCGGCAATCGAGCTGGGCAGACGCCTGGCGATCGCATCGCCGGAAGAACGACCGGAAATCCACAGCCCGCAGGACGCGGCTGCCCTGGTGCAGTACGAGATGAGCGCCTTGGAACAGGAAGAGCTGCGAGTGTTTTTACTTGACACGCGCAACCGGGTGCTGGATATCGTCACAGTCTATCGCGGCTCGTTGAATTCTTCGCAGGTGCGCGTGGGTGAGCTCTTCAAAGCCGCTGTGCGCCGCAATGCCGCAGCCATTATTGTGGCGCACAATCACCCCAGCGGTGACCCTTCCCCAAGTGCAGAGGACATCGCCCTGACGCGCGGCGTCATCCAGGCGGGTAAATTGCTGGATGTGGAAGTGTTGGATCACCTGGTAATTGGCAGAGGGAAATTTATCTCTTTGAAAGAGCGCAAATTGGGGTTTTAGAGCCGGGGCTGCTAAATGAATGCGTAAGGGGATTATGATGTGGGCCGGATGCGGAACCCGTGAAACTCACCCGTGGCAGGCAGCCACGCCAGCTTAATATTTGAAACAAACGCCATACGGGGTCCACGCCAAAGGGCGGATAGGAATTTTTCCAACACTGCTCTCTCGCCTTCAGCCGCGAGCTCCACTTTGCCGTCCCAGCGATTACGCACCCAGCCGTCCAGGTTCAATGCCAGGGCATTTTCTTCGACAAAATAGCGAAAACCCACTCCCTGCACACGCCCTTCTACGGTGGCTTCCAGGCGTTCGAATGTTTTTTGGCTTGCTTCCATGGCTATCCTTGCTTCTGGTAAAAGTCTCTCTATAGAAACTCTAAAAATTATATCAAATTTTCGATGGCATTTCCCTTTAGGCTCCCAAGTATGCCAGGAGAGGGGTTAACACCAACGGGCTAATCAGTGTCGTAAAGATCACTGCAGCGGTCACAAATGTGGGTTCTGCATCGTATTCCGTTGCCAAAACGGTAGTCAGCACGGCGGTTGGCATGGCTGATTCTAACACGCCCGATTGGTAAGCAGCGCCAGTCAGGCCAAAAAGGGGTGCCAGGAAGAGAGCCAGTGCTGGAGCAGCCACCAGGCGTAAGATGCCTACCAGCGTTAGGGGGAGGGTTTTGCCATCCCATTCTACAGCTTTTAACTGCATACCCAGCAGTACAAGCATCCCAGGGATTGAAGCGTCAGCCAATAAATCGATCGTGCGCGAGAGAGGCAGCGGCATTTGCCACCCTGTGCGTATGGAAAATAAACCCAACAGCACAGCATAGATGGCGGGGATTTTAACCAGGTTTAGCACTGCCTGGGAGATTTTTGCCGTACCCGAAGAGGCGATCACCACCCCAACCGTGTAATTCAGAATCAGGTTTGCCACAAAAAACAGGCTGGCAAACCCTAAACCGGCTTCACCAAAAGCGAATAACACTACCGGCAAGCCGAAATTCCCCGAGTTCATAAACATCACCGATAACAAGACCGCTGACTGCATCTTTCGGCTTAAATGCAAGGGTTTGATCACAAACCAGGTGATCACACCAATGAGTAGAATTACCGCCATGGCGAAGAATACGGTTCGCAGGATATCGCTGTTGCTGAGTTCGCTTTGGGTCAGTAGTTTATATAGAAGGCAGGGGCTGAAAATGTAGAAGATAACCTGCGAGAGGGGGCGTGCGCTTAAGTTCGTGGTTTTGGCTAGAATATACCCGGCTCCCGCAGCCAGGAAAATGGGCAGCAGGTTGTCAAGGAATAATGCAATGAGCTGGTTCAATCTTCATCTTCCTCACCATTGAAATCGTAGTCATCATCAAAATCCAGCTCGTCCAGCTCATCCAAGTCGTCCAGCTCGTCCAACTCTTCCAAGTCGTCCAACTCGCCTTCGACTTCATTACTGGTTTCGCCAAAATCGAAGAGCGGTATCAGCGGCATGGTCTCATTAAAACCCAGGTTTTCCAGAGCTTCTTCAAGTAGATCCAGAGTTTCTTCATCTTCGATTTCATCTGCCAGGGTTTCCAGGGCTTTCCGCACACCCTCACCGCCCACTTGAGAAAGCGACCAGATACAGGCCAGGCGGATGCTGTCATCCGGATCGTCTAACAATTCCATTAGTAAAGGGGCGGCTTCGCGGATTTCCAGCTCGCCTGCGGCGCGTGCTGCTTCCGCCCGTACCAACGGCGAGCGGTGTTTGAGCATGGCTAATACATCTGGTATCCAGCTTTCATCCCCCGAACGACCCATGGCAAACAATGCGCTGGCAAGCCAGGTTTTTTCTTTGGATGCAAAAGCCTTTTCGATCAACGGGCGCACTTCTTCACGGCTGGAGTAGCCTAATGCTTCTAATGCAGAACGGCGCACAAGCGCTTCATCTTGCCCCTGGGTCACTTGCAGCAGCAACTCTTCGATTTTCTTTAAAGTGTTGGCGGGCAGCTCTTCAATCTCACCTGCGTAGATATAGCGTCCTAACGCCCCGGCAGCAGATGCCCTTACCTCAGCAGCACTGTCCCGTTGCACCAACTTCATGTAAAGAGGGATCAGCTGGCGCTCTTCATATTCCCACAGGCTGCGCACGGCTTGAAGACGGACACCAGGATCCTGGTCGCCAGTAGCCATGGATGCCACCGATACAAAGGACAGCAGCATGTCTTCCGTACTCAGGTTTTCAATGTCTTCCATAATCGCTTGCCGCCGCCACAAGGGGATCTTGTCCCAGACCTGGCTGAGCTGCTGCAGCTCTTCGCCTTCCAGGTCGGATAAGCGGTAGAAATAACGCGGCGGTAACGGGTTATCGGCATCCAGCAGTTGATCAAGCAATTGCTTAAATGGGATAGATTTGGCGGCTGGCATAAAGTTTTCCCTTTGTCCGGATCAGGGCATTGGCAGGGGGTTGAGAAAATCCTGCAGGTTGATGTATATCAGCAGCAATATCAGCAGCGTAAAACCGATAAAATGCAGAGCATTTTCAAATTTTGCCGGCACCCGTTTGCGCAGAATGATCTCTGGCAGAAGCATCAATATTCGTCCGCCATCCAAGGCTGGCAGGGGGAGCAGGTTCATTACCCCGAGAGAGATGGAAATGATAGTGAAGAACCATAAGGGGTTTTGCACCTGGCGATAGATATCGTACATGCCTTTGTAACCTACCAACCGTCCTTCTTCAGGCGCGGCTTCACCGCTCATAAGACGAACTGGCAGCAAAAACAGGCTCTTCACGTATTCATAGGAGGTAACAACGCTCGACCTGGCTGCGTTCAGCACACTGGTTGGCTGCGTCGGGTTATCTAGCACAACGCCCACCGCGCCCTCACCTGGAGGTGGGTCGGCGCGCGGTGTCAGGTTTGTGGTGATCTGCTGGTCACCGCGCTGGATGACTAAATCGATGCTTTTTCCCAGGTTGGCTGCAATCAGCTCTTGCAATTCCTGAACGCTGTCGATTTTTTCTGTACCCAAGGAGATGACCAGGTCCTGCGGCTGCAACCCTGCCTGTTCTGCAGGTGAATTTGGGGCAATCTGGTAAATCATCACCTTATCCAGGATGGGTTCACCCAAAGACAAAAAGAGGAATGTACCCAGGATAAGCCCCACTGCGATATTGGTGAACGGCCCAGCCAGCAAGATTGCCAAGCGGCGGAATGGATTGGCGTCGCCAAATCCCCCCGGAACATCCGGATCATTTTCCCCGCTCATGCGCACAAAACCACCCAGTGGGATCCAGTTCAAGGTGAATTCCGTACCCTGTCTTTCAAATAATTTGACAATTCGAGGCGGAAAGCCAATGCCAAATTCATCCACGCGTACTTTAACCAGGCGTGCAGCCAGGAAATGACCGATTTCGTGTACCAGGATCAGAACCGCTAAACCAAAGATAAATTGAAGTAACTGCATGTTTCACCGTTGCCTTTGGCGCTGTTACAGCGCATGTCCAAAATTATCCAACTTTGGATTATAACGCCTATCTTTTGAATAAGGTAGCTTTGCGGCGTGTATGGTGTGGTTTCTAACGCTTTTCTAACACGCCGCTGCACAGGGGAAGGGGGAGATTTGTTTATCAAGGTTCATTATCATGCAATATTCTTGCTGGTCCGCCGGCAACTGCGCTGAGCACCTGCTGCACACCTGGGATTTGTTCCAACAGGCGCCGAATCTGCTGGCTTTCTTCTACCGGGCAAAGTACATGCACATTGGGTCCGGCGTCGATGGTGTAGAAAACCGGCAGACCGTGAGCCCGCCAGTCTTTGACAGCCTGCATGACAGCCAGGGTAGTCGGCTGCCAGTAGAAAATGGGCGGCTTTTGCGTCATGATAACCGCATGCATCAAGTTGCTGTCAAACTCGCTGATTTCGGCCAGCGCTTCAAAATCACGCTGCAGGATGGCAGCTCGACAGATTGCAAGTCGCTGGTTAGCGCCAGAAATCCTGCCTGCCTGTAAGGGGCTGCTATCAGCGAACCCATGCCCGGCAGCCGAACTGGTTGCTTTGTGCTCCAGGCTGATGACCGCCACGCAATCTGCCAGGTTCCAGTGCGTTTCTGGGGCCAGGCTGAAGGCAAATGAGCTGCTCTCGTCCACACCAGCCTGCCACTCGACAAACCCGCCAGGAATGGAACGGCAGGCGGAGCCGGATGCACGCCTGGCCAGGCGTGAGAGGCTGGCTTCGTCCAGCTCCAACCCGGCCGCGCGGCTGGCTGCCAGGCTGAGTGCGGCGAAACCCGAAGCCGAAGAAGCGATGCCTGCACCGGTTGGAAAGTTATTTTCGCTGTCCACCCGGGCGTGCCAGGGGATGCCAGACCTTGCGCGCACCAGGTCCAAGATCACACCGGCGCGCTCTACCCCCGCGCCCCTGATTTCCTTCCCATTCAGCGTCAAGGAGTCAGCCGCATAATCGGGGGAAAAACTGACCGTGGTGCGCGAAACCAGACCGCCCAGGTTCATTGAGATCGAGCCGTTGGCTGGCAAACGCAGGTTGTGATCCCGGTTGCCCCAGTATTTTATAAATGCGATGTTAGCGCAAGCCGAAGCGGTCGCATTGAATGCAGGCATTCGCGAGTTTTGACCCTTTCTACGCCAAGTTTACCATGTCGCAAAGCAATGGAGACGCCTGGGCACAAATTGAAAAAGCCCTGACTGCCACGAGTTCTGGCTGCCAGGGCTTTTTCTATCTTGATCTATCTTGGATGACTAGATTATAAAATCAGCCGGCAATCTATATAAATACCTTATTTATGAGAACAAAGAAATTAAAAACCCTTCATCAAGTTGCCCGCAGCCAAAACAACAAAAGCCAGGACAACCAGCCAGAAAGCGATGCCGGAGATGAATGGGATGGTGATCAGTTCACCTAAAAAGCCGAGTACAAATAGAATGACAGCAACCCAAAAGGTTGTTTGTTTCGGTTCACTAAGTGTCATAGAATCCTCCTGTTTTTACAAAACCCCTGTTTGATCCGTATGCCGGCCAAATTCATTATACACCTAATTAATAAAAGTTATACAACTATTGTACACATCGGCATATTTCAATTAATATTTCATTTCTACAATTTCTGCCATGGAAATTATTAAGATTTTCCTTATGGGTTTCACAATTTGCCATTAATATCCTATACTTGAGCGTAATTTAAAACAGGAACCCCTGACCCCTAATTGTTAAAAGGAGAAACAAATGAAATCGATCTTGTTGCGTTTGTTGGTGATTTGCCTGATGTTGGCGGTGCTCCCAGCAGCATCCTTCGCCGGGCAGCCGGCTGCTCAAGGCGCCCCTGCCGCAGCTGAACGGGTAGAAGCAGGCAAGGTCTTTGACTTCAGAGCCGAAAGCCCCCACCCAGCCACGGATGGGTGGACGCAGACCTACAGCTTTACCGGCGCTGAGTTCATCCGGCTGCATTTCAAGGGGTTTAAGCTGCATGAAGGCGACAAGCTGATCGTGTCAAACCTGGACGGCAGCCAGGTCTGGGAATATACCGCCGATGGGTTGAACCAAAATGGCGACTTCTGGTCATTTGCGGTCAACGGCGCCGATGTCAGGCTCACCCTGGTTGCGCCGTCGGGTAAATCTTACGGCTTCCATATTGTTGAGGTGGGTTACGGGACCGTTCCATTGGAAGTCAGCCAACCGGTCCCTGAAATTGTCGTGGGTACGGATGGGCGGGAAGATATCGCCTGCCACACAGGTGAAGCAATTGTCAATGCAGCGCAAAAACCCGTTGCGCGCCTGCTATTCACCATTCGAAAAACCCAGTATCTGTGCACCGGTGAACTGGTGCGCGGCTCGAATGCTAATACCCTCATCACCAACGCCCACTGTGTGGATAACCAGA
>CAZTMX010000022.1:0-3058 GCA_964614855.1 uncultured Anaerolineaceae bacterium | reverse complement strand
CGCGGCTCGAATGCTAATACCCTCATCACCAACGCCCACTGTGTGGATAACCAGACCGAAGTCAGCACGGTGGAAGCCCGCTTCAATTACCAGTACACCACCTGCGGCGGCAGCACCCTGGCTGCCACGACCAGCTTCGCCGGCGGCACCTTCCTGAAGACCAACTCAGAAAAATACAGCAAGCGCAGCCCCACCACAACCGGGTTGGATTACACCCTGCTCACCCTGCAGGGCACTCCTGAAGCGACCTTTGGCGAGTTGGTCCCGACCAGCGCAACCTATGCTGTTGGTACCCAGATGAACTTCATCCAGCACCCGGCGGGTTTGCCCAAGAAGATCGGTTACTGGGAAGATGCAGCACATACCGTCCGCTGCCATATCGCAACGCTCAACATGACTTACGGCACAGCTGCGCCGAACAGCCAGACCGGTTACGGCTGCGACAGCGAAGGCGGCTCTTCGGGCTCTGCCATCACACGCGCCAGCGACGGCAAGATGATTGCCCTGCACCACTACGGCGGTGTGACAGCCGAACTCAATTCAGCGACGATGATGTCCTATATCTGTACCAGTGCAGGAAGCCTGTTGATTTGCGACTCAAATTAACCGCTCACTGAAACGCAAGTCAATTACTTAATTAAATAATTCGAAACAGCAGCCGCTGAGCCTACTAAGCGACTGCTGTTCTGTTTTTTACCTGGATAATATGGTTGTGAAGCATCTACATCATTCCCCCATCTTGTGGTCATAGCCCGTAAAGCCAATTCCTTCTGGTATTTTGTACCCAGGCTGTCTGGTAGTACCAGCTAGCCAGCCTCCCGGCATATGCCATCTTTCCATTTCCCTCCAGTCAAAAGTGGAATACGCAAGATCTATCACCTGGGGTGGGTATACTGAAACCAGGTGCAGGAGATTATGGCAAAAAAGCGAATTGCGCTGTTTGGAGCATCTGGGACGATGGGGTTTCACGCCTTTCAAGAATTGTGGAAACGGCGGGATGAATTTGATATATCGATTCTAGTTCTGCCATCGGAACAAAGGTTGAGACAATTCCGCGCCTACGAGTGCCAGGCGGGGCTGCCTGCTGTACGCGGCGCAGGTGTGGCGCAAGGTGAGGGTTTCAAAATCGTCTGGGGAGATGCCACCCGGTTCGCCGATGTGGCAGAGACCGTGCGCGGAGCCGATACTGTGTTGGACGCCATGGCATACATCTCGCCGGCTGCGGATTATCATCCCGAAATTGCCAGGGCTGTTAACACCGAAGCTACACTCAATATCCTGCGAGCGATTGAGGCAGAACAGGACGGCGCGCAGCGCATCCATTTTGTTTACACGGGCACAGTAGCCGCCACTGGCAACCGACCTGCGGGCATCCACATGGGAAGGGTGGGGGATCCACTAAAGCCATCCGTGTTTGATTATTATGCCGTGACAAAGATCGCCGGAGAACGGGCTGTGCTTGAATCACGCATTCGTCATTGGGTTTGCCTGCGCATGACCTTCATCATGCCGACAAAATATCGAGAGCTGCTCAATCTGATGGACCCCATCTCGCTGCACATGCCCCTGGATGCTTGCATGGAAAACCTGACCGACCGGGATGCTGGGTATGGCATGGTGCGGTGCCTGGATCTACCTGAGAACTCGGATTTTTGGCGTAAGGTGTACAACATGGGCGGCGGTGAGAAGATGCGCTGCCAGGCCTATGAATACCTGGATCGCAGCATCCAGCTTCACGGGCTGCCGGGGATTTATTGCTGTACAGAACGCCATTGGTTTGCCTTGCGCAATTTCCATATGCAGTACTTCGAAGACAGCTCCCTGTTAGATAGCTATTTACATTATATGCGGGATGACCTGGAAACCTACTGGCAGGAAATCCAGCGCGATATGCCTTTCTGGGCGAAATCAACTGCCTGGTTGTGCAAGAAATCCCCCCTGGTAAGCCGGCAAATCGCCAATATCATCTACCAGAAATTTGCAGGCTGGGCAAATGTTCACCGCAATGGGACGGGATACTGGGTGAAGCAGGATAACCATTTGCGGGTGAGTGCGTTCTTTCAGGACAAACAGCGCTATGCACAAATTCCGAACTGGTCGGCGCCCCTTGGATTGGATCCGGATATGGATTGGCAGCGGCTGGATCACGGCTACGATGAGAGCAAGGACCGGCTAGAGATCGCTGATCTTATCCAAGCAGCCGCTTTCCGGGGCGGGCAGTTGCTCTCACAGGAGTGGGATGGGGATTTTTACTCGCCGCTGCTGTGGGAATGCGGCTTTGGACATCGATTTCAAGCGCGCCCGTACACAGTGCTCAAAGCCGGTCACTGGTGCCCCGTGTGCTGCGCGCCTCCCTGGAACTTTGATGAGGTTGCCCGCCGAGACAGTCACTTCGCCCAGGTCTGGCATGCGGATCATGATCCAGAAGAAAACAACTTCTATCCTTGTGAGTGTACAGAGGATATTCTAAATGCAGATCGCGTATGGGAAAAAAGACAGAAGAAGTACCTGATATTTTCGCTTTGAACTGCGACATTGAAATTTCATAACCCCGGTGCCCCCTTCAATTGATGAAAATTTAATAGTTTTTCGGTGTTATACTCGAAATATTGGCAATCATTTGGCAACCATATTTAACCAACAAAAAACCTAAAAATGCGAGGGGTTATGATCACCATAAAACACACATTCAACAAAATCTACCTTCAATTAGAAGAGATGTTTTTGATCTCCAAGAAGCTGGTGGAACCGGCATTTGTATGGCAGCCTGCCCTGGCTTCATCAAGCGGTTCGGGTAAACCCACCATCCGCGCCGGGCGCCGGCGCCCCAGCGGGGAGGGCTCAGGGGAACGCGAGCAAGCCGAAGCTCCCCGCCGCCGCGAGACGCCGACTGGCAGCGCTGGCCAGGGCTACACCGGGTCAGGTGGCGGGGCTGGTTCTACCGGCGGAAGCAGCGGGTTGCCCCTGCCCTCCATGGGCTCGGGTGGAAAGCCAAATTCCTTACTCACGATTGTTGTGCTGGTCGTATTGGCGGGTATTGCCATCTGCGGCGGGCCAA
>CAZTMX010000021.1:0-24351 GCA_964614855.1 uncultured Anaerolineaceae bacterium | reverse complement strand
GTTAGTTACTCTGGGGTTCTCTGGTATGAGGTAAAAGCATACCATATCTTCGACATCCCGCAAAGCTCTGGGTTCACACTGTTCGATTGGGGAAACAGCCATTACTTGCAGGCAGACGGCGCCTCAACAGATCGCCAGCATTCCAGGATGGATGATTACTTGCAATTCCTGGATGAAATGGGCCGCTTCCTAAAGGAAGCCGCCCCAGATTTGGCAACCGGGTTAAATTGGCCGCATGATATTTCCCCCACATATGCTTACAGCGAGGGCGCTGCTCCCCTGAAAGGCCGTATCCAAGAAAAATTAAACGCTTCGCTGCGCGATCTTGAACAAGCGCGTCGGGTTGAACAAGACATTTTGACAGCAGCCAATCCCACTTATGCTCAATATTTACAGCTCAGCCAGGTACAAAAACAAATCCAGCTTTATGGCGAGTTACCGGATTACCAGTCAGCCGTTCCCTTTTATTCAAGAATTGCTCAGGAAATCCTGGCAAGTGGTGATATAGGGGGTTTTCAGAACCTTTGCGAGCGCCTTGTATCTGATGAAAATGCCAACCAGGCAAAATGGCGCCTGCTCAGCCGTTTAAGCACTTTGGTCCCCATTGAGCCATCCTTGCGAAGCAGCCTGCACTTTGCCTTACAAGACGACTGGCTGACCGTGTTGTGGGAGCTCAGACGCACCGCGATCTATGACCCTATCCCTGATTGGTGGCAGGATTTGTGCGCCCAGGTTCGATTTCTTGCCCTGGATATCAACAGCCAGGGGATTACACCCCGCACCGCAGTGAACCGCCTGATCCTGGCTTTACAATCTTCCTCGCGCCAGGCGCAGCCAGGTCTGGAGGCAGAGCAGGAGCGAGCTGAAAACCCAGAAAACGAAGTCCGCTCTCCCCTGGGCTACGGCAGACATCTGCTGCATAACAAATTGCTGCACAGCCTGCAAGAAGAAGTCTCCCGGCGTTGGACTGAGCTGGAGCCTGACCCGCCTGATTCTGACATTGGCTACCAGGAAGTGCTGCGCTACAGGGATGAGATGCTCGAGCTGGCGCCAGCTGCCGGGCAAGCGCTGCTGCGCGCCCTGGACCAACCTGCAGCCCAGGTACAGATTGTGTTGGATGCCTGGGAAAGGATGGATTTCACCACTGCCCAACGCGGTCTCAAGCGCATATTGGTTTGGGATCCCGACCGGCGCAGGCTGATCAGCGCCGAACGCGCCATCCAATCGGCAGACGGCTGGCTTTCCAGGCTGCGCAATGGTCCCAGCAAGAATGAAGCTTTACAGGATTTCATCACCCGCTTTGAATTGGAAGGAAAAGAGCTGCGCAACCAGGTTGGCGCTGCAGGTTGGCTGGTAGAGCTGCTCATTTCACTGCGAAAGCTGCGGCGCGGGAACGACCCGGCAGAAGTGCTTTTGGATGCACCCGCAGCACGCCCTTACCTTGGATGGCTGCTGGAAATGGAGCCCCAACACCCTGTACTGGCGACCCCTGGCAAGGTGTTGCGCCTGGAACGCACCACACATACCGGATCTGTAGAACCCACGGTAAACGGTATGCAGGAAACCAGCTTTGGCAAAGGACAAACGCTCCACCTGGGTGATACATTGGATACCTGGGCGCCGGAAGCCATCGGCTCATCGGCGCGCGTCTTCAATGGGTATCTGAAAGGGCATGGGCGCAAACAAACCAAGGTTGCCTTCAAGATCATGCGGCCCGACCGCATGGATTACGCCCTGCCGCTCTTTCGTGAAGAAGTCCAGGTACTCTCTTTGCTGCACGATGTACCCGGAGTCTCCCCCTTGCTGGAATGCGGGTTTTTGGAGCTCTCTCCTGGACAAAAACTGCCGGTGGATGACCAACAGGTTTCTGCAGAAAACCTGAGCGGGCACGCGGTACGTTACGGGCCGGATGCCGCGCACAATTTTCTGGCCGACCTGCCGGAGCGCAGCCAACGCGGTTGGCTGCCGTACCTGGCATTACCAGTGCACGACCGCAGCCAAAACTTGATGCTGCTCTGTGATACCGGGTACACACGCGGGCGCTTCCTACCGATCCTGGAAGGGCTGCTGATCTCGATCCAAATTTGTGATATCCTTGAAGCAGCACACAACCGGAATATCGCCTACCGGGATCACAAAATTCTGCATTACTACTGGAATGAAAGCATAAACGGCGTGACGATCATCGATTGGAACATCGCCCGGCGCTACCCCGGCGGGCTATCAGAAGCAGACGCTCGTTTTGACCTGGTACAGTTTGGCGCGCGAGCCTTACACCACATTCTCACTGGACGGCCTGCTGCTGGCGCGTTGCCCCTGGGTCCGACCCGACCGGAAGAGATTGATGCTGCATCCGCCACGTATACCGCCCGCTGGACATATGATGACCAACGTCTGCCAAAAACCGTAAAGGATATCCTGGAGGCTGTCTTATCTGGAGCGTACAATCGCCCACGGCAGTTAAGCGATCATTTGCTTGAGATCTATCATCAACTTTCCGATCTGGCCCAAAAGGCCTCCACAGAGAATGAAATGATGAGTGAGGATATGAAGCAAAATGGTTTGTCGCAGAAAGTTTTCTCACAGGATGATACGCCGGATCAGGCAGACAATACCAAAAACAAAAGGTCAGACAAGTGAGTGACAACGAAATCTTAGAAACCAGTATTCGCACGCTGCTCAGCCAATCTGCCCCCCCGCCGGTCGAGCTGCGCAAAGCCATGCTCGAATTGGATGATTGGATCAATTCAGAAACCTTTTCCAGCCTGACAGTGATCGAGCGCGAGCGTTTGCAAACCCTTCGCAAGGAGCTGAAAAACCGCCTGCGCACTGTAGATGAAAGCAGTTCACCAGCCGCACAGGTGATCAATGCTATCCGCCAGGAAGAAAACGAAATCACTGCCAGCGAGCCTCAAGCTCAAACTCCAGGTTCGCTTGATATTCGCCCGGATTTGAGTTACCCGGAACCGCCCGATCTTCCAAAGAAAAACCAGGCGAATGCACAAAGCCACCAACCCCAGGCCGAAGGCTGGATGGAAGAGGCCGAGCGTATGTTTTACAGCGGTCGTTACCAGGAGGCCATCCGTCTGTTTGACAGGGTGCTGCAGGTTGAGCCCCGGTGGGAACGCGCTCGCCAACACCGCAGTGAATCCGAAAACTACTTGCGCACCGGCTATATCCCTCCGGTTGCCTTGCCTGCGGAAGCAGCCTCTGCATTTGGCAAAGCGCAGTCCGCCTCACGCGTTGGGCGCTATGCAGATGCCCTGGCATTGCTGTCGAAAGCCCAGTCAGTTTTGCGTGACCTGGGTATCCAGCGCTGGCAGGAGGGGCTGGAGTTTGAACAAAAGCTGCAAGAGAGCATCGATGCTGAACATGTGTACCAGGAAGGGCTGCGCTTGTTTGACCAGGGCAAGTTGGATGAAGCCATCGAAAGCATTGAGACCGCAGCCCGCGCCACAGGTCTGCCAAAATATGGCGATAAAGCCCAGGAACTGCGCGATGTGCGCGACCGGCTGCGCAAAATCCAGGAAACCTTATCCGCCCTATCTGTAGACCCGCAGTTGGCTGCCAAAGCAAAAGCTGACCTTGAATTGCTCTCGGTATCGTACGAAGAGAACCCGCTGGTACAGCGTTTGCGCAACCGGTTGGATGCCAATATCCCGCGCATCACCGGCCCGCTTAAGGAAAAAGCTCGCTCTTACAAAAACCAGGCTGAGCAATCCTTCTCCATTGAAGAAAGCCGTACTTATGCACAGCAAGCACTCAACTGCCTGGAACAAATCGGCAGCCTGCAAGGATTGGATGAAAGTTCAGAACGCCTGCAGAACGACACGGAGAAACTGCTGCGCGATGTTTCCCGCCTGGATAATGAATTAACCCAGGCGCTTAAAGCTGCAGAAGAACAAAAAGCATGGCCTGCCCAGTCTGCCAAAATCAGCCAGGCAGTGCGCCAGCGTTATCCGAGCGACCCCGGTGTGATCCAGCTCAACCGCCAGCTCACCCGCTTCTTCACATTGCAGCGTTTGTTACGTTATGGTGTGGTTTTGCTGGGATTGTTAATCCTTGCCGGCCTGGCCTGGGTTGGCTTTGGTGCATACAAGGATTACCAGGTGTCGCTGACGCCGACAGTCACCCCCACCGCCACTGCCACTGCCACGGCTACCATGACCCCCACTGCCACTGCCACGGCTACCATAACACCCACTCCAACCAACACCCCTACACCCACACCAACCCCCATTGTTGCTGTCGCCATGCGTGAAGTTTGGGCGCGCAGCAATTGTTATGAGGGATACCCCGCAATCGGGAAAATCCCTATGGGTGGGAAAGTGGATTTTCTGCCTGCCGGCAGGCGTTTTGACGGGTTTAACCGCGAATGCGTGCTGGTGTCCTTCCAGGAATTTGAAAGATCAATCATCGGTTGGGTGCTGGTGCTCGATTTGGGCCCTGCGCCAGTCACGGATAATTAGACGATGCCCCCGATTGAGAAAATTCAAGCAGCGCTCACACAGAAAATGCCAGCCTATCTGGATATCTTCCGCCAGATGGTCGAGATCAACAGCTTTTCTACCAATACCCAGGGTGTAAACCAGCTGGCTGAATACACAGCCGGGGTGTTTGCATCGCTTGGCTTTAAGGCAGAATTTGTCCCGTCCGCCGATCCAACCTTTGGTAATCACCTGTTTATGACCCGCGCAGCAACTCATGGGCCGGCATCCATGCAGCCTGGGACGATCGCCTTGGTTGCACATCTGGATACGGTTTTTTCAGCCGAAGAGGAAACACTCAACGATTTTCACTGGCGAATACAGGGCGAACGCGTCTACGGTCCAGGTACAGTGGACATCAAGGGCGGTACGGTGATGATGTGGATGGTCCTCGAGATGCTGCAAGAATTTTTCCCGGCCCTCTTCTCCTCCGTAAACTGGCTGCTCGCCTGGGATGCATCCGAGGAGGTCCTGGGTGAGGATTTTAACCAGCAACTGCTGGCTCGCCTGCCAAAGGACAGCCTGGCTTGCCTGGTTTTTGAAGGCGGCACCCCAAACCCACAGGGCTACCCGTTAGTAGTTGCGCGCAAAGGCAGGGGGTCTTACCGTATCCAGGTGGAAGGGCGTTCCGCCCATGCCGGGAATTACCACGCTCAAGGCGCAAATGCGATCGTACAACTGGCACACACCGTGCTGCAGCTGGCAGACATAACGGATTATGAGCGCCAATTGACCGTCAATGTGGGTAAGATAAGTGGGGGTACGGTGGTCAACCGCGTGCCCCACCATGCCCAGGCGAAGGTCGAAATGCGGGTCTTTTCTCCCCAGGTCTTTCAAGAAGCCCACCAGCGGATTTTAGCCCTGGACGGAACCTCTACGGTCAGCAGCCAGGATGGTTATCCCTGCAAAGTAAGTGTGCAAGCAGGGCGACTTTCTTCGCCCTGGCCGCGCAACACCCAAACCGATGCCTTGTTTGCAACCTGGCAAGGGGCAGCCAGCCAGCTGGGTATCCAGGTGATCCCTGAACAACGAGGCGGTTTGAGTGATGGCAATATGCTCTGGCAGCATGTTCCCACCCTGGACGGGCTGGGACCCAGCGGAGCCAACGCCCACTGCTCTGAGCGCAGTATCGATGGGACAAAAGACCAGGAATACGCCGAATTGCCATCGTTTATCCCCAAAGCGCTGATTAACACCCTGGCGATCGCAGAGCTTATCGCTCACAAAGCAACCGGCTGAGATCATACGAATAGCCGCAATTGTTATTTGTACGCTAGATGAAATAGCTGCTTAATCGCCTGCTTAATCGCCTGCCTAATCCCGCTGCAGCATAATTAGCGAGCACAAGATTGAAGGTCATCTCTCTGCAACAACAGGCATAGAGACAAATTCGACCCCTAAGGCGGTGAGAGCTGCTTTGCCGCGTACCGTCAGATCCGTACGAAAGTTAAACTGCTCACGAGCGTCAATCGGATAAGCTTTCAAACGATAATGAGTGCCCCAAGGTTTTTCTAAAACTATTACGGTTATTGGCTGTGTGATTTGCAAATATGTGCTGGTTAAGCTCACGTCATACAGCACTTGTTTTACCTGCGCTGCGTCGTGACGTGGATGTAGATAAAAATCAGTAATACACAGAAGATTTGGACCGCCGTCATTAGCATTATAGATCAGCCTGTCCCACAACTTCAGATGCGGTATGACAACAATCGTGTCATCGGGGGTTAGAATATCCAGGCTGCGCATGTTGATGGCTTTCACCTCACCATATGCACCGTCAATTTCAATCCAATCACCCGGTCGATAGGGCATTTCGTACAAGGTCACAACACCTGCAATCAGGCTGCTAACGTATTCTTTTAAAGCAAAACCCAGTGCCAAACCCAAGCTGCCAAATAGCGCAACAAGGTTAGCAAATGTCGGTTCAATGATACGTGGGATAATCAGGGCGAAAGAGACAGCAATAATCAGCAGCCGCAGTACCGGAACCAATCCCATCAAGGGGAGACGAAATCGACCAGGCACTTTTTCTGCAAGCCAGGGTAGAAAGCGCTGGCTGAAAATTACCAGGATAACTGCCCCTGCAACAATCAAGCCAATTTCTAGGAGAGCACCCTGGTCTAAAGTGCGAAAAATTTCTGTGCTATCACTTACACCGTTCATGCTTGGCTCCTAAAATTGATCGACTAAATAACCGCTTGACATCAAGAATTGGCGCACAGCTGGATAGCCGGCAGGCAAGAGCTGTAAACCTTGGTCCTGTGATGCAATCAAGCCCGCGGCTTTGAGTTGAAAAACTGTTTCTGCAGTCCGGCTAGGAGACAGAGGTAAAAGCTCTTGCAAAAGGTCGAAAGGTAGACCACCGTGAAGGAGCAGGGCATGCAAGACAAATGCTTGATCCCTTCCCGCCCCAGGTGGCAGGGATGGCTGTTTCAGTCTACCCCAAGGGGGAACCCAGATGGTTTGGTGTGGTAGCTGCCGGTCTTCTTTTGTAACATTTTCATCTATTTCATCATCCGGCTCAGATAACAGGCTGCTCTGCCAAATAGAATAGGCAACGCCAATATTTCCCCGGCTGTAAGCTGCCAGGAGCTGTAAAAAGTCACTCATTTCAACAGCATCATTTTTATTCTCAGGAGGCGGCAGCACATAGCGACCATTGTCAGATTGGCGAAAAAGAAGTTGTTGGCCGTTTCCCCGATTAGCAGTATTTTGGAACTGCGTGGTGAAGTGTTCCTGATGGAAAGCCTGCAAACAGAGAGGGTTGGGTTGTTGTCCTTGCCAAACATGGCGTAGATACGACCAGGCCCAACTATCACAGCCAATAATCCCTCTCCCAAATTTACCAGAATACGCATAATCCAGAAAACGCCGGATAATACTTAAACCGGCTGCATGGCGCAAGAAAGCTTTCTCAAGGTGCGGAAACACCCAGCAATCCGCGTTTTCCTTCAGGTCTACCAACCATCCCTCATCACCAGCCAGTATTTGTTTATATGTAGGGGGCTGAAGAACCGGCCAGGCTTGTCCTTCAGCCCAAGCTGCTAGAACATCTGCATGGCCGCTGTAAGGTGCACCGATCAAAACAATAACTGGCTCATCAGGTGTGTTTTGTTCCAGCCATTTTTCTAAATGAGCATTCAGTTCGTTTGCTGCGCTTTGCCACTCAAGTGAAGGGGCAATCCTTTCTAGCTGCCAATTGGGCAGCCTTTGCAGATCATCATCTGCTTTGAGCGGTGAAGTGTTTTCACTATTCGTGGGTTGAAAAAGCTGTCGCAAAGAACGAAGATTCTTCCTTGCCGCCAGCCTTACAGGTTCAGTCGGGAGCTTGTAATCCCCAGCGGAAACAAATTGCCAAAGAGATGGAGCATCATTTTCAGTATTTGAGGGCGTCACCATGATCAACTCCAAATTATTGATTTGATTTATTCGATTCTAGATTGACACCTTTATCAACCTGTGCTGCTGCAGATTGCACGATCAGTTGAATGGTTTCAAAGGGCATCTCAACCCTGGCGGCAGTCAAAGCTTTGAAGACTTTCTCGCGCAGGTCAAAACGTGTCTGCAAATGTTGGCGCTCATCCTGTACCCAAACCCGCAATTCCAGTGCCACATTGTAGTCATTAAGTTGGGTTACGACAACAGACGGAGGGGGATCGGTCAGGTAATTTGGATCATCTTGCACCAGGTCGAGCAGAATTTTGCGCGCCCGGTCCAGGTCCTCAGTGACCGCTACCGTAACACCAACGTCCAGACGCAAGTTTGGAAAGTTTGTATAGGAAACAACCGTCTTGTTCATGACTTCGGCATTGGGAACGGCTAACATTTTGCCATCGTTGGTTACTATGCGCGTTGTACGCAGCGTGATCTGATCTACTCTGCCATATTTCCCATCAATCTCCACAATATCACCAATGGTGAATGGACGATCCAAATAAATTAAGAACCCTGAAATGATATTTGACAGCGTATCACGCAATGCAAACCCAATGGTGAGGCTGACCACACCTAATGATGCCAAAACAGCCGTTGTTTGAACGCCAATTGCGCTGAGCGCAGCCAGCAATCCCAAACCCAACATTGTATATTTCACAGCTGTTTCAGCGAAGGCAGCGCTTGTCTTATCCATGTGACGGTTCAATCGGGATAGTAGCAAACGTTTCAGCAAACGCCATACCAGGTAAAAAACGAGCAGAACAATTGCTGCAATAGTGATCTCGACTAAACCTTCTGCGATAAGCGCCCCCCATTTCTCGGGATCAAAATATTCCTGCAAACGAGATAACAAACTATCCCATAACTCTCTCATCGTGTATTCTCCCTGCAGCACAAGATTTGGCGGAAAATCCAGGTTTCCTGGCATCGCAATTTACAGGCATTTCTGTCTTGCTGCAAAATAGTTCTCACCGAAATCCCTCTGTGATAATCAATCGTAACATAAATATTGCGCCTCAGTAAAGCGGAATTTTCATCTGTAAAGCCCCCAACAAAAATAAGTTACAGACTTTAAAGTCAAACAAAAATCTTCGACAATATTTTAGGGTTTCCTAAACATAATTTTAGGATGTTGACAAATCAATCAGTTTCCGTTATGATCCTAAAAATGTAAGTTCGGAGGATTTATATGCAAGAACCTATCACCGCATTAACCATTGGCATCCTGATCCTGGCAGCATTCAGCCTTCTCTTTTGGCCCAAAGGAGGCTTAATTGGTCATCTACAGCGTGTCAGCCAGCTCAACCAGCGTGTCCAGCGTGAAGACGCCCTAAAACATATGTACAATCACCGAAAAGTCTCCACCAGCCTGGAAACCCTGGCTGGCGCTTTGCGCATTTCTCAGGAAAAGGCAGCTGGATTGATAAGGCACATGCAAGACCTGGAACTGGTCGTTGACACGGAAGATGGTTACCAGTTATCTGCAAGCGGCGTGGAAAACGCACTAAAGATCATCCGGGCGCACCGCCTTTGGGAGCGATACCTGGCAGATGAGACCGGTTATGATGAAGACAAATGGCACGAGCTTGCCGAACGCTATGAACACCAGATCAGTCCGGCAGAATTGGAAACCCTGGCTGTCCAATTGGGCAATCCCACCCACGATCCGCACGGCGATCCCATTCCCCCTGCCAGTGGAGTTTTTATCGATGACTGCGGCGAACCCTTGGTTGAGATGCCGTTGGATACCCCGCTGCAAATCATCCACATGGAGGATGAGCCGGCCGTGATCTATGCACAATTGGTTGCAGAGGGCTTGCACCCGGGTATGACCCTGCGTCTGATTGAAAAGACACCCCAACGCATCCGCTTCTTCTCTGGCGGTGATGAACATATTCTGGCGCCCGGTATTGCTGAAAGCCTGTTTGTGCGTCCGATCAGTGAACCCGAGAGCGAAGCAAGCTGTACGGGTAAACCACTATACGAAATTAAACCCGGGACCAGTTGTAAGGTGGCCTCGCTTTCCCCGCGCTTGCGCGGCGCCGAGCGCCGCCGCATGATGGACCTGGGCATCCTGCCGGGGACAGTCATCCACGCTGAAATCACCAGCCCCGCCGGCGACCCAACGGCCTACCGCATCCGCGGCGCATTGGTTGCCTTGCGCCGCGAACAGGCAGGATTGATCTGCGTTGAACCAACTGAAGGAAGCACAATCTGATGGCAAACACAACCACCTCACACAACCCCAATTCATCTTCACAACCCTTACCGGCAGCCTGCGCCACCTGCGCCGTTCACAACCTGGCAGACCTGCAGCGCCTGGGTGTGGATATGGAAAACTGGGATTACGTCGTTGCCCTGGCTGGCAACCCCAATGTTGGCAAAAGTACGGTATTCAACGCCCTCACGGGTTTGCGGCAGCATACAGGCAACTGGCCCGGCAAAACCGTGGGCAGGGCTGAAGGCGGATTTGAATACGGCGAAAAAAAGGTACAAGATTGTGGACCTGCCCGGTACCTATTCGCTCCTGGCGACCAGCCCCGATGAAGAGGTGGCGCGTGATTTCATCCTGTTTGGCCAGCCGGATGTCTCCCTGGTTGTGGTGGACGCCACCAGGCTGGAACGCAACCTCAATCTCGTCTTGCAGGTTTTACAGATTACTGACCGGGTGGTGGTTTGCCTCAACCTGATCGATGAAGCAAAACGTCACGGGTTGCTAGTGGATGACCGGCGCCTGGCGCGTGATCTGGGTGTGCCTGTGGTGCCAACTGCTGCCCGCCAAAGGATAGGCCTGGACCTGCTGCTGCAGACCATTCATGAAATGGCGACCGGGAAGATCATCGCCAAACCGCGCCGCAGCCAGGTGGAACCGCCAGCTGTCAAAACCGCGGTAGATACCCTGTCGGGCAATATTCAGCGCTTGTATCCGGATTTGCCCAACGCCCGCTGGGTTGCCCTGCGGTTGTTAGACGGTGACGAAGCCATTATCCAGGCCATGCGCCAGGGGCACTTGGGGGATCTAAAGCGCTTTGACCCCGGGGAGCTGAACGGGCAAACAACAGCCAATGCAGAAAGTGTCAAAACGGAGGTATCACAATGAACAGCCGCGAGACACAGGAACTCAACCAGCTGTTAGATACCGCTCAGGCGCTGCGCTGGCAGATCGGCAGCGATTTCCACGAAAAGGTCATGGAAGCCACCTACACCGAAGCAGCACAACTGGCAGACCGGGCAGTATCCCGCCCAGGCGAAAAGCCGCGCTTTGACCTGGACCGCAGCATCGATAAAATCGTCACCAGCCGCATCTGGGGGCTGCCTATCATGCTGCTGCTGTTCTCATTGGTGCTCTGGCTTACCATCATCGGCGCCAATGTCCCCTCGGGTTGGTTGTCTTTCGTTTTGGTGGATACTGCTTACCCCTGGCTGCAAGGGCTGGCAGCCAGCCTGAATTTTCCCTGGTGGCTTAGCGGTATCCTGATCGACGGCGTGTACCTGGCAACCGCCTGGGTGATCAGCGTGATGCTGCCGCCCATGGCCATTTTCTTCCCCCTGTTCACGCTTTTTGAAGATTTCGGCTATCTGCCCCGGGTGGCTTTTAACCTGGACCGGCTGTTCAAAATGAGCGGTGCACACGGCAAACAGGCACTGAGCATGACCATGGGTTTTGGCTGCAACGCGGCTGGCGTGGTCGCCACGCGCATTATCGACAGCCCGCGCGAGCGCCTGATTGCCATGTTAACCAACAACTTCGCACTTTGTAACGGGCGCTGGCCCACCCAAATATTGATCGCCACCCTTTTCCTGGGCTCGCTGGTGCCGCCTTACCTGGCGGGTCTGGTATCCGCTGCGGCGGTCATCGGTATCGCCCTATTGGGGGTATTGCTCACCTTTGTGGTATCCTGGTTTCTTTCACGCAGCATCCTGAAGGGTCAGGTGACCACCTTCAGTCTCGAGCTGCCGCCCTACCGCCCGCCGCGTATCTGGCAGACCATCGTCACATCCGTCATCGACCGCACGCTTATCGTCCTCTGGCGGGCCGTGACCTTTTCTGCCCCGGCAGGCGCGGTCATTTGGCTGGTAGCCAACTTGAAAATCGCCGGTGTGCCTCTGGCTGAACATCTGATCAATTTTCTTAACCCGATCGGCTTTCTATTTGGTCTAAATGGCGTGATACTGCTGGCATACATTATCGCCATCCCTGCAAATGAAATCGTCATCCCCACCGTTTTAATGTTGACTGTGCTGGTTACGGGCATGCAAGGTGTGGGCAGCGGTGCGGGTGTGATGTTTGAAGCTGAAACAACCAATACCATGGCAATCCTCCAGGCAGGTGGTTGGACATTACTGACAGCAGTCAACCTGATGCTTTTCAGCCTGATCCACAACCCTTGCAGCACCACCATCTATACGATTTATAAGGAAAGCGGCAGCTGGAAATGGGCTGCTATCGCCACCGTGATGCCGCTGGCAATGGGTTTTACCGTAACCTTTTTTGTCGCTCAAATCTGGCGGCTTCTTGCGAACTGACAAAACAGCGATGGAAGAGACACTGACACAGACGGTAGAAGATTACCTCAAAACCATTTATGAGCTGAACGCACAGGGGGGGCGTGCCAGCACAAACCAGATTGCCGCAGCGATGGGGGTTACGCCCGCCTCAGCCAGCGGGATGGTCAAGAGATTGTCAAAAACCGAGCCGTCCCTGTTGCAGTACGAAAAAAGCCGGGGAGTGATTTTGACTGAAGCGGGCAAACTGGCAGCATTAAGGGTTTTACGCTCTCACAGGCTGCTAGAAATGTACCTGGTGCAGGTGCTCGGTTATGATTGGGACATGGTGCACAACGAAGCCGACCGCCTGGAACACGCCATCTCCCAGGATTTCGAGATGCGTATCGACGAAGCGCTGGGGTACCCCACGCATGATCCACACGGTGATCCGATCCCCTCGCATGATCTGAGCATGCCTGAGTGCTCCATTTTTCAGCTTTTCCAGGCGCAAGCGGGACAGCGAGCGGTTATCCACCGTGTGTGTAATGACGACCCACATTTTCTGCGCTACCTAAGCAGCCAATCGCTGGTGCCAAAAGCCATCTTAAATATCCTGGAACGCTCGCCTTTTGATGATAATATTAAGATCCAGCTGGAAAGCAACGGGGCTCAACTGACATTAGGCCCTGCTGTAACCCGCCAGATCTATGTTGAAATCCTCGAGACAGGGAAGCATGAAATCACCATTCCTTAACATCACCGTCGGATTATTTTTGGCTGCGCTCACGCTCACCAGTTGTGCCCTTACCAACCCGGGGCCTGATCTGGAAGCCACCCACTTTGCCGGTACGGTGGTGGCAGAATTGACGCGCAGGGCGCCTACCACCACACCGGTTGCCAGTAAAACCCCGCGCCCTAGCCCAACCAATACCTTGGCGCCGACAAACACCTTGCCGCCGCCCACCCTGCCCCCCACTGCCACGCCCGATGTGATCTTCTCGGATGATTTCTCCAGTTCTCACGGTTGGCCCGTGGCTGAGTCGAATAATTGGGCTTTTGGCTATGAAAACGGCGATTATTTTATCTTTGTCAATTATCCAAACGCGGCGATCTGGAGCGTGCGCTTTGAAAACCACGCCGATGTGCGCATCCAGACCCATGCTCTTCGCAGCGAAGGACCGCAAAACGGGTATTACGGCGTAGTGTGCCGTTTTATTGACGCATCAAATTACTATATGCTTGTTGTCGGCGAAGATGGCTCCTACGGTATCGGCAAAATGCTCGGCGGCTCATTGGATTTTATCGACAAGCGTGTAGATGAAAGCGGTATTGTGTACCGCGGCCAGACGCCAAACCAGGTGGAAGGAGATTGCCTGGGCAGCACCCTGACGTTGGTAGTGAACGGCCAGACCCTGATGCAGGTTCAAGATCCGTCCTTCAAGCAAGGCAATATCGGCCTGGTGGCAGGCGTCCCTTCGACCTACGGTTTGAAGGTAATTTTTAGCGATTTCCTGGTGCTCAAACCATAACTGCCGGGAATATTTATTGTCGCTCGACTACAGAAGACAGACAGAATGTATAATAAACCAGAAACCTACAGATCTCCCTGTAACCACAGGATATCTTGTATCAAAAAACACTTCAAAGAGAGAGGAATTACACATGGCATACAATTTACGCAACCGCAGCTTTCTCAAGTTGCTGGACTTCACCCCAGATGAGATACGCTTTTTACTAAAGCTTTCTGCCGATCTAAAAGCAGCCAAATACGGTGGGTATGAAAAACCCCGCCTGGTTGGTAAAAACATCGCCCTGATTTTTGAGAAATCCTCCACGCGCACACGCTGTGCCTTTGAAGTGGCAGCCTATGACCAGGGCGCGCATGTCACCTATCTCGGGCCAGAAGGCTCACAGATTGGGCACAAAGAATCGATGAAAGACACCGCCCGTGTGCTGGGCCGGATGTACGATGGGATTGAATACCGCGGTTTTTCCCAGGCCAATGTCGAAACCCTGGCGCAGTACTCCGGTGTGCCGGTGTGGAACGGGTTGACCACCGAATTTCACCCCACGCAAATCCTGGCAGATATCCTGACCATGAGTGAACACAGCAAGAAACACCTGGAAGAGATCGCTTTTTGCTATATGGGGGATGCCCGCAACAACATGGGCAACTCCTTAATGGTGGGCGGCGTCAAATTGGGTATGGATGTGCGACTTTGCGCCCCGCGCTCGCTTTGGCCTGCCGAGGACCTGGTGGAAACCTGCCGCCAGATAGCCAGCCAGACTGGCGCCAGGTTAACCCTGACCGAAGATGTGGCAACCGGCGTAAAATATGCGGATTTCCTCTACACCGACGTGTGGGTATCCATGGGCGAACCCGCCTCGGTTTGGGAAGAGCGCATCAAGCTGCTGCTGCCATACCAGATCAACCGCCAGGCGCTGGATTTGAGTGGGAACCCGGGTATTAAGGTGATGCACTGCCTGCCAGCCTTCCACAATCGCGAGACAAAAATCAGCGAAGATATCTACCAGAGATTCGGCATCCCCGCGATGGAAGTCAGCGAAGATGTGTTTGAAAGCGAACACAGCATCGTCTGGGACCAGGCAGAAAACCGCATGCACACCATCAAAGCCGTCATGGTTGCCACACTGGGAGATTAGGTCTGGAAAATCACCGATCCGTTTTTAAAACACAGCGAAAGAGGGTGTAGATGGCAACTATTGAATTTGTAACCAAGCGCACAGGTGATATTGTCCCGTTCACCCCAGATCGCATCACCAATGCCATCTACCGCGCGGCGGTGGCGGTGGGCGGTCGCGATCGCAGCATGGCTGAACGACTGAGCGCCGAGGTGGTTTCGATTCTGGAAGATACCCACACCCAGGGTTATATCCCAACCATTGAAGAAATCCAGGATGTGGTAGAAAAGGTGTTGATTGAACATGGGCATGCCAGGGTTGCCAAGGCATACATCCTCTATCGCGATGAGCGGGCGCGCATGCGCCAGGAACGCGCCGAGAGCGCCTCTCGTCCCTCGGAGAACATCCCCTGGGCAAAACTCTGGCGTGTGTTGGATTGGTCAGTTTCCCACGGTGTCCATACTATAGAAAGCTATAACAAACGAGTGCGCGCAGGGGAAATTCCCGAGATCATCACCGCAGCCGAGGCCGCCTACAACGAAGATGTGGAAAACGCCGCCGAATCGATCATCCAGCGCCGTTCGCAACTGCGCATGGTGATAATCACCGGGCCTTCTTCGTCAGGCAAGACCACTACCACCATCAAAGTAGGCCAGCGGCTAAAACGCGTTGGTATGAAGCTGGTCACGCTGAACGTGGATCATTATTTCTACGACCTGGAGATGCATCCAAAAGACGAGTTCGGCGATTATGACTTTGAAACCCCCCAGGCCTTGGATCTGGAATTGATCGATGAACACCTGAGCCGCCTGATTGCAGGGGACGAAGTGCGCATTCCTTTCTACGATTTCAAGACCGGAAAACGCCGCCTGGAGCACACGCCCATGCAGCTGGCGGAAAACGAGATCATCCTGATTGACAGCTTGCACGGGTTGTACCCAGCCATGACCAGGGCAATCCCCGAAGAACAGAAATTCAAGCTTTACCTGGAGCCATTGCTGCAAATGAAAGACAGCGCAGGTAAATACCTGCGCTGGGCAGACATCCGCTTGATGCGGCGCATGCTGCGAGATGCCACCCACCGTGCCTACGACCCACGCCGCACCCTGCTGCATTGGCATTACGTACGCAGCAGCGAGATGCGCAACATTATCCCCTATATCCACCAGACGGATTACATCCTCAACTCAGCCATGCCTTATGAGCTGTCGATGTACAAGGTACACCTGATGGAGCAGTTTAATAGCTGGGTCGAGGCATACCGAGATGACCCCCTCAGGCAGGATGCCTTTACGCGTGCAGAAAGAAGTGCTGCGGCTCTGTCAGAATTGGAGCCTCTGGCCGATCAAAGCGTGGTGCCGCAGGATTCGGTTATCCGAGAGTTTATCGGCGGCAGTATTTACGCATATTGAGCATGCGGCGCGCGGATCACAATCGCCGCACCAGTTCTTGTAAGCGAACCTGGCGGTATTGGAAGAAACCATCGACAAGCCATGCGAGCGCCCGATTCCAACGCCTGGCATGCAGGACAATTTCATCGCTGTAAAGCACCTTGTTGTCTGAGCTTTCCTGTAACTGGATCGTATGATCCCAGGTATCAAACAGGGCGTTATGCTCGCGCGTTTCCATATAATACGTCTTACCATCTAACCGTTCGATAAATATCGTATGCGTTCCCAGGGGGATGAAATTGAACAAGAACAGGTTCAGTGTGACTGTCTCTCCTTGCTGCCAGACATCCGGCAAAGAGACGCCAGTTTGGGATTTGAAAGTGAGCCAGGGCCGGGCAAGGTAATCCAGCAACCCGCCGGTGAGCACCATCTGCCAGGCACGCTCGATGGGCGCATCTAAAGCGACGGCGACCACAACTTTTTTCCCAGGCATGGTCTGCCCGTTTTCATCCCACACCTTTTGGTTGCACACCTGCTTGAGCATAAAACGCCGGTTCCAACGCTGCAGCAAGAGCATTGCTGCTGCTGCACCAGTAAATATCCCCAAAACGGTCATCACCCTTCGCCTGTTGTTCATAATCATAACCCTCTCCACCGCATCGCGATCTTCATAAAGGTAGATCTTAAAGTGGTTTCTGCTGCTGTCTCAAGCTGGTACGCCCCTGACCGCAGTTTTCCTTTTCAAATTGAATGGTCGTATGCCCAATATCAAATTTTAACAATTCTTCTTTCAATTCCACCAGGATACGTGCATTTTCAACCGCATCCTGTTCTCCGGAGACGATGTGTGCACTCAGGGCAATATGCCCAGAGCAGATGCTCCAGATATGCAAGTCGTGCACATCCTCCACACCCGCTACTCCTATCATCTTAGCTTCGATGTCTTGTAAGGACAGGTGCTCGGGCACACCTTCAATCAGGATGTGGAAGGATTGCCGCAGCACTCGCCAGGAGCTCAGCACAATCAACGCACCGATAAGCACACTGATCAGCGGGTCGATCCAGTTCCAACCTGTAAACCAGATCAGCGCAGCTGCCAGGATCACGCCCAGCGAGGAAACTGCATCCCCTACCACATGTAAGTATGCGCTGCGCACATTCAAATCCTGGCTGCTTACATCGCCATGACTGTGTGCGTGGGTATGAGTATGCCCGTGACCGCCCAATAAATAGGCCACAACCAGGTTGACCAGCAGACCAATTACCGCAATCACCAGCATTTCCAGGCTTTTTACCGCCACGGGGTTTTGCCAGCGGCGCCAGGACTCGGTGAAGATTTCAATCGCGATCGCCCCCAGCGTCACACCATTGATCAAAGCTGCCAGGACTTCCAGGCGATGGTAGCCGTAGGTGTGCCGGTCGTCGGCGGGCAAAGCAGATAAACGCAAAGCCAGGTAACTCAGTACCAGCGCAAAGACATCCATAAAGACATGCGCCGCATCCGAAAGCAAAGCCAGGCTGCCTGTCCACAAGCCGCCGATCACCTCAGCCAGCAAGATCAACATGCTCAAGCCGATGGAGAGCAGAAAGCGTCTACCAATTTCCTTAATATCGTGCGAAGGCATAATTATCCGTGTGCTGTGTAAATTTTGTCCTGTTTAGCAGTGATTTATTATCTTATCATCCTATCCAGAGAAAATCAAACCGTGTTTTCAAGCTATAATACAGCCACAAACAAAGGATACACCATTGAAAATGATGACATTTCGAAAAATAAGCAGCCCTTTATGGATTTCCTTCATTCTGTTGTTTCTATTTGCTTCACCAGCAAGCACTGCTATTGCATCCTACGACAGCGAAGACATTCCCACCCCCCAACCTGGGGTTTTCACCCCGGGCAAATGCGCAGTGGCAATCCCAGAAGCGCTCAATGACCAAATATCTTGCGGCACCCTGACCGTACCGGAACGTCATGAAAACCCCACCGGTCCGCAGATTCAACTATCTGTGATGATCTTTCAGGGCAGCGGTTCAAACAACCATCCGGATCCGCTTGTGATTGCCCAGGGAGGCCCCGGGGGATCCACCATTGATACCTATGCCGAGGTCTTTCTCGCCGGCAAGATGTTTACAGACAACCGCGACGTAGTCCTTTTTGATCAGCGCGGCACCCTGCATACACAGCCATCCCTGGTCTGCAGCGAATTCATCCAGCTTGTGCTGGACACCATCGAATTGGACCTTTCCGATGAGGAAATCCAGCGCTTAGACCTGGATGCTGCCTCCAGGTGCCGGCAGCGGTTGGCAGCACAAGGGATCGACTTAAGCGCTTATAACAGTGTGCAAAATGCAGCGGATATCCAGGCGCTGCGCCAGGCGCTAGGGTATGATCAAATCAATCTATACGGAGTATCTTACGGCAGCCTGCTGGCTCAACACACGCTGCGCTTTTACCCGCAAGGTTTGCGCAGCCTGATCCTGGACGCGGTTGTTCCACCCCAAACCAATTTTATCCTAACCGCCCCGCAGACCGGTCAACGCGCCCTGGACAGGCTTTTCGCTGCCTGCCGGGAAGATGAGGCCTGTAGCAGCGCTTATCCTGATTTGGAGCAAACCTTCTATACCCTGATCGATGAATTGAACCAGAACCCGCAGCGCGCCCCTATCACCGATCCTGACAGCGGTGAAACCTACGATATGGTGGTTGACGGCGACACCCTGTTGAGCGGCATCTTCCAGTTTCTGTATATCGGCGATATCATCCCCGCCTTGCCGCATATGATTGATGATGCCCGGCAAGGTAAGTTCGATCTCTTTAACCGCATCTACGCCCTGCTCGTTTTCGATCGCAGCACGAGTTACGGCATGTATTACTCGGTATTGTGCGCCGAAGACGCAGACTTTGACCCATCACAGATGGATCTGAGCGGGATTTCTGAACAAATGGCACAGGCTGAAAAAGACGGGCCGCTGCAGTTTCAAAAGGTGTGCGATTTGTGGCAGGTGGATGAACTGGGCGCCCCTATGGATGACCCGGTGACCAGTGATACCCCCGTTCTGGTGCTGTCAGGCGGGTTTGACCCCATCACTCCCCCGGAATTTGGCCGCCAGGCTGCCGAATACCTGGCAAACAGCTTTGTCTTCGAGTTCCCAACCGGTGGGCACAGTGCTGCGTTAAATGGACCCTGCCAGGACAGCATCATCCAATCTTTTCTGGATGACCCCGGACAAGCGCCGGATGCTTCCTGTATCCAACCGCTGGATGGTTTCGAGTTCTTCACACCCGAAACAGTAATTGAAGTACCCGCACTGATCGAATTGCTTAACCTGCAAAACAACCGCCCGCTCGAATTCATTTTATTGCTTTCTGCCGTAGCTTTTTTCTTCCTATTCATCTTCATTGTTCCACTTGAATGGTTGTGGGGTATGAACCGCCAAAGAAAAATGGGGTGGGAGACATCCCCCCTGGGTTCGTACGCAAACACCCCCTCGCCAACGAAAAACCAGCAGTACACTCCCTGGCTGCTGTGGTTGATGAGCATCACCATCAATCTTTTTTTTGCCAGCCTGGTGGCGGTCCTGGTATTCATGGTGATTGGAAATGACAACCGCTTGTTCTACGGTCTTCCCGGAGGTGCCAGGTTCCTGCTGCTCATCCCTAACCTGTTTTTCATATTTACTGTGTTATACACTTTCACAATACCAAAAACGATAAAGCTCTCCGGGGTGAGCATAGGCAAAAAAATCATCTATCTCCTGGCGCTGGGCAGTGCGATCCTTGTTCTTGTGATCCTATTTCGCTGGCAAATGCTTTGGCCCTGGATCGCCTGAAAGTCTTTCCGAAAGGATGATCTTTGCAAACAGCCAGGGAAATATCCGGGATGCAGTGGTAGAATAAGCAGGATTTTGTACGCAGGTTTTTGAGGAGAAGAGAATGCCTGAAGCTGTCATTATCGATGCTGTGCGCACGCCGATTGGGGCGCTGGGCGGAAGGCTTGCGTCTGTTCGCCCGGATGACCTGGCTGCGCTTACACTGCGAGCCGTCATCCAACGCACCGGCGTCGATCCCACACTCATCGAAGAGGTCTACCTGGGTTGTGCCAACCAAGCCGGCGACGACAATCGCAATATCGCCCGCATGGCCAACCTGTTGGCAGGTTTCCCGGTCGAAATCCCGGCGGTTACAATCAACCGCCTGTGCGCATCTGGGCTAAACGCCATTAACCAGGTTGCCAGGGCCATCCGCGCTGGCGAAGGCGATGTTTACATAGCTGGTGGGGTGGAAAGCATGAGCCGCGCCCCCTACTCTCTGCCAAAAGCCGAGAGCGGTTATCCATTCGGTAACCTGACTGCTTATGATACAGCGCTGGGTTGGCGATACCCCAACCCGCGCATGCAAGAACTGCACGGCACGGAAGCCATGGGGGAGACTGCCGAGAATATCGCGGATATGTATCCTCATCTATCAAGAGAAATCCAAGATCAGTTTGCCGTAACCAGCCACCAGCGAGCCGTCGCAGCGATTGACAGCGGCAAATTTAAAGAAGAAATTATCCCGGTGTCCATCCCGCAGCGAAAAGGCGATCCTATTCTTGTGGATACTGACGAGCGCCCAAGGAGAGACACCAGCATGGAAAGCCTGGCCAGGCTGCGCCCGGCGTTCCATAAGAACGGCAGCGTCACCGCAGGAAATTCATCAGGCTTAAATGACGGCGCTGCCGCCCTGCTGATCACCAGCCGCGAGGCAGCCCGCGATTTGGATCTCAAGCCTATGGCGCGCATCGTCTCCTCGGCTGCGGCAGGTGTACCGCCCCGGGTGATGGGGCTGGGACCTATCCATGCGACACGCAAAGCCCTGCAGCGGGCAGGACTAACTCTGGATCAAATTGGGTTGATCGAGCTCAACGAAGCCTTTGCCATCCAATCTCTGGCAGTTATCCAGGAGCTTGGCATGAACCAAGATATTACCAATGTCAATGGTGGAGCGATCGCCCTGGGGCATCCCCTGGGTTGCTCTGGTGCACGCATTATGACCACACTGCTGCACGAAATGCGCCGGCGCGCTCCCTCACAACCACGTCCCTTCTTCGGTCTGGCTACCTTGTGTGTGGGAGTCGGACAGGGCGAAGCGACGATCATCGAATGGATCGACGATCCAGAAACCAAATAACAGGTAAGTAAAATGACAGATCAAACCAACCAACCGCAAGAACAAAAATCGTTCGAAGAGCTTATCTCCAGCTACGAGTACCAGATGCCTGAAGTCGGGCAGGTGATCCAGGGTATCTTGATTCGTCTTGACGACGACGGCGCCCTGGTCGATATCGGCGTTAAGAGAGATGCGCTCGTCCCCTCCCGAGACCTGGCATTAATGGACAAAGATGTGCTGGCAAATCTGCATGCAGGAGATAAGGTGGTAGCTTATGTCACCAACTTACCCACTGGAGACCAGGATTTACAGGTTTCTCTGAGCAAGGGGTTGGAATATCACGATTGGTTGGAAGCCGAAAAGCTAAAGCAAAACGGTGAAATTGTTGATCTGCCGATTATTGGGCACAATCGCGGCGGGATGATTGTCCAATTTATGAACTTACGCGGTTTTCTGCCGTTTTCTCAGGTTCCCGAGTTACGCCAGGCCAACAACCCTCATTACGCAGAGAATGTAAAAAAGGAAATGGTTGGGAAAAACAAAGAACTGAAGGTGATTGAAGTATCACCCGACCGGAACCGACTGATCTTTTCGGCGTTGGAAGCCCAGGCTGAAAGGCGCAAGAAAAGACTGGAAGCCCTGCAAAAAGGACAGGTTCTGACCGGAAAGGTCGCCAGCCTGGTCGATTTTGGTGCATTTGTCAACCTGGACGGCATTGATGGGTTGGTGCATATCTCCCAATTGGACTGGAAAAAGGTCAAACACCCGTCAGAATTGCTAAAAATTGGCGATGAAATCAAGGTAAAAGTGCTTGAAATCGACATGGACCAGCAGCGAGTGAGCCTGAGCCGCAAGTCCGTGCTGCCCAGCCCCTGGGAGAACATCGGTGAAGTATACAAACCCGGTGATTATGTGGAAGTGGTTATTACTCGCAACGTGGAATTTGGCAGCTTTGCCCGCTTGCCCGAAGGGGTGGAAGGACTGATCCACGCCAGCCAGATTGGTTATTCTGCCGTGCAAAACCCCAAGGACGCGGTCAAGACAGGCGACCGCGTGCTGGTAAAGGTGCTGGAAATTCATCCCGAACGCAGACGCATGGCACTCAGCATGCGCCAGGTGCCGCTGGAGAAGCAGATGGCGTGGTCGATGGACAGCCTGGATGATTAAGAGATAAGACCAGAAATCGTCTGCAACTTTTCGCTTATTATAAAGCTCCTCCGCCAATGGCGGAGGAGTTTTTTCAACTAGTGCTGGCGTACCGCGTTCAAAAAATCAGCCAGCAAACCATAGGCTGTGGTGTGCGGACCTGGATCCGCCTCCACCAGGGAGAGCAACCCCAGGACATCCGTTTCGAACTGCACTATGCTGGTGGTACCCTCCACGCCGTACATGGGCGAATCCACGCCAACCAGCTCCGGCGCCACTTTGGCGCGCACCCCGTCTGGCGTGCGTGTCGCAGTGCATACCAGTTTATAACGTTTCCCCTGTGCTTTGGCATCAGCAATCATTTGTGATGTGATCCCCCGGATCCCTTGCCGCTCCACCTCAGCTGGCTTCAAGGGAATGCCCATCATTACGGTCGCCAGGGCAGCCACCTTAACCGAGGCATCCCACCCGTCGATATCACCGCTGGGATCCGTCTCTGCAATGCCGATTTTCTGGCAGTGAGCCACTGCCTGGTCAAAGCTATCGCCATTTTCCATAAGGGTGAGCATCATGTTGGTTGTCGAATTGAGCACACCACGCAAGGACAGCAAGTTCGCTGCCGGGAGTGTCTCGCGGTAAAGGGAAAAGATCGGCGCTCCGTCCATAACGGTCGATTCGAAGAAGAATTTTCGTCCCTTTTGTCGCGCCAGCTCGGTCAGTTCAGCATGAGCGTGCACCACCGGGCCTTTGTTGGCTGTGACCGCATGCATACCCATCTCCAGCGCCAGGCGCAGGTGATTGACCGCAGGCTGCCCGGTTTCATAATTCACCGGTGAATTTTCAAACAGAACATCCGCCGCTGCCGTGCGGGCACAGGTGCGGATGAAATCCAGCGTATCGCCTGAAAATGGGACAGCGGAAAGCGAAGCATAATCCTTCGTTTCAAGCGCTTGCTGCAGCGATATCCCCGCAGGGTTTATCGCGCTGCCGTGTGAGCCAGTGGCAATACCAACAACCGTGAAAGTTAGTTCATAGCGCTGTTTGATATCCGCTTCCTTTCTCAGAAGCAACTGCGCCAACGCCTTACCAACATTACCAAAACCGAGAAATGCTATTTTATATTCCATCTTTACCTCGTAACTACTGTGATATTGAAGTCATCGTGTCTGACAACCAGGTATTTCAACCACTATTACCCGCAAGCGCTACAGCTGCGGCCAGGGGAATTGCCTGCGTGCGGGATCGGGCGCTGGAAATCGCCCGCTGACCAGAAGATCCCGAGCACGCCGAGCTAACATGTCAAGCTCGGCCTCGGAGAGATAGCTGCGCAGGAGCTGCAAATTTTCTACCGGGTTTCCTTCACTGCTTTCTGTCTGCAATAATTGTAAATTCTGTTCAAACCGCCTGACATCTTCCACCAAATCTACAGGGAAGGGTTCATCCACAAAATCCCAGATCACCGTTCGCAGCTTCTCTTCAATATGAAAACAAAGACCGTGGTCAATCAACCACAGATGCCGTTCTGGATCCAACAAGATGTGGCTGCCCTTACGGTCAGCATTGTTAAGGAGTAAATCAAACATCACAACAGGTCGCAGACGCTGGCGGTCTT
>CAZTMX010000020.1:11550-24352 GCA_964614855.1 uncultured Anaerolineaceae bacterium | reverse complement strand
GTACGACAGCAGCCTGACAATTCCCCAAAGTTTGCTAAAGAAACTCAATCACTTTGATTTTTACACCCAACCGTGGCCAAAAAACATGGCAAGGGAAATCAATGAGTATTTTGGCACTGCCATTGCGGCTATATTTCCGGAGATGGTGGAAGCAACGTGCAATTCATTCGATGGTCTTATCTATCTACGTATCTTTGGCCTGGAAGGTGATAAAACTTATGCAGATAGATTTGAAACTATGTTCTCAGATAAGGTATTTCACCGCATCCGAAAAGGTACCAATATTCGCCTGGCAGCCAGTATAGCGAACACAATTGATCATGAGCCGTTGTGGGTTCAAAGAATATCCTTATACCTTCCCCAGGGATTGCCGCTTAGTTATTATCAACATGAAAACAAGTGGCGGGGCGATACAGGCCAGATTTTCTTTGTTTGCCCAAGAATAAAATCGCACCCATACTACAACAAAATTTACCAGGATTTTAAAAGGAATTTTGGTGATTTACCTCATATTATTGCTGGCGCTCAACCGGTTGAAGTAACGGATGACGCGCATGTGACTGGCTTTCTGGAACAAGAAGAATATCTCGAAACCTTTATGTCATCGCGGGTAATGTTCTACCACTCGAAGGAGGAACGCCATCTTCACTATCATCCCATTGAAGCAGCGGTTTACGGGTTGCCATTAATTTACATGTCTGGTGGGGTTTTGGAATTCTTGGCAAAGAGAAAATTACCGGGTTGTTGTGATACTTTTGAAGAAGCAAGACTGAAAATTCGACGAATTCTAAATGGTGATGAAGATTTTATTAGCGATGTAGTCAATTCGCAAAAAATTCTATTGCAGGAGTTTGGCACCCAATACGTCGAAGATAGCTGGAGGGAAAAGTTCAGCACATCCCTTTATCTGCCAAGATTGCCATCGGAGTCTCGGGAAGATCAGGATAATGAAAAGACCCATGTCGGGTTATGGATGCATGAAACTAATCCAGGAGGGTTTACTGGCGAGGGCATATCTCGTTTGCTTGCAATGATCATCCTTGGTGCACAGGAGCGAGCGGATCTGCAAATTCATATAGCGAGTGTCTCATGGGTTAAACAAGCTGTTGCAGATTATCTGGAAGATCTGGGTGTTGATACTCAGAGAATTATTTTTGATGTTGTTAATGAGACACCACCGTTAATATACCAGGTTTATGATTGGTGGATTAATCGCAAGCCGCGTAAACGTCGTCCTCTTACTATTTTAGAAAATTTACATAAGAAATTCCTTGCCATAAGATCAGAAATTGCATCAAGATTCGTGGTTATAAGACCACTATCTGGTTTCTTGCTGATCGCCTTGATAACCCTGGTTGCACTGCCATTCCTATTGATTTTCGGTTTACTGTTATTGATTCTGTACATTATCAAGAAAATACTCGATTTACTAATCCGATTATTCCATATTTCTCAATTAGTGGCACACATTAGATCTGTTATTGGCAGAGTGAGGAATTATGTTTTTGGTCTCGCGCCACGAGTTTTTTCCAACATGGTAAATTCAGAGTTGAAAGTTCTTGCTGAAAAGGTTATCACTGAAGATAAATGTTCAACCTGGTTTTTTGCTTATCCTAACAACAAGTTCATTCATAAATTTACCCGACCGACTGTTGTTGCAGTGCCAGATATTGTTTACCTTGATTTTCCAACGAAATATTCTAAAGTGGTTCCTGATTTGGTGGATAACCACTACTTCAATATAAAACAAACGATCACTCAAGCAGACAAAGTTATCACTTTTTCGAATTATGTGCGTGAAAATCAGGTGATTAAATCAGGATTTCAATTACCTGAAAATATACATGTTATCCCCCATGCCCCAATTGAAACACGCCCGCTCATATCATCTCGCTCAGGTGTAGGAGATGATGAAATGTTGTTACTCGCCCGAAGAATGATCAAAGGGTACTTGCGGAAAGAAACGGAAGGATGTTCTGACCAACAATCGATCTATCTTCGTTCACTTAACCTTGGCTCGATAAATTACCTGTTTGTTTCTTCTCAAAGCAGATTGCATAAAAATCATCTTAATCTTATCAAAGCATACAGGATTCTCCTAAGAGAGAGATATGTCGATGCAAAGTTAGTATTTACCGGGGCATTTTCGGGTGAAATGCAGGAATATGTTGATAAGGAGAAATTACATTTAGACGTGCTTTCCATGCACTATATGCCTGCCAGAATCCATGCTGCATTTTATGCATGTGCCCATCTCACTGTTGCGCCTACGCTTTTTGAAGGAGGATTTCCCTTTGTGTTTTCAGAGTCTTTGTCGGTAAATACACCTGTGGTTTTGAGCGATATCCCAGTTGTTCGAGAAGTTCTATCTCCAGAAGAACGGAGTATCATTTGCTTTGATCCGTATAACGTAATTGACATGGTGAATAGGATTTCCTGGGCATTGGAAAACCATTCATATCTGCTGGATGTTGAAGGTAAGATTCTTTCAAGATTGAAAACGCGCACCTGGCAGAGTGTTGCTGATGAATATCTTGATGTTTTCAATAAAGTTAGTCAATAGACCAGAAGAGAATTAAACTAAACATGATTACACTAAAGCGATTCTCACCGACTGATCTCTCAACACATCAACTGTGTTTTTTGCATATACCTAAAACTGCTGGAACTACGTTTACTGAACTACTACGTTCAATATTGATCCCAGACCAACTGTTGATCATTCGCCCAGAAATTATTAATGGCTTGGAATTGGCGGATTACGATATTAATGAGTACGATTGTATATGCGGTCACTTCACATACGAGATTCACAAGTTATTGAATCGAATACCACTTTTTCTTACATTTTTGCGCGAACCAATTTCTAGAGCTATATCTAACTTTTACCATATCCGTAATACAAATTTTCAGGATTCACAATTTGCTGAATATCCAAATAAACAAGCATATCTTCAAGTCCAGAAAATGACATTGGAGAATTTTATTGTTCACCCTGCATTTAAAGAAAACCTCACCAACCTTCAAACCAGGATGTTAGGTCTACAAGTTGATTATCCTGTAAAAACCCTTGCGGATATTCCTCCGTTCGAAAATAGCAAACGGTTTGTTAGTATTAATTTAGCCAAGGAAAGGCTTGAACAATTTTTTTTTCTCGGTATTCAAGAAGAATTTAGCAAGTCCATTGATATGTTCTCTTATCAATTTAACCTTCTCCCTATCGATCGTATTCCTGAATTGAATATCGGATTAAGAGAAGAAGAAGAAATTCCGCCTTCGACTCTTGATCAGATAAAAGAACTTAACAATCTCGATTTAGAATTATATGAATACGGTCTCAAATTATTGAACATCCGATATCAGGTTTTAGTAGATGAACTGATTACCATTTGTCATGAGAAAGAATTTCCAATCCGAGAGTGCATCGAAATATCATTCTGGCAGAAGAAGCAAGAATTGCGGCATTTTTCCTATCATCTAGAAAGTATACATCCAAGAAGTGGCTGGTATTCTGTAGAAAGAGTTGGTGAAAGAATATGGATGTGGAGTGGACCTGAAACGATGTCGACAATTGATCTGCCGTTAGATCGCGAAGGAAACCTTCAAATTCGCTTTTTTCTTCGTTTGAACATTGATCAAGAAATTCTTGAAAGCTTAGAACTATTTTGCGATAACCAACCGGTCTTGATTAGCAAAGAGCCATTTGAGGAAGGCTTTGTTTTTACCGGTATCCTAACCGCTAAGCCGGGCACAAATCCTGAACCAACCCGCTTCTCATTCCGCGTTTGCCGTACTGCCTACCCACCTGGGATGACCGCTGAAACCCCGGGGGCGCGCCTGCTGGGTGTCGCCCTCAGCTGGATTGAAATCTCACCCCTCAAATGAATCCTGGAGACCCTGGTCTGCGTATGAACTCTATCGCCATCCTTCACGATTGGTACACCACCTTCGCAGGCTCGGAGAAGGTCATCCAGCAGCTGCTGCAGCTCTACCCGCAGGCGGATCTGTTCAGCCTGGTGGATTTCATGCCGCAGCAGGAGCGCGCCTTCCTCTCCGGCAAACATGTTACGACAACCTTCTTGCAGCGCATGCCGTTTGCGCGCAAGCATTTCCGCACTTACCTGCCGCTGATGCCCCTGGCAGTCGAGCAGCTGGACCTCTCGGGCTACGACCTGGTGTTTTCCAACTGCCATGCGGTAGTTAAAGGGGTGATCACCGCGCCAGACCAGCTACATATCAGCTACATCCACAGCCCGATACGCTATGCCTGGGAGATGGAAAAAGTGTACCTGGCTGGCGGCGGGCTGAAAAACACCCTTGCCCGCTGGGTGATGCATTCCATCCGCCTGTGGGATTACGCTGCCGCCCAGCGCCCAGACCTGCTACTTTCGAATTCTCATTTTATCGCCAGTCGAGTACAAAAATACTACCGCCGCACGTCCAACGTGCTGTACCCGCCGGTGGATACGGATTTCTTCACCCTGGGCGGCGAGCGCGGCGCTTACTACCTTGCAGCATCGCGCTTTGTGCCGTATAAACGCATGGACCTGATCATACAGGCTTTTCGAAGCATGCCGGATAAGAAGCTGGTGCTGGTCGGCGACGGCCCGCAGGCTGCTGCACTGTGCCAGAATCTGCCAGGCAATATCCGCTGGTTGGGACGTCTACCTGCAGAAGCGCTGCGCACACACCTGCGCACCTGCCGTGCTTTTGTCTTCGCTGCACAGGAAGATTTTGGCATCCTGCCGGTTGAAGCCCAGGCCTGCGGCGCGCCGGTGATCGCATTTGGCAGGGGCGGGGCGCTGGAAACCGTGCGCGGCCTTGAAACGCCAATCGGCTCCGAGACACCACACGACCCCGCATCAAATCGCAGATCCGAGACACCCCTTGGCCTGCAACCACCGCACAGCTCCGCTGCAGGACATTCCTTCGAAACCCGGCAACCGTCCGGGCTGTTCTTCCCGCAGCAAACCGCCGAAGCGATACAAACAGCGATTGGCGATTTTGAGCGTAATCACGATCTCTTCCAGCCCGAAAACTGCCGCCTCAACGCACTGCGCTTCTCGAACCAGCGTTTTCGCCAGGAAACTGCTGCCATCGTCGAGCAGGCCCTGCAAGAATTTCCCCACCGCAACCAAGCTCAGCCCGTGTGACCGCCTATGCCTCGCATCATCTACATTAACGGGCGTTTCTTTACCCAGCCGCTCACGGGAGTACAGCGCTACTGCCGCGAAGTGACCCGGGCGATGGATCAGCTGCTGGCGGATGGTTATGGCAACGGCGAAATCGAGCTGACTTGCCTGCTTCCGCCCGGCCGCCTGAAGCTGCCCGCCTATCGAGCCATAAAGGTGCGCCAGGCCGGATTGAACCATGGCAACCTTTGGGAACAGTTCGACCTGCCGCTGGCAGCCGCCGGGAAGCTCCTTTTCTCTCCTGCCAATATTGGCCCATTCTGGTACCGTAACCAGGTCGCCACCCTGCACGATGCCTCGGTTTTTGCCGTACCCCATGCGTATTCCTGGCAATTTCGTCTCAAATACCGCTTTGTTTTCAACCAGCTGGCACACCGCGCCCGGCGTCTACTCACCGATTCGCGCTTCTCGCAATCTGAGCTGGCGCGCTACCTCAACCATCCCCCGCAGCGCTTCCAGATAATCCCGCTCAGCGCAGATCACATCCGGGGCGTGGATCCAGACACCGGCATCCTGAAACAGAACGGTCTCCAACCCCAGGGGTATCTGTTGGCCGTTTCCAGTCTCAGCCCGCACAAGAACTTTCGCCGGGCCGTACAGGCGTTCCTCTCGGTCCCCTCGCAGGTCAGGCTGGTGATCATCGGCGGAGATTACCGCGCCGTGTTCGGTCAAAGCGATCTCGACCTGGCTTCGGAGCGTATCACCTTGTTGAGCGAGATCAGCGATGGCGGCTTGAGGGCGCTGTATGAAAACGCCGTGGGGCTGATCTATCCATCTTTATATGAGGGCTTTGGTCTGCCGCCCCTGGAGGCGATGGCGTGCGGCTGCCCGGTCCTGTGCTCAGATGCCGCTTCTTTGCCTGAAGTTTGCGGCGATGCAGTGATATACTATCCTGCAACCGATCAAAACGCCATGGCGGAAGCGATCCAAGGGCTCCTTACGCAGCCGGATTTGGGACGGGAGTTGCGTCGCAAGGGGTTAGAACGAAGCGCCCGGTTTGATTGGCTGGAGACTGCACGCTCGACGCTGGATGTGTTGGCATGCGAAGCGAAGAAAATCAACGCGAACCTGTAATCCTATATCGGGATGAGCTTTACTACCGCCCGGGAAATTTAGCCTGGCTGCACGGCCACCGCCGCCTGGCGATGATCCTGTGCATGGCGCTCAGCGATCTTTTCTGCCTGGTGGTTTCGCTGGAGATCGCCATGCGCTTGTGGCGTCTTGTGCGCATAGATTTCCTGATCGAAAATTATCACGCTGTCCTGCCTGCCGTCTTCTTTGGGCTGGCATTGATTTATACCGCGCTGTCTTTGTACCCTGGAACCGGCCTGGGAGGCGTAGAAGAGCTGCGCCGGGTGACCATCGGCACGGCTGTGCTCTTTCTTCTATTGATCTTCCTGACATTCTACCTGGGCGCCACCACGGACTGGTCGCGCGCTATCACCGGATTGACCTGGATTTTTATGAGCCTGAGCATCCCCATCATGCGCAAAGTAGCACGGCGTATAGCATTAAAACTGAATTGCTGGGGCGAGCCCGCGGTCTTGATTGGGGCGCGTGAAAGTGTGGAAAAGATCAGCGCAGATCTGCTCCAGAACCGCCTGGGTGGGTTTTGGCCGGTGCTCTCCATCGCCGCACAGGATATTGCCGATATGTTCCCGCGCTTTGCTTCGAGGAGCGTAGACGCCTGGGATGACCAGAGCCTTTTCCGCGGGTTGGATAATATCATTATCATCCCGGGAAAACAGCACTTCAAAGCCGCCAAGAGTATCTTGATGGACAAAACCCATGCCTTCAGACGTATCCTTTTGATCTTCGACGAAGAACGCCTGGGGTCCTTGTGGTTTTCCAACCTTCACCTGTTCGAGTATTTTGGTCTGGAAGTGCGGCACCAGTGGAGCAACCCGGTTCACCAGGTGTACAAGCGCTTGTTTGACTTGCTGCTCATCTTGATCTCCCTTCCGCTGATCATCCCGTTCTTCCTGATCGTCGGGTTGGCGATCAAGCTAGACAGCCCGGGCTCGGTATTTTACACCCAGAAGCGCCTGGGTAAAAATGGCAAGCAAATCCAAATAGTGAAATTCCGCAGTATGTTCAGCGGCGCAGACCAGGCGCTGGAGGGTCACATCCTGCAAAACCCAGAGCTGGAAAAGGAATGGTCGGAGAATTTCAAGCTCAAGCATGATCCGCGCATCACGCGCGTGGGAAGAATCCTGCGTTACACCAGCCTGGATGAATTGCCGCAAATCTGGAACGTCTTCAAAGGGGAAATGAGCCTGATCGGGCCGCGCCCGATCGTCGAAGAAGAGATCCAGCTGTACGGGAAAGAATACGAGATCCTCAAGCATGTCACCCCTGGTATCACCGGTTTGTGGCAAATCTCGGGGCGCAACGACCTGCCGTATTCCGAACGCGTGAACCTGGATCTGTACTATCTGCAAAACTGGTCCATCTGGTTGGATTTCCATATCTTTATCCACACTTTCCTGGCGGTGATTCTGAGCCGCGGCGCCTATTAAGCAGATGAGTGACTTGAAAAAGGCAGATTCAGACGCCGCTTTGAGCCCCCAAAATCCCCCGGGCAGCGCGCCCGCCTGGCTGTTTCTCCTTTGCGCCTTGGAATTCTGGCTGGCGGGCTGGATGATCACCCGTGGATTTCCGGGTTCGGAAGTGGTTTTTCTATGGGGGTTATCCTTATCCAGGTTTCTCCTGACCGCGCTGACCGTGCTGCTGGGGATTGGCTTTTTGTTTCTCGCCTGGCGCCAGGCACGCGCACAGCTGCACTCACGCTTCCTGGCATCAGCCCAGCAGAACAAGGAGCGCTGGGATGCCTGGGCTCTGGCCACCGCCCTGGCTGCCGTGCTGATTGCACTTTCGCCAGCAACCTGGCTGGGTGTCTATGGGGGGTATTATCAGCGGTTTCGCCCGCTGCTGGTGGTGCTGGGTCTGCTGCCTTTCCAGTTTTACCTGGCCTGGTCGGCGGATGGACTTTTTCAAGCCCGGAATTTCCCACGGCGTGTCAGCCTGTTCAGCCTGGCAGTGCTGGCGATCACCGGCGTGTTTATCTACGTCACCCGCCTGGGAATCACCCCAGACAGTTATTACTGGAATGTCTCCGGCATGCCGCTTTCCAGCTTCCAACTGGTTGCTGCGCTGCTGGCAGCAGTTGCGCTGATAATGCTGCTGCGGCGCTTGAGACTGCTCTCGCGCACAACCAGGAGCATTTCCGGTGACCTGGTGATCTGCCTGTTCTTGTTCCTGCTGGCATTCGGTCTGTGGGGGTTTGCCCCCATGAACCGTCATTACTTCTCGCTCCAGCCGCAAAAACCGTTCCTGCAGCCTTATCCATACTCCGATGCCAGGGTGCACGACCTGGGAGCGTTGGCGATCGTGAATGGATGGGGGATCAACAACGGCGCATACTCGGACAAACCTCTGTACATGGTATTTCTATCCATCTTGCATGTTTTCGCCGGGGTGGATTACAACCTGCTAGCGCTGCTGCAGATCGCTGTCCTGGCTTTGATAGGACCGCTGCTCTATGGGTTTGGCAAAGCCATCCACAACCGCTTTTTGGGTCTGCTGCTGGCGTTGGTGATCATCATCCGCCAATACAACGCCGTCCTGCTCTCAACGGAGATCGCCAGCGTCAACCCACGGCTGCTGGCCAGTGAGCTCCCGGTGCTGCTCGGTCTGATCGGTTTCACCTGGCTGGTCTTCACCTGGTTGAAATTCCACGGCGCGCGCTGGCAGGCCGCGCTGGCGGCGGGAGGAGTGCTGGGGGCGATCTCGTTGATACGCATGAACCCGGTATTCCTGCTGCCCTTTATCCCGGTTTTTCTGCTGGTTGTATTCTGGCGCAATCCGAAGCGCTGGATTGCACAATCCGCAGTTTTCGTCCTGGGGTTCAGCCTGGTCATCGCACCCTGGTTGGCGACCGGGCAGGATGAGCTGGGCAGACCGTTCTTCTTTATAAAATTCTTTGATGTGATCAACACGCGTTACAACACCAGTCAGGGCGCTGTACCTGCGCCTGAGAAGTTGGCGGTCTCCGATCCATTGCAAGGGATCTCATTGGCAAGCGGTGGGGCTAGTTTTAATGAAATCTCTCGACAGCAGCTGGCTTATGACAATTTTCCCTTGTTTATCCCCAATCATTTTCTGCACAACCTGTTCGGTGCTGTCCAGGCGCTGCCGGATTCGCTTTCCACCGCTGACCAGGAGCTGCTGAACCTGGCAGCCAGGCCGTATTGGGATGAGACTCGGCGCATGGAATGGCAGGGGGATATCCCTCTGGCGCGCATTCCGTTTTATCTGATCAACATGGCGCTGCTGGCATGGGGCATCGGCTGGTGCTGGTCGCGTTGGCGTTGGGCGGGGTTATTCCCGCTGTATCTCTTCCTGGTTTATTCCCTGTCGCTAGGTTTTGCCCGCAACTCGGGTTCGCGCTACCTGGTTCCTGGGGATTGGGTGATCTTTCTGTATTATGGGGTGGGGCTGGTCTCGGCGCTAGGAGCTTTGCCGGCTGCACTGCGGCATAAGATGTTTATCGATCCTGTGGTCGATACAGATGCAGGGCAAACCGGTGTGGCAGCGCGTGCCTCTCGCAAGTATCTGTGGCTGATGACCGCTCTGCTGTTCTTGGGGCTTACAGTGCCAGCGGCGGATAACCTGGTGCCGGAGCGCTCTGGCTTATGTCCCGCGGAAACGCACACGGCTGAAGCCCTGGAAAGGCTGGGCGTGCAAGCCAATGAAACGATGCATTACCTGGCGGGGGAGATGCTGTATCCGCGTTACACGAAAGAGGGTTTGGACTTTATCCTGTTCAGCTGCCGCCAGATGATCCCGGTATCGGTGCCGAAATCGCTATTGGCGGATGTTATTTTGACGCGCAGCTCTAGACGCAGCGTGGTGATCGGCTGGCCGAGGGATGCGGCGACGCTCGAAGATATCCGGTTTTTCATTGTGGATAGATGATATCTTCTATTTCCAGTGGGAAAGAATAATAAAAGAATCTTGATATTCGTACAATATTGTGGTCCTATAGAAGTGTAATGGGCAAGCGAGGAAGGGGAGTAATTCGAAATGCTGAAGTATAAAGGTTATACTGGGATAGTTGAATATGACGCTGAGGGGAAGATTTTTACGGGGGAATTGATCGGATTACGTTCTGTGATCACTTTTCAGGGCCGCAACCCCGAAGAGTTGGAAACTTCTTTCCGCGAATCGATAGAGCTCTTTCTAGACATGTGTAAAGAAGATGGCGTAACTTCTGAAAAGCCATATTCCGGCAGGTTCAATATCCGCATCCCTTCAGAGCTTCACCGTGAGATTGTAATACGTGCTGATGCTGACAGAAAAAGCCTGAATGAATGGGTGACAGAAGCTCTTGAAAAGTCAATTTAATTAGACTCCATCAAATTCCGACCGATAAATCACTAATCCTATCACACATTCGAGTGCCCCAAGCACTGTCACTCCGCCAGCCATCCCTGACCGTCGCCGAGCCGATTCTCCAAACGCCCGCTCGGGGGACACTGCCAATGTCGCCAGTGCATCGCCGACAGCGTCCCTTTCTAAATTTCGATCAGGATCTCGCGCTTTCTACGGGAGCAAATCCCACTCCACCAGGTTAAAGAACGGCGTTACACCCGAAAGGCGCACGTTGACCAGCTTGCTGTTCAGCGCCCACACATCCGGGTCCTGCCACAGCCCGATAAAATACGCCCGCTCGAAGACGATGCGCGAGATCTGGTGGAAGGTCGCCTGGCGTTCGGTATCCGGATAGCCCACCTGCGAGATTTGCTTGAGCAGCAGGTCGTTCAGCTCCTGGTTGCAGAAGGCGGTCCAGTTTACACCGCCCGGGTTCTCATTTGACGGCAGTTGGCTGCACAGGAAATCGGCGCTATCGGGGTCTGGGAAGCGGTAAGATGATGATAGCTGGTACATATCCAGCTGGCCGGTGGCTGCCGGTCCGCCTTCGCCAAACCCGGCGAAGAACAGGTTCGGTTCATAGTCCGTGAGATCCAGGCGGATACCCACCTGCAGCAATTGTTCGCGGATCAGCGCCTGGGCTTGCTGGCGCACGGCACGCGTGGTGGTGCCATAGGTCAGTGCCAGGTCCACACCTTCGCGGTCGCGCAGCCCGTCGCCGTTCGTGTCGCTCCAGCCGGCTTCATCCAGCAGCGCTGCGGCTTTGGCAGGGTCATAGGGCCAGGGCTGCAGAGTCGGTTCGACATATGGGGTGTTATCCCAGATCGAGACGCCTGGCAGTGCCTGCCCGGCGAACAACGTGTCCAGCACTGCCTGGCGGTTGATTGCCAGGGCGATTGCCTGGCGCACGCGGATATCTTGCAACGCTGGGTGGCCAAAGATGGGGTTGAGGTAAAACTGCAGTCCCTCAACATAACCGGAGAAGACCTTCTGCACTTTCAACCCGGCGCCTTCCAGGGCGGGGATATCGGAAAAAGCAAAATAGGTGCCCAGGTCGGCCTGCCCGGAGGTGAGCGCAGCCACCTGCTCAGCGTCGTTCGTAAAGCGGATGGTAACTTCGCTCAGCTTTGGCGCCCCGAGCCAGTAATTGGCATTAGCGGTGAAGCGAATATGGCTGCCGGGTTCCCACTCGGCAAAGACAAAGGGACCGCAGCCTACTACCGGCGCGGTGTTCCATTCGGCGTTGTCAATCGTACCTTGTTCGCTGAAAACTGGTCTCAGGATATGCGACGGAAGCACGCCGTGCCATAGGGCTGCCAGCCAGGGGGCGTAGGGCGAGTAAAAGGTCATTACCACCGTCTGCGGGTCAGGCGTTTCAAAGCTCTGGATCAGGTTATACGGCTCCCTGCCCGGCAGGCTGTTGTTGGAGCTGATATACATTTCATAGGTAAAACGGAAATCTTCGGAGGTGAGCGGGGTACCGTCGGACCATTTCAGATCGTCCCGCAACTTCATAGTAATAGTCAAGCCATCTGCTGAAATTCCGCCGTTTTCGGCGCTGGGAATTTCTTTGACCAGCAGCGGCTGCGGGAGGTTGTCTTCGTCAAAATTCCAGGCCCGGGCATTCCAGACCTGACTGGTGATGCGCTCAAAGTAAGAGGTGGCATACAGCGGGTTCAATGTCTCAATTTGCTGCGGATACAGGAAAGTGACAGACTTGGGTCCGCCTGCAGCTGGGGCTGCCTCCTGGGGAGCAGGTGCTTCACTACCGGCGCCTGGTGCGGCGGCTGGTTCAGCAGGGGCAGGTGCCTCTGGCGCGGGGGCTTGCGGCGCCGCGGTGGGTGTGCTGCAGCCTGCCAGGGCAAAACTGGCGGTCAAAAGTACCAGGATGCAAAAGCGTAGGGTGTGGTTGAATTTCATAAGGGGTCTCCTGAATATTCTTGGCAAAAACCTACTACCAGGTTCAGATTATGTGTTAGCATAGCGCATATTGCGGTTTTGATGCAAGCAAGTTGTGTTTATGACAAAAGACTGCGCGTATTATACCCGATGAAAGCACGGTGCCCTGACTCCATTGTGAACAACCCGCTGCCCACCGCCCGCAAAGAATTCATCTCCGGCATCCAGGCGGAGCTGCCCATCCTGGTGGGGGTGATCCCGTTTGGCATGATCTACGG
>CAZTMX010000020.1:0-11450 GCA_964614855.1 uncultured Anaerolineaceae bacterium | reverse complement strand
ACAAGCGCCATTATTTCTTCCTGGGTGCGGGGCTGGCATTGTGGAGCACCTGGCAGCTGAGCACCGCTGCCGGTATCTTGATCGGTGAGGTGATCCCCGACAGCTGGTCGCTGGATTTCACCCTGGCGCTCACTTTTATCGCCCTGGTCGCCCCCAATCTCAAAGACCGCCCCAGCCTGGCAGCCGCGCTGAGTGCAGGGATCACCGCTGTGGCCGCGGCATCGCTGCCGTACAAATTAGGGCTTTTCCTGGCGGCGATTGTGGGCGTTTCACTGGGGATGGTGCTGGAGAACCAGACGCTAAAGAAACAGTCTGGACTTAAGACTGGGGTCTGATCGGATACCTTCGGAGACTTTTGATGTCGCTTTGGATCACCATGATCGCTGCAGGTCTGTTGACCTTTGCCATCCGGCTGTCCTTTATGTTTCTGTGGGGGCGGCTGTCGGTACCGGATTGGGTGCAGCGCGCCCTGCGTTTTGTGCCGCCTGCCGTGCTCACCGCCATTATCTTCCCGGAGGTCTTTATCCGCCAGGGGGCGCTTGTGCTCAGCCCGGCTAACCCGCGCCTGATCGCCGCCGCGGTGGCTGTGGTGGTGGGTTTTCGCAGCAAGAATATCGTCTGGACCATCTCCGCAGGGATGCTGGTTTTGTGGCTGATCCAGGCGCTAACAGTCTAGAAGGGAGGGGGTTTGGAATTTTCGCTTTCTAAACAGCAGCAAGAGGTGGTCCGGCTTCCCTTGGAGGGATCGACCTTTTTGGAGGGGCCAACCGGCAGCGGAAAGACCCGCGTGGGTGTGCTGCGTATGTTACACCTGATGGAAAGTGGCGTACCAGGGGATGAAATCCTGGTGCTCACCCCGCAGCGTACCCTGGCAAGCGCCTACCAGCAGGCCTTGCAGACCCCACAGGTGCACATCAATGGCGGTCTGCCGTCGCTGTTGACATTGGGCGGCCTGGCGCGGCGTATGGTGGACCTCTTTTGGCCGCTGGTTGCCAGTACGGCGGGTTTTGCCCAACCCGAAAACGAGCCGGTTTTTCTTACCCTGGAGACTGCCCAATATTACATGGCGCATTTGCTCGCCCCGCGCCTGGAGCAGGGTCTTTTTAGCTCGGTACGCATCGAGCCAAACCGCATGTACAGCCAGGTGCTGGATAACCTGAACAAGGCAGCCCTGGTGGGTTTCTCCCACAGCGAGATCGGACAGCGGCTCAGCGCCGCCTGGGTGGGAGAGCCCGGGCAGGTGCATGTTTACCAGGATGTGCAGACCAGCGTGGATGTGTTTCGCGCCTTCTGCCTGCAACACAACCTGCTCGATTTCTCGCTGCAGGTAGAAATCTTCAGCAAGCTGATATGGCAGGATAGGCTGTGCCGCGACTATTTGATGCGCAGCTACCGCCACCTGATCTATGACAACCTGGAAGAAGACACCCCGGTGGCGCACGATCTGCTGCTGGAGTGGCTGCCCTATTTCCAGACTTCCTTGTGTATCTACGATTGGCACGGCGGGTTCCGCACCTTCCTGGGGGCGGATGCGCAGTCCGCTTACCGCTTGAAAAAGTTGTGCAGCCGCAAACGCAGCTTTGAGCACACCTGGCCGCCCTCGGCAGGGGTGCGCGCACTTGGGAAAATGCTGAGCGGCGCGCTGGCAGATGACGAGACGCAAAAGGAGGGCTTTTCGCTGGCCGATTTTTCCGCTGAGACAGCACAAGACCTGGCGCTGTCGTTCTCCTATGAGCGTTACTACCCGCAGATGCTGGATTGGGTGGCGCAGACGGCAGCCAGCCTGGTGCATGAGAGCAAAATCCCACCGCAGGAGATCGTTATCCTGGCGCCGTATATGGGGGATGCGCTGCGTTTCAACCTGGTCAACCGCCTGGAAAGCCTGCAGGTGCCGGTGCGCAGCCACCGCCCGTCGCGCTCGCTGCGTGACGAGCCGGCTGCCCGCAGTTTGCTCACGCTTTCGGCGCTGGCCTACCCGGACTGGCAGCTTGCCCCGCCAAAGGCGGATGTGGCCTATGCGCTGATGCAGGCCGTCAAGGGGCTGGATCTTGTGCGCGCCCGCTTGCTCAGCGAGATCGTCTACAGCAGCAAACGCGCCACGCCTGCGCTGACATCCTTTGACGTGATCAAACCCGAGATGCAAGAGCGCATCACCTACCGCCTGGGCGAGCGTTTTGAGAACCTGCGCGCCTGGCTGAGTGATGCTGGCGCCCAGGAGCAAGAATTTGATTATTTCCTGGCGCGCCTGTTTGGCGAAGTGCTTTCACAACCCGGTTACGGTTTTCATGATGACTTCGACGCTGCCCAGGTGACCGCCAACCTGATCGAATCGGTACAAAAATTCCGCTGGGTGGCGGGTGAGACCCTGGGACAAGAAGGCATCCCCCTGGGTATGGAATACCTGGCCATGGTGCAGCAAGGCGTGATCGCGGCGCAGTATGTGGGTGCCTGGCAAGGAGAAGACACCCCGGCGGTGCTGGTTGCCCCGGCTTATACCTTTTTGATGGCCAATCGCCCGGTACAGGTGCAGTTCTGGCTGGATATCGGCAGCCAGGGTTGGGTGGAGCGGCTGGCACAGCCATTGACACACCCGTACGTGCTGGCGCGCGGTTGGAAACCCGGCCGCCGTTGGACGGATAAAGATGAAGTGCTGGCAAACCGGCGTACCCTGTTCCGCATGGCGGTGGGGCTGCTGCGCCGCTGCGGTTCCCGTGTGTACCTGGGGATGAGCGAGATGGGCGAGCAGGGGTATGAACAGCGCGGCGATTTCCTGCGCGCTTTCCAGCGCGCCCTGGTGAGTTGGCGCGGAGAGGGGGGAGCATGGCAGTGAACCAGCTCCGTCCGGCGCAAGAGGAAATCCTGGCATACAGCGGCGGGCGCATGGGCGTGATTGCCGTGCCCGGCAGCGGCAAGACCTGGACGCTCTCAAAGCTGGCTGCCGAGATCATCGGCAGCGGTGTTCTGCAGGACGACCAGGAAGTGCTGGTGGTCACCCTGGTCAACTCCGCTGTGCAGAACTTTCAGCAGCGCGTGGCTGGCTTCCTGGAAGAAAAGAAACTGCTGCCTTATCTGGGCATTCGCGTGCGTACCCTGCACGGTCTGGCACACGACCTGGTGCGCGAGCGCCCGGGGTTGGTGAACCTGGATGAGCGCTTTACCATCCTGGATGAAAACGAAACCACCCGTCTGCGCAAGGAAATTGCCGCCGCCTGGCTGCGCGGCCACCCGCAGTTTGCCGGTGAATACCTTTCCGATACCCTGGATGAATATCAGCGCCAGAAGGTTACTCGCGAGAAGCTGCCTGGATCGGTTGAAGAGATTGCGTATAGTTTTATTCGCACAGCCAAGGACCGGCGCCTTTCCCCGCAGCGCCTGGCAGCCTTACTCGAAGACTTGCCGCTGCCCTTGCCGCTGGTACAGATGGGAACCGAGATGTACAGCGATTACCAGCGCGCCCTGGTGTACCGTGGGGCGGTCGATTTTGACGATCTGATCTCGCTGGCGGTGCAAGCGCTGGAAACCGACCTGGATTTCCTGGACCGCTGCCGTCACCGTTGGCCTTACATCTTGGAAGATGAAGCGCAGGACAGCAGCCGCCTGCAGGAACAGATTCTGCATATGCTGGCTGGCGATGGCGGTAACTGGGTGCGGGTGGGTGACCCAAACCAGGCGATTTATGAATCGTTTACCACTGCCAACCCAAAATTCCTGCGCAATTTTATCCACCAGCCGGGCACAATACAACGCCACCTGCCCAATTCAGGGCGCTCCACCTACAGTATCATCGACCTGGCCAACCACCTTGTGGAGTGGACGGTGAATGCACACCCGCAGCCCAAGGTGCGCGACGCTCTGCAAGCCCCGCCCTGGATCGAGCCCACCCCGCCCGGCGACCCGCAGCCAAACCCAGCCGATCAGCCGGATCGTGTGACCCTAGCGCTGATGAAATTTTCGAGCCAGGAAGAATGCGACCTGGTGGCTCGATCACTGGCGAAATGGCTGCCGGAAAACCAGGACGCTACCGTGGCGGTGCTGGCATCCACAAATACGCATGCGAAAAAGATGGTGGATGCGCTCAAAGCCCGGAATATCGAGTACGTCGACGGCTTGCTGCGCAGCTCTACCGCCACGCGGATTTCTGCCGGGGTGCTGCGCGATTTGCTGGCCTGCCTGGCCGACCCCAATTCGCCCGTAAAGCTGGCGGCTGCCTATCGCGCCTGGAGGGGTGTTGTCGACCCCGAAAGTGGGAAAGCAGATGTCAAAACCGCTGCAGGTCTGATCCACAAGATCGCCCGGGTGGAGGACTACCTTTGGCCGGCTGTTGATCGGGATTGGCTGGCAGGGCTGGGTACTGACCTGGATGACAGCACACTGGAGACACTGCTCCGCTTCCGGACCCTGGTGCAGCGCTGGCAGGCGGCTGCGTCGCTGCCGGTGGACCAGCTGGTGCTGACCCTGGCGCAGGATGTTTTTTGCGAGCCAGCCGACCTGGCGCTGGCTTATAAGCTGGCGGGGATGTTGCGCCAGGCTGCGATGGCAAATCCTACCTGGCGCCTGGCAGAGCTGAATATTGAGCTGCACCATATCGCCGAAAACGACCGCCGCTTCCTGGGCTTCAGTGACGAAGACAGCGGCTTCGACCCGGAAAAATATATAGGTAAAGTGGTGATCGCCACCATGCACAAGGCTAAGGGGTTGGAATGGGACCGCGTGTATCTGTTGTCTGTGAATACTTACGATTTTCCATCCGATCCGGATAACGATGAATTCCTGCCGGATAAGTGGTACCTGCGCGGCCAGCTCAACCTGCAAGCCGAGACCCTGGCGCAATTGAAGGCGCTGCTTTCGGCGGATGCCTATGATTGGTACCAGGAAGGCCGGGCTACCTATGATGCACGCCTGGATTTCATTCGCGAGCGCCTGCGCCTATTGTATGTCGGCATCACCCGCGCCAAGAAAGAGCTGGTGATCACCTGGAACACCGGTCTGATGGGCAACTTGCAACCCGCGCAGCCCTTGATCGAGCTGGTGGAATTTTGGAACACACGTACAGGGGAGGTGAGCGCATGAGCCTGCCGCAAGGGTTTACCTTCAGCCAGTCCAGCCTGCAGGATTACCTGGACTGCCCGCGCCGCTTCCAGCTGCGCTATCTGTTAAGGATCGCCTGGCCTGCCTTGCACAGCCAGCCGGTGCAAGAGCGCGAGCATCTGATGCGCCAGGGTGAGCGATTTCACCGCCTGGCGCAGCAGTACTTCCTGGGGTTGCCGCAGGATGTGCTTACCAGCCAGGTGAAAGATCCTGAACTGGCCCAGTGGTGGGAGAGCTTTTTGACACACGTCCCGGGGATGCTGGGCGGGTTAGGAGATGTGCTGCCTGATGTGCGCCTGCAACCTGAAAAAAGCCTGGTTTTGCCCTTTGCCGGTTACCGGCTGGCAGCGAAATATGATTTGCTGGTGAACCTGTCTCCCCAAAAGGCGCTGATCCTGGATTGGAAGACCGGGCGCAAGCGCCAGCGCCGGGATCATCTGGCATCGCGTGTGCAGACCAGGTTGTATCCCTTTTTGCTTTCGCAAGCCAGCGCGCGTTTGATTGGTAGTATGCTGCAGCCTGAGCGGATCGAGATGGCCTACTGGTATGCTGCCTTCCCATCCCAACCGGAGCATTTTGTGTACGATGCAGACCAGATGGAAAGCGACCGCAGCGAGCTGGCTGCCTGGATATCCGAAATCGACGGGTTGGATGAGCACCAGTTCCCACTCACAACGCAACTGCAGCGCTGTAAATACTGCGTGTACCGCTCCTTGTGCGAGCGGGGGATTGGGGCTGGGAATTTTAGCGAAGCGGATGCTGATGACGAAACAGAGTTTGAGCTTGAGCCTGAGCTGGATTTTGACCAGATTGGCGAAATTCAATTTTAGAGCGGCTGCGCACTCTGAGGATTTCGTATAGGTAAAAACCTGTGATCCCGAGACAGTTGACCCATAAAAAATGGATCGATCCGCCATCTGGTTTTGTGCCGGATGATCTGATGCACTGGCTGGCGTCCTTCTTGGATCTGGAGGGCAGTCCGACTGGCTCCGATTTTGATCTTGATGTTGGCGCGGGAGACACCAGTCTTGGAGTGGAAGCTGGAGCGCGCACCAGTCTCGATCTGGCAGATGGCGCAGCACGCACCGGTCTTAACCTGGTCGCCCAGACTTTGCTGAAGCGCGGTCTGAGCCAGGAAGATGAAATCCAGGCATTCCTGGACCCGGATAGCTATATCTCTGCTTCGCCATACGATCTGCCGGGGATGGACATAACTGTGCAGCGTATCCAGCGAGCGCTTTCGCAGCGGGAGAAAATCCTGGTTTGGGGTGATTTCGATGTTGATGGACAAACTTCCACCACCATCCTGGTTTCCACGCTGCGCCAGTTGGGGGCGCAAGTGGTGTACCACATCCCGGTGCGCGGACCTGAAAGCCACGGAATATCCATCCAGGTGCTGGGGCAAATCCTGGCTGAAAACCAGGCGCACCCGGTGCGGGTGCTGCTGACTTGCGACACCGGGATTTCCGCCCAGGATGCGGTGGAGCATGCTAACCAGCAAGGGCTGGATGTGCTGGTGACCGATCACCACGAACTGCCGGATGTGTTCCCTCAGGCGCTGGCGCTGGTCAACCCCAATTTCCTACCTGAATCCCATCCCTTGCACACCTTACCCGGCGTGGGGGTTGCTTATAAGCTGGCTGAAGCGCTGTTTGCTGCTTGCGGGAGGGGTGAGGCTTGCGAGCAGTTCCTGGACCTGGCAGCGCTGGGCTGTGTGGCCGATGTGGCGCGCCTGCGCGGCGAAGCGCGCTGGTTGGTGCAGCGCGGATTGAAGGCGCTGAGCGAGCGCAAACGCCTGGGGCTGCGCGTGATGATGGAAAACGCCAACCTGCAGCCCGGACCGGTAAACACAGAACATATCGGTTTTTCGCTGGCGCCGCGCCTGAATGCACTGGGCAGGTTGGGCGACGCCAACCCGGTGGTGGAATTTCTGAGCCTGATGGAGGATGGGGGCGAGAGAAGACACAAGACTGGAGCCAGCACATCAGCCGCTTCAGATGGCGGCGCTTTTGCAGCCGAGATAAGTAAGGTCTTACCGGATAACGGCTCTTCAATAGAAAAGATTGGCTCAGCGGACGAGCTGCGTGTACGCACCTTCGCTGCCCAACTGGAAGCGCTCAACTCGCGCCGCCAGCTGCTGACCAGCCAGGTGCTGCAGGCAGCTCTGGCTCAGATCGAGCAAGAACCTGCGTTGCTTGACGAAGCTGTGCTTGTGCTGGCGCACCCGGCCTGGCCCGGCGGTGTGGTGGGTATCGTCGCCAGCCGGCTGGTGGAGCTCTTCGCCAGGCCGGTGATTCTGCTGGCCTCACCGCCGGGTGAGCCAGCGCGCGGTTCGGCGCGCTCGGTCGAAGGGGTGGATATCACAGCTGCCTTGCGCGAGATCAGCGGCGGGCTGCTGCTGGGTTTCGGCGGGCATGCCATGGCTGCCGGCATGTCACTGGAAGCGGCGCGCATCCCCGAGCTGCGTAAAGTGCTTTCACAGGCGGTGCTGCGCCAGGGAATTCCCGAGCCTGCCCTGGCGATTGATGCCTTCCTGGGGCTCGAACAGCTTTCACTGGAGTTCGCAAACCAGCTGGAGCTGTTGGCGCCCTTTGGCGCAGGCAACCCCGACCTGCTGCTTGCCACCCGCAACCTGCTGGTAAAGCAAACCATACGCATTGGCGCAAACAAGGAGCATCTGCGCGTAATCCTGGCGGATGCTGCTGATCGTGAAGTGGAAGCGCTGTGGTGGCAGTCGGCGGATATCGCCGAGCAGGCTGGACTGGAGGGTAAAAGCATTGACCTGGCGTATCACGCACACCCGAATACCTTCCGCGGCGAGCAGCGCTTGCAGCTCACCTGGGTGGATTACCGCCTGGCAGATCAGCCGCTTGCCGCGCTCAAGACGCCGCAGATCGTGGTTGAAGATCACCGGCGTTCTCCCCATCCTTTGCCGGTTCTTGAAAAGATGCTCGCCGCGCAGCCTCAACTGGCGGTATTTGCTGAAGGGGAAGCAGTCGAGATGCTGCGCCAGCGCCTTCCCGGGCTGCGCATAGTAGATAGGACGAACAGCGAACCCCTCGCTGCGCTGGCGATCTGGACGCCGCCTCCCAGCCGGGCAGAGCTGCGCAGGCTGCTGATCAGTTGCCAGCCGGCCAGCCTGGCGCTTTTCGCCGTGCCGCCGCAGACAGAAAAACTCACCCCGTTTCTGCAGAGATTGACGGGGCTGGTTAAGTACGCGCTGCGCGCCAGGAGCGGGCAGTTGGACCTGGCTCAGCTGGCTGCCGCTGCCGCCCAGGGGGAATTCACCGTGCGCCTGGGGCTGGATTGGTTGGCGGCAAAGGGATATATAATGATCCTGGAAGATCAGGGGAACGCGTTGCGCCTGGGTGAAGCTCGATCTGTGGATAATGATGCACTTCATGAAACAGACAGAAAAAACCGGCAAGCAGATGCGCAGGAAAAGCTGCAGCTTGCAGCGCAAATTGCTGCGCAGATCACTGTGCTGCTAGATGAAGCTGCAGCGTTTCGCGATTACTACCAGCGCGCTGAAGTGAAGGCGTTGTCCGACAGGTGACCGTGTACGGCTGACCTGATGAAGTTTTGGGTAGAACCCAGCCATCTACTTCGTATAGATACCCCAAGCCAGTTCTTGGAACTGATTCACAAAATCCTCAGAAAAATATTCCAGGTAATCGGCCTGTCCCAACAGATGGTAACTAAAAAACGCTACCGCAAAATGGTTCATTTGGTTGATCTGCTCGGGCTGCATCGCCATCATATGATCCTGGCCGATAAACGAAATCATGGATTTATCAGTTGAACCAAGGTGTTCAAAAATAAACGCTGCTTCTGCAGGCTGGTAGTCGCTGTCTTCGGTCGCCTGGATCATGAGCACCGGCATGGTAACTGCTGCCAGCCCGCGCTCGCCGTATAGCCAGGCGCCGTCGGTTGCCATGGGCATCACCGCGCGGATGCGCTCATCCGTAATGGGTTGCCACAAGCCGTCGTCACCAGCAGTATATTGCTCACCGTCATGTGTTGCAAACTCATCCCACTGCCCTGCCAGCCCGCAGGTATATTCGAGATACCAGTCCTCGTATGCCGGCTGCCGGGTCGGCGCATCCTGGCACCAGGAAAGGTAAAATTCAGGATCGATACGCACCCCACTGAGTGCCAGCGAGAAGAAACCATCCCAGGAGTATCCGGCCACCCCAACGTTATTTGTATCCATAACACCTGCTAGCTCGGCCGGAAGATTGGTTGCCAGTTGGTCTAATGCAAAGAGCATATCCATTGGACGGTCCACAATCCCGAAATTCCAGGGTTCGCCGTAATCAAAGTCTGGAAAGCGGACAATCACGGTGACAAAACCGTGTGAGCTCAGGTGGGTGAGGAACATCATATCGCCGGTGTTAGGTCCCGTCAGGATCACCGGATAATGCGCCTGGCTCATATCTGGCGCAGCATTGCGCTTGATCACGCGGCCGTCGGCGTCTTTTTGCTCAAGTGCAGGGTAGAAGATGGTCAGCCTGATCTCGCGATCTCCTCGACTTGTATCGGTTAGCTTCAAGGATGTATTCCCTACGAAATACGGACCCGGCTCGGCTAGCGAAAACTGCGCGGCCGGCTCTGCCTGGGTGGGTTCAGTGGTTGCGGTCGGGGGTGGTTTGGTTGGAAGATCGGTGGGGGGAAGCTGGATGCTGGTGGGGATTGAAGTGGGCGGAGCTGCCGGTTCGTTGGTTGGTGGGCTGGCCGGTGGGGCGGTGGATACCAGCTGCGCTGGAGCTGCAGGTGTTGCCGGCTCGGTTGCAACGCAGCCGTTTGCCAGCAGCATCATGCACAGGAGAATGGCAATTAACCAGGAAAATTTTGCCTCATCCATCGCTTCCTCCATATTAATTTTGTTAGAAAAGGAAAAGTGTTATAATATACTATAACATTATACCACGAAAGTAACTATGACTGATCAAAACATCGACGAAAATCAAGACCTTAACATCGTCAGCAATTCCGGAGAACCCCTGGTCGAGCAACTCCGCCGCCAGCTTACCTGGCAGATTGCAGCAGGCAAGCTGAAACCCGGTGACAGGTTGCCGCCTGTGCGTGAGCTGGCCAGGCAGCTTTCTATAAATCTGCACACAGTTCGCAGCGCTTACCGGCGCCTGGAGGCAGATGGTCTGGTGAGCACCCGCCAGGGTTCCGGGACGCATGTGCTGCCGGTCGAGCTTCAGAAGCTGGCAGCTTTAGCCGGACGGAACCGCAGCTACACCATCGGAGTCATCCTCCCCGGCATGTCCAACCCTTTCTACCACAGCTTTTTGCAAGGAATTGAGCAGTCCATCCAGAATGACCAGATGCTGCTGTTTGTATGTGACGCCCATGAAGATCCTGAGCAATTGGTCCGCTACTATGCCCAGCTTTCGGCTCGCCAGGTTGACGGCATTATCGTGGCCTCCTTTGATCCCCAGGACTTGATAAAAGGGGGCACAACATTCGGTTTGCCAACAGTGTGGGTGGATTGGCCCGGCTGCCCGGGGCCGGCTGTCAATTTTGATTTAGAAAGGGCCGCCTACCTGGCTGTTTCCCACCTGGTGGAACACGGGCACCGGCGGATCGGAATGATCACTTTTGCCGGAGCAAGTGCGAATGTCGCGGCAATGAACGCCGGTTATGCACGTGCCTTGCAAGAAGCGAATATCGCCCTGGATCAGACCTGGATTGCCCCCCAGCAGAATTTTCTGATGCCAGCCGGAGAGCGCGCCGCACACCAACTAATGTCCTTAGCGGAACCGCCAAGCGCAATTTTCACCATCGCCGATACGCTGGCGTTGGGCGCTTTGCGTGCCCTCAAAAAGGACGGTTACCGGGTACCTCAGCAAGTGGCGCTTGCCAGCGTGAATGATATTGCTTTTGCCGAGTTAGTCGAACCTCCGCTGACCACGGTCGCCATGCCGGCCTATCGCCTGGGATCGGAAGCTGCCGCGATGCTCCGGTCTTTGATGCGTGGAGAAACCCCGCCGCAAACGCAGGTGCTGCTGCCTGTCGAGTTGGTCATCCGCCAGAGTTGTGGGTGTAAAGAATAAAAGAGCCTGGGCTCCATCCAGCACTCGCCGTTCCTTATGTCAGACATTTATCATCTTTTGAGATCAATCCTGCCTCCTTATTGGGTGTATAATTTGTTTTGATTTTGACATATTCCGATATAGCTGTCTTGTTGGTCTGGGTTCTCGATCATCTTATTTCAATGCCGAGGAGTTTCCATGCACAAGAAAGTACTGGTATTAGTCCCACATCCAGATGACGCAGAATTCTACGCAGGTGGGACTTTAGCCAGGTGGGCTAGCGAGGGTGCTCAAATTCAGGTTGTGGTTGCCACCGAC
>CAZTMX010000019.1:4611-24645 GCA_964614855.1 uncultured Anaerolineaceae bacterium | reverse complement strand
GCGAGAGGCTATCAAGCTGGCCGGCCTTGGTCTGGGAAGCCTGGCGCTGCGTCCATTTGCTGGGTACCTGCAGCTGCCGGAATTTGTCCAGGCAGAAAAGCTGGGCAGAGTGACGGTAGGTATGGTGGAACTAAAAGCGCGACCCGACCCGGATGCGACCACCCTAGGTGTTCTCTATGAAGACGCGGTTATCCCCTGGTTGCGAGAGACGGTTGGACTGAATAAAAGCTGGATTTTCAACAACCAGCGCTGGGTTGAAACCCCGCAAGGGTATGTTTACGGCCCGTATTTGCAACCTGTCGAGAACCTTCCCAACCTGCCTGTAATAGACTTGCAGCAGACATCCATCGGGCAGGGGATGTGGGTAGAAGTCACCGTGCCCTACGCAGAGGTTCTGCTTGATAACACACCTTCGTCTAATTCCTGGGTGGAAGCCAGGTTGGATGAAGGAAACCCGATCCGCGTGTACTACAGCCAGGTTTTTTGGGTGGACCAGATTAAAACCGGGCAAAATGGACAGGTTCTTTACCGCATCAACCCCAATTATTACGGTGGCGTAGATTTGCTCTGGGTGGCTGCTGAAGCCTTTCGTCCGATTACGCAGGAGGATCTGCAGCCGATCCACCCGGATGTTGAAGACAAGCGGGTAGAAATTGATGTCAATCACCAGGTGCTTTCCTGTTTTGAAGGAAAGGATGAGGTGTTCTTTTGCCGGGTTTCCACCGGCGCCAAGTATGATATGTTCGGCAACCTGGTCGATAAATGGGCAACCCCGCTTGGCCCGCATATCACCACCCGCAAGTTTATCTCCCTGCAAATGAGCGGCGGTACAACGGGCGCGGGTTACGATCTCCCCGGGATTGGCTGGACGGTAATTTTTGCCACCGGCGGCGTGGCAATCCACTCCACCTTCTGGCATAATAACTACGGCGATCCCGTGTCCCACGGATGTGTCAATACATCTCCGCAGGATGCCAAATGGCTCTTCCGCTGGATCATGCCTACGGTGGCGTATGACCCGGGTATGCTGGATGTGACCTTATCCAAACAAGAAAGCACACCGATTAAGGTGATTGAAGGGTAACATGATTTGACAATGGCAAGAAAGCCTTATTCTCGTCGTGATTTTCTAAAAACCGCCGCTCTGGGTTTGGCTGGGTTGGCTTTTCGTCCCTGGGATGCCCGATTGGCGGCGTTATCAGGCGTATCGCTGGTTGAATTTCCGCAAGCCGAGCGTTTGGGCAGGGTGCTCAATGACCAGGTGGAAGTAAAATCACGCCCGGATGATGCCAGTACCACGGTCGGGATGAAATATACCGATGATGTGGTGGTGTGGCTGCGCGAATTGGTGGGCTCTAGACCGATGTGGCACAACCAGCGCTATGTGGAGACACCAGAAGGATATATTTACGCACCCAATATGCAGCCGGTGGTGAACCAGCCAAACCAACCGCTGCTGCAATTGCCAGCTTCGGGTGGGTTCTGGGCGGAGGTCAGTGTACCCTTTGTGGATCTAACCCTGGCAAACCCGCCTAAGCGCTCTCCCTGGTTAGATCACACGCTCACACCCCGCTTGTACAACAGCCAGATCATGTGGGTGGATGAGATCAAACAGGATGATCAGGGGCAGGTGCTCTACCGTGCAGGTGAGCGTTACGGCTCCTTTGGCGATATCTTCTGGGCGGCAGCTGAGGCTTTTCGACCGCTTACCGAAGAAGAACTCAGCCCGATCCATCCTGAAGTTGAAGATAAACGGGTGGTTGTGGATGTTTCTTACCAGACCCTTTCTTGTTTTGAGGGGCAGGATGAAGTATTCTTTTGCCGGGTCTCGACCGGTGGGAAATATGACTCAGATGGCAATGCTTCTTCCAAATGGGCAACGCCTCTCGGCAACCACACCATCTGGCGCAAGCTGATCTCTGTGCACATGACTGGCGGAACAACCGGCGGCGGGTACGATTTGCCCGGCATCGGTTGGACAAGCCTGTTCTCTGGCGCTGGGATGGCGATCCATTCTACATTCTGGCACAACAGCTTTGGGGTGCCAAAATCCCACGGTTGTGTAAATGCCCGCCCCGAAGACGCCAAATGGGTATTCCGCTGGACCTTGCCGCACACACCCGCCGACCCGGGGGACGTCACTGTGTCGGGTAAGGGAAGCTCAAAAGTACTGGTAGTTGAAAATTAAAGCAGTCTGATTTATGGAGAGAGTTTATGGATTTCGCAAATATTAGCCTGGGTATTGCATTTCTCGCTGGTCTGGCGTCGTTTCTTTCCCCTTGCGTATTTTCTCTGGTGCCGGCTTACGTGGGCTATCTGGGTGGGCGCTCGGCGGCTTCTTCGCTAAACGGCAAGCCAGACCGCTGGCTGACCCTCAGTCACGGACTGGCCTTTGTGCTTGGGTTTAGCGCAGTTTTTGTCAGCCTGGGTCTGGCATCATCGGCGCTGGGCGGGCTGTTGTACGATATGCGCACCTGGCTGGCTCGCATCGGTGGGGTAGTGGTCATCATTTTCGGTATCCATATGACTGGTTTGCTGCGCATCCAATTCCTCGAGTATGATCTTCGCCCGCAGAATACACCCGACCGGAAACGAGGGTACCTGGCTTCTTTTTTGATGGGGGTTTTCTTTTCTGCCGGTTGGTCGCCCTGCGTTGGGCCAATTCTGGGAGCCATTCTGACATTGGCATTTAATGGCGGTTCACTGCTCCAGGGTGTGATGCTGTTGGGCGCTTATTCAGCCGGACTGGCAATTCCTTTCCTGATCGCCTCCACCCAGATCGGCCTGGTCACAACCGTCATCCGGCGCTACGGCAAGGTAATGCGTTACGTGGAAATTGCCATGGGTGTGCTCTTAATCATCGTCGGTCTGTTGCTTCTCAGCGGTCGCTTCGAACAACTTGCCAGCCTGGGATCATTTTTGGGCAGCTATGATGAGGTCTTGCTGGGGCGCTATTTATTGATTGGTTTTCTCTCGCTGACCTTGTTGGGATTGATCCCGGCAAAAATTGCCCAAAATAAAGGGCGGAATTTTTTTGATTGGTGGTTTTTCGGCGCCAGCCTCTTCCCGATTGCTTTGCCAATGGCTTTACGATTGAAACCAACCCGACAGGAAGGGGATATCCCGGGTTAATCGATCCTGGGACGCTGATTGGTTATGATTCGAGTAAAAATGTATTCCCGTGCCGGCTGCGGTTTGTGCAGGCAGGCAGAACTTGATCTACAGAGTCTGCAAACGCGCTATCCTCACACTCTGGATATAGTCGATATCGAGGCGGATGAGGCGCTGCTCAAGCGGTACACATTTGAGATTCCCGTTATCGAAATCGGTCCATACACCCTCAAAGCGCCAATCAGCAGGCAAGAATTAGAAGCCACCCTGGTTGCCCAGACAGAGCGAGAAGCGTACTTGCAGTACAAACACCAATCAGGAGATGGAACCATCGTATCGAGCTCCAATACCTGGCGGCGCGCGGACGGTTTCACCTATTGGATTGCGCGCCACTACCTGGCGTTATTCAACCTGCTGGTCTTTCTATATGCCGGAATTCCCTTCCTGGCACCTGTTTTGATGAAAAGCGGCGCCACTGCCCCGGCTGAACTGATCTATCGCGGTTACAGCCTGGTATGCCACCAGCTTGGTTATCGCTCCTTTTTCCTTTTTGGCGAGCAGGCTGTTTACCCTCGTGAGCAGGCAGGCTTGAACGAATATAAAACCTTTGCTCAGGCCACAGGTCTCAGCGAAGGCAATTACTCAAATGAATTGGCTGCTGCCCGGGCATATACGGGCGAATTGACGCATGAACATCCGGTGGGGTACAAGGTTGCCTTATGTCAAAGGGATGTTGCGATCTATGGGGGGATCTTGATTTTCGGCTTGATCTTTGCACTGACAGGCAGGCGCTGGCCGGTACTGCATTGGATGGGCTGGGTTTTCCTGGGTCTGGTTCCAGTTGGGCTGGATGGCTTGAGCCAGCTTCTCAGCCAGCCGCCCTTGAACCTCTTGCCGCTGCGTGAGAGCACACCTGCCTGGAGGGTACTCACGGGTTTTCTGTTTGGATTTACTACCGCCTGGTTTGGTTACCCAATGGTTGAAGAGAGCATGGCGGATGCCCGGCAGTGGCTGGGCGAAAAATGGCAGCGGCTTCAGGCTGGTGCAGGGAAGAGTACATAATAACGCCCATGCCATTTCATGCAAACAATTCTCTGCGTTACTATACTTTTGACTGCCTGGACAAACACGGCATTCCGCATGCGGTCTTTACCCGCCAGGGAGGGGTAAGCCCAGAACCCTGGCGCTCGCTCAATGTGGGAGGCACAGTAGGGGATGACAGGGGGCGGGTGGAGGAGAACCGGCGCCGCTCATTTGCGGCGATCCATTGTGCGTATGAAAGCCTGTACGATGTCTGGCAGGTGCATGGGAATGAAATTGTCTGCAGCGATCGACCCAGACCCCCTGAACAAGAGCATATTCGAGCTGATGGTTTACTCACAGACCGCAAAGGGGTGACCTTGTTTATGCGTTTTGCTGACTGCGTGCCCATCCTGGTTTTCGACCCACAACACCGGGTAATCGGCCTGGCGCATGCCGGTTGGCAGGGTACGGTTTTGCGAACAGCCGCCAGCCTGGTGAAGAAGATGCAGGCGGTTTATGACACAAAGCCCGCAGAGCTGGTTGCTGCAATAGGCCCTTCCATTGGCCCGGATCATTACGAAATCGGCCAGGATGTGATCGACCAGGTAGAACGTAGTTTCTCGAAAGATGCCGAAAAACTGCTGCAGCCAAATCAAGGCGATTCTGGTGTTTGTAAGGTAAAATTTGATTTGTGGCAGGCCAACCGCCTGGTATTGGAAAAGGCAGGTGTGAAGAAAATCGAAACCGCAGAAATCTGCACAGCCTGCCATGTGGAGGATTGGTACTCCCACCGGGCTGAAGCTGGGCGAACAGGCAGATTTGGCATACTCATCGCATTATAGCCTGGCGGCTCCTGGTTAAGTAATCGACGAGCGGATCAATGGGAAAAGGTTAACATCGTGCATCAATCAAACCAAAACACCATTGCTGAAAGATATCACCATGTTTTGGAGCGAATCCAGGACGCAGCATTATCTGCCGGGCGTGATCCGCGTTCTGTGCGGCTGGTTGTGGTTACCAAGAATCACCCGTTATCAGCGATTCAACAAGTGATAGCAGCCGGTGCGCGCCACCTGGGTGAGAATTACGCAGAAGAAGGTGTCAAGAAAATCCTGGCATATGCTTCTCAAACGCAGATTGAATGGCATATGATTGGGCATATCCAGAGCCGTAAAGCGATGTTTGTCAGCCAGTATTACGACTGGGTACACTCCCTGGATAGCTTCAAGCTGGCGCAGCGCCTGGATCGTTTTGCTGCTGAACAAGAAAGACGATTGCCAGTATTGGTAGAATGTAATACCAGCCGTGAGGAAACAAAATACGGCTTTCCTGCCTGGGATAAAAATAAATGGAAGGACATCCTGGCGATTGTCAGGCAAATTGCCTCTTTACCCTACCTCAATTTGCGCGGTTTGATGACCATGGCGCCCACGGTCTCGAATGCTGAATTAGCCCGTCCGTATTTTGTCACCCTGCGCAATTTTGCAGATTACTTGCAATCCCACCTGCCAGAGGTCCAACTCACTGAATTTTCCATGGGAATGAGCGCAGATTACCAGGTCGCTATCCAGGAAGGAGCGACGCTGGTCAGAGTTGGAACCGCAATCATGGGGGAACGAAATTACCAATCAGTTCATGAGGAAACAGGATGATTTATCTTGCCGATATCATACACCGTGTGATACAAATTTATATCTTCGTTGTTATCGTTGAAGTCGTTTTATCTTACTTTATGGATCCATACCATCCAGTGCGCCAGTTCCTGAATAGCCTGGTTTCCCCGCTTCTGACGCCTATTCGCCAGCGTGTCCCGGCAATTGGTGGGTTGGATTTCAGCCCGTTGATATTGATTTTTGGTCTGCAAATTTTGGATATGTTGATCCGAAACCTGCTATTTGCTTTGTAAAGAGATCCTGCTTATCCGATATAGAGAATCCGTCCGCAAGTATCGCAGCGGCTGATCTGGTTTGGGTTGCGTGCTGCGTGTAGCAAAACAGCATTGAGCGTCGTTCCGCAAGCCGAACATGCCAGGTTGACGACCCTGGCGACCGCGACGCCTCGCCGCTGCTGCCTCAGGCGATCGTATAAAGCCAGGTCCTCTGCAGGGATATCTCGAATAACAGCTGCCCGCTCGTCCTGATAACGCGCACAGTCTTTGTGGAGTTTGTCGCTTTCACTGGTTAATAATTGGTTCTTCTCAGCCAGGCTCTTCCGGCTTTCTTCGAGCGTCTGCTGTGCAGATGTAAACATTGCATTGGCTCCCTCTTCCACCAGCATCGCTTCCAACTGCCTATCCTCCAGCACCTGACGGTAGCGTTTGAGCGACGCCACTTCATTCTGTAAATCACTCAATTCCTTTGGATTGCGCACACGCCCACCGTAAAGGGCTGATTCATTGAGCTCGATTTTTATCCTCTGTTGGCGTACATTTTCTTCCGCCTGGATCAATTCTTTGCGGGCTTTACCCAGGTCTATTTCGGCGGCGTCATATGCGCTTTGTGCATGACGCAGGTTGCTGTCATCTTTGAGCAGCGTCTCGATTTCCCTGATGCGGTTGTTCATCGCATCCAGTTGGCTGTCAATCTGCTGTAATCTATAGAGTGTAAACGGTTGGCTCATGGAGTATCTTGGAGACCTTTCCTCAACAGTTAGTCTGGTAAGATTATAGAAGGGGTTGGTTGTTTATGCAAGGGAGGGGTTACTAACCTGCATAAGAAATTCCGTGGAGTAACCCAGTAGCACGCAAAAATCCCCCGCCCCGGCTTGCATTGCGTTTTGAACTATAGTATGCTATGTGTGGTACTTTAAATGGTCTAATTTTTTGGATAATTTGATCATTTTCATCTGATTGCACGAAACCGATCTCCAAGTGGAGGAAAAATGAGCCTTGTGCAAGAATTCAGCGAGCGAGTGATTTCCAATATCGAAAAAGTGATCATCGGCAAACGCGCTACCCTGGAGTTGGCGGTGATTGGACTGCTCTGCCAGGGGCACCTGCTTATCGAGGATGTGCCTGGCGTTGGCAAGACGATGCTAGCGCGCAGTTTGGCGCGCAGCCTGGGTTGTGTATTTAGCCGCATCCAGTTTACACCGGATATGCTGCCCAGCGATGTCACCGGGGTTTCCATCTTTAACCAGGTCACGCGTGAGTTCGAATTCCGCCCAGGACCGATTATGGCGCAAGTTGTGCTGGCAGATGAGATTAACCGAGCAACGCCTAAAACGCAAGCTGCCCTCCTGGAGGCCATGGAAGAGCGCCAGATCACCGTGGACGGTGTGACCCGGTCTTTGCCGCATCCTTTCCTGGTACTGGCGACTCAGAACCCAATCGAATATGAAGGGACATTTCCACTGCCCGAAGCACAGGTGGACCGTTTTTTGCTACGCCTGCGCCTGGGCTATCCATCCATGGAAGATGAAATCCGTGTGTTGGAGCGGCAGCAATTCCAGCACCCATTGGCGGATTTGTCCCAGGTAGTTTCTGAAAAAGAGGTGAATGCTGTCCAGGATTTGGTCAAAGGTGTATTTGTTGCACAGCCATTGAAACGATATATTGTCGAGATCACCCACCGCACCCGCCAACACGAAGAGGTATATCTTGGCGCCAGCCCGCGCGGCAGCCTGGCGTTATTCCGCACTGCCCAGGCGCGCGCAGCTATGCACGGGCGAGACTATATCCTACCGGACGATGTCAAGGCGCTGTGTGTGCCTACACTGGCACATCGCGTGATCCTGGGTCCGGGGGCGCGCTTGAGGGATTTGAGCGCACAACAGATCGTGGAAGAAATCGTTTACAGCGTCCCTGTGCCTGGAGGCGACCCCACCGCAACCGGGTGAGCGGCTGTGAATGGTAAACGCTTGCCTTCTCCTAGGTGATTGAGGGGTATGAACTCCGCCCGTATTATCTTCCTGGTACTTCTGGCGATCAGCCTGCTGGCAGGCGCGGTCACCGGTTCGATGCTGTATTTTCGCCTGAGTTACCTGTGGGGTTTTATCCTGCTTGGAAGCTGGGTGATGTCCCGCCTGGCGCTGCGCAGCCTGCTTATAGAACGGAACGCCCGGTTTTTGCGCTCACAAGTCGGGCAGATCTTTGAAGAACGCTATGAGATCACCAATCAGAGCTGGCTGCCGCGCTTGTGGCTGGAGATACGGGATGAGTCACCCCTACCTGGATCGCGCGGTTCACATGTTCTGACGCTCATTGGCGGCAAGGAAACGCGCACATACCTTTCGCGTACGCGCCTGGTGCAGCGCGGGGTTTTTCCATTAGGCCCCACTGTGCTGGAATCGGGAGATTTGTTTGGCTTGTTTCCCAATACGCACATCTTTCCCAGCCAGGAAACGCTGCTGGTGTATCCCATGATGGTGGAGATCAGGGATTTCCCTAATCCACCGGGTCTTTTACCCGGTGGTGAAGCGCTGCGCAGGCGCACCCCACAGATCACATCCAATGCAGCAGGGGTGCGAGAGTATGCAGCAGGAGACCCCTTGAACCGCATCCATTGGGTGAGCACGGCACGCCGTAACCGCCTGATTGTCAAGGAGTTTGAATTAGACCCGCTCGCCGAAGTCTGGCTGTTTATCGACGCTGCTGCTGGCGTTCACGCAGCCAAACCGCAGCCGCTGCCCGAGTTTGATCCGCAGGATGTCTGGCGTAGGAAGTATAAATTTCGTTTGCCAGTATCCACGCTGGAATACGCTGTCACGATTGCTGCGTCTTTAGGTCGCTTCTACTTGCAACGCTCACGTGCAGTTGGTATGGTGATGGCAGGCGAAAGCCTCAAAGTGCTGCCATCCGATCGCGGCGGCAGACAGCTTGGTAAAATCCTGGAAGCCCTGGCGTTATTGCGAGCAGACGGTACCCTGCCCCTGCACGGTCTTGTGGAAGCCCAGGCGCGCAACCTGCCGCGCGGCAGTACCGCGGTGATGATCACCCCCAGCGCTTCGGATATGGTCTTTCAGACCGCCCATATGCTGCTGAGGCGCGGGCTGCGCCCCGTTGCGGTTTTGTTGGACAGCACATCCTTTGGGGGATACTTCAGCCAGGACACGCTCGCCACCAAACTGCAAGCCATTGACATCCCGGTATGCAAGGTGAATAACGGCGATGACCTGTCAGATACTCTTTGCAGCGCAGTCCGCTAAACTGGCACTTTACTGCAGGCTGTCCAGATAGGCGATAATCGCATCCACCTCTGCATCCGACAGGCTGAAATTCGGCATGGCTGTGCCTGGTTTTATTTTATCGGGTGCGATCAGCCAGGTATGCAGAGCATCTTTCTCCATGCGTTGGGTTACCCCGTCCAGAGATGGGCCAAAAGGACGGCCTTCTTGATTGATCTGGTGGCAGGATGTGCACTGGTGTTTTTCTACCAATGCCGCTCCACTGGCGACCATATCACTGGTGTCCACTTTTCTTGTCAGGTTGAGAATAAAGCGCGGTGGTGCGATAAAAAACCAGGCCGCAAGGATGATCACAAGGACCAGCAAGGCAGTGGAGATGTTCTTTTTCATAAATTGTGCCCCTTCTTTCGAAAATTTTTATATAGTGTCAATTTTATCTTAAAGCCTCAGCACCCAGAGTAGGATTTTACAGGCGGACCTGCGGCAGGAGTGCACGCAAACCTTTGGTAAGTGCATCCAGATCAGCCTGGGTGTTGTATCCCTGGACGGAGATGCGCACGAACTTCTGGCTGTTCCAATCGATGAGCGGAACTTCAACACGGTACTCATCGTAAAGGCGCCTTTTTAACAGAGCCAGGTCGGTACCAGGCGGTAGGGGAGCAATACCCATCTGGAAATAAAGATCAGCCTCCAGTGGATACAGCGGCGCCATCTGCACCAGCTCGCAGATGTTCTCTATCGCCTGGCGCAGCAGGATATGGCAGTCCTGGCGCACCAGCTCCCAGCGGTGTTCTTCCATAAACTGAAGCGCTGCTGGCACGGATAAGGACGCGGCCGGGTCCCTCGTGCCGGTCCAACCCAGCAGATCCTGGAAGCGAGAACCCGTGCTGGCCTCTGGTGCGGCATGGTATCCCCAGCTGACAACAAGTGGCTCCACCAGGTGCTGAACCTCTGGACGAGCGTATAGAAATCCTGCGCCTTTAGGTGATAAGGCCCACTTATGCAAATTGCCGGTATACCAGTCTGCGCCAAGCGCCTCCAGATCTAATGAGATTTGCCCGGGTGCGTGAGCACCGTCAATCAGCGTCAGGATGTTTGCCTGCCGCGCTCGCCGGCAGATTGCTTCGATTGGCAAACGCAGTGCAGTGGGGGAGGTGATGTGGCTGAGGTAGATCAGCCTGGTTTTTGGAGTGACACCTTGCCAGAACTGCTCGACCATTTGCTCAGATGAGTGTGCGGGCAGTGGGATGGGTTGGTGCACATAGCTGGCGCCGGTTTTACTGCAAATGAATTCCCAGGTGTAATCGCATGCGCCGTACTCATGGTCGCTGGTCAAAATTTCATCGCCAGGAGCCAACGCCAGCGAGCGGGCGATGATATTCACCCCGTGGGTGGCATTGGTGACAAACACCAGGTTGTCAGGATGGGTGTTCAGGTACACCCTCAAGGGTTGGCGTGCTTCACGATCAAGCGCCATCATCTCACGGCCCAGGAAGAGCACCGGTTGCTTTTCTAAACGGCGCTGCCACGCCTGGTACACCTCAAAAACGGGGATTGGGCAGGCGCCAAAGGAGCCGTGATTGAGAAAATGGATGGTGGGATCGAGCTGGAAGAGTGATTTCACATTGGTCTCCATTGTGGCTGCTCAGTCATTTACATGTATACGGCTGCTGATTGCTTTTCCGATTTCGACCAGCACCAATAATACCAGACCAATCCCGATGACCATGCCCCATTCTGCCAGGCTCAAGGGGACAATCCCCATCAGCGTGCGCAATCCTGGAACCAGGAATGCGATGGCGAGCGTGACAAACCCGGCGATGGCTGCCCAGATTAAGGGTTTGTTTTCACTCAGCCGGTTCATGCGGTAAAGCGGCAAGCGCATGCTGCGGTAGGCAAAGATATACACGATGGAATTGATGGCAAAGCTGGCAAAAACGATGCTCTGCCCTGCGGTAGTATCTCCATGCACATGGTTGTAGTGGTTGAAAAGCGCCAGCGCAAAGATGGAACTGGTGATGCTGATGACGCCGATCAGGGAGGCTCCAAGGCGCGTCAAAACAGGCGCTCTGAGCGAGTGTGGCTTTTCATCCATGATCCCAACTTCCTTGGGTTCAAAACTGAGCACAATATCCAATGGTCCATCGCAAATCAAGTGGATCCATAGAATCTGTGCAACCGCCAATGGCGTCGGCCAGCGCAACATCATAGCCGTGAAGATGGTCAACACCTCGGCAAAGGAGTTTGAAAGCACATAAGCGACAACTTTGCGAATGTTGGAAAAGATCACCCGGCCTTCCTCGATGGCAGCCACAATGGTGCTGAAGTTACTGTCGAGTAAGATCAAATCTGCAGTTTCTTTGGCTACATCCGTGGCGCTGCCCACCACCACACCGATGTTGGCGCGTTTTAGCGCAGGTGCATCGTTAACCCCATCGCCAATCATGGCTGTCACTTCGCCGTTGGCTTGCAATGCCTTGATGATGCGAAATTTATCCTGCGGGCGGATGCGGGCAAAAACCGCGGCCTGTTTGACTTCTTCTTGTAGTATTTCATCAGACATGGCAGCGATTTGTGCGCCTTCCAGGGTGTTTTCTCCAGCCTGAAGTAACCCAATATTGCTAGCGATGCGTTCTGCTGTTCGCCTGTAATCGCCGGTGATCATTTTTACCTGGATACCGGCATGCTGCGCTACCTGTGCTGCCTCCAGCACACCTGCTCGCACCGGGTCTTCCATCCCCAGCAAGCCCAACCAGGTATAGCCCCGGTATTCATCCAAACGACCACCCTGGCGATATGCCAGTCCAAGCAGACGCAAGCCTTCTCCAGCCCATTCATCTACTTGCATCATAAGGCGCGCACGCGCTTCGCTGGAGATGTCACACATATTTGCAGTAATTTCGGGAGCGCCTTTCAGGAAAAACTGGTGCCCCCCAGCGAAGGTTCCGTGCACCACTTCTGTGATCATGTACTTCGTTTCACTGGAGAATAACTCCTCGCCTAATCGCTGTGAAGCGTTAAAGAATTCCTGTGGCTTGCCAGGTTGCAGCTTTTCGGCGAATTCCCAAAGAGCGATATCCACCGGACCTTCCAGGTTATTGCACAAGATCATGGTTTGCCAGGCGCGCTCAGCATCCAACAAGTCAGAGCGGTTCACTCGCATGCGGCCTTCGGTGAGGGTGCCGGTCTTGTCGGTGCAGATAGTTGTCACCGATCCCAGCGTTTCTACTGCCAAAAGCCGCTTCACCAGGCCGTTTCGTTTAAGGATTTTGCGCATACCGAGCACCAGGATAATCGTTACCGCGATCAATAAACCTTCGGGCACCGCAGCAATCGCCAGGATGATCGATGTACGCAGCATATCGAAGAACTCGCGCCCCATGAGCAAACCCACGATTAAGATGATTAGCGTGGCGCCTACCACAATTGTGGTCAAAATTTGGCTAAATGCCTTCAAGCGCATTTGCAGGGGGGTATCCTCTTCCACGTGTTCGCTCAGGCTGGCAGCAATTTGTCCCAGTTCGGTTTTGATCCCGGTTTTTGACACGCGCAAGATACCGCGCCCGGTGACTACTGTGGCGCCCATGTATATTTGGGATTGGGTGTCGAGCCCCTGCCCGATGGCTTGTTTACTTACCGGTTCGCTTTCCCCGGTCAGGATGGCTTCATCAACGGATATCTTTACAGCTTCCAGCAACTCTCCATCCCCGGGGGCTTTTTCACCCGCGCTGAGCAGAACCAGGTCGCCGGGAACCAATTCCCAAACCTCTACCTCTGTACGCTGTCCATTGCGAATCACGGTGGTAGTGGGCTTAAGCAATCCTTTCAAGGCTACATAGGTACGTTGGGCCTGGTATTCCTGGATAAAACCAAGGATCACATCAATGACCACCACAGCCATGATGATGGTGAAATCTCCCAGCTCGCCCAGCATAAGCGAGATACCAGCAGCTGCCAGGATGATATAGACCAAAGGGCTTTTTAGCTGGTTGAAAAGTATCGTCCATGCGGAGATAGATTTTTCGCTGGGCAGGCGATTTTCACCAAATTGGGCGCGCTGCTGCAAGACTTCTGCGGGTGTTAATCCAGCTAGTGAAGTGGTCGCGTGAAAATTGTTGTTTTGGATAGGCTGAACTGGAGTTATCATAGGGTTTGCTCTTGGTGTGGGGTTTGATCGACGAGCGGAGGATTACCTGGGGAGCTTACTTTTCCTGGATGTGCCGGATGCCTTGTTGGAACAAGGCGATGATGTGTGTATCCACAACACTGTAAAAAACTTCTTTGCCGTCCCGGCGAGCCTGCACAATACGCATCTGGCGCAAGCCTCGCAGGTGATGCGAAACGGCAGACTCGCTCAAACCGAGTACTTCGGCGATTTTTGAGGTATTTAATTCTTGCTCTAAGATGGTGGAAAGAATGCGCACCCGGCTTGTATCGCTGAAGGAGCGAAAAAGCTCCGCCACATGAGCGGCTGTGTGTTCTTTGAGAGGAAGACTATTCATAGTTCACCTGAAAAACCGACGATTGAACAATAATTCAATTATGAGTTGCATTATATCACTTTCTTTTCTGTATCGACCACAGGCAACTGCGAAAAGCGATAACCGGGAAATCACCGGTGTATTCCGCCAAACACCGGTGTCCAGACTGGATGATTCTTTTGTATAATCATCTCAGAGGAAGGAGGTTTTGATGTCCACCTATATCTTACTCGGTACGCTTACAGACGAAGGCGCTGAAAAATTGCGCCAGCACCCGGAATGGATAGACCAGGTCAACAAAGACCTGCAGGCCAGGGGCGTAAAAGTCATCGCTCAGTATGCGGTGCTTGGTCCTTATGACCTTGTCACCATTGTGGATGCTCCTGATAACCGCTCAGTGGTGCGCGTTTCCACCGAATTGAGCCTGCGCGGCAGCGTAAGAATCACCACCTTGCCGGCGCTGGGTATCGATGATTTTATCAACAGCTTGTATTGATGAGGCCTGCTTATGAAATTTGGAGAATTTGACGATCGAAATTGCGAATATGTGATCCAGCAACCAGATACCCCCTTGCCCTGGATCAATTACCTGGGCAGCCAGGAGTACTTTGGATTAATTTCAAACACTGCCGGCGGGTATTCTTTCTACCGCGATGCCAGGCTGCGGCGGCTGACCCGCTACCGTTACAACAACATCCCATTTGATTCCAATGGCAGATACTTATACCTGCGGGATGAGCAAAGCGCTGAGTTCTGGTCGCCCACCTGGCAGCCGGTGCGCAAGCCGCTGGATGCCTACGAATGCCGGCATGGATTGGGGTATTCCACGATTTCTGCCAGCTTCAAGGGGATCGAATCCAAGATTCGCTACTTTGTTCCCCTGGATGAAAACCTGGAGATCTGGCAGTTGACTCTCACCAACACCCGCACCCAGCCTGCCACCCTGGGTCTATTCTCCTGGGTCGAATTTTGCCTGTGGGATGCCCTGGATGATTCCAGCAACTTCCAGCGCAACTACAATGTCGGTGAGGTCGAAGTAGAAGGCAGTGTGATCTATCACAAGACGGAGTACCGTGAGCGGCGGGATCATTTTGCCTTCTTTGCCTGTTCGCAGCCGGTCGATGGGTTTGATACCCAACGCCAGGACTTCCTGGGTGCGTTTCGTGGGTTGGACTCACCGCTGGCTGTGGAGCGCGGCCGGTGCAGCAATTCGATCGCCCTGGGTTGGGCGCCTGTCGGCGTGCACCATCTGCGCCTGAAATTGGCGCCGGGTGAAAGCCGCAGCCTGGTTTTCCTGTTGGGGTATGCCGAAAATGACATGGAGCACAAATTTGATCCGCCAGGTTCAGACCGGATCAATAAACAACTCGTAAAGAAGACCATTGCGCGCTACTCAGACCTGTCAGAAGTGCAGTCTGCCTTTGAGCGCCTGCAATCTTATTGGCGTGGGTTGACCGGCGTTTTTCAGGTTTCCACCCCAGAGCTGCATGTCAACCGCATGGTCAATATCTGGAATGCTTACCAATGCATGGTGACATTCAACATGTCCCGCTCGGCGTCCTACTTTGAAAGCGGCATCGGGCGCGGCATGGGTTTTCGCGACTCAACTCAGGATTTGCTCGGATTTGTGCATATGGCGCCCGAACGCGCCCGACAACGCCTGTTGGACCTGGCGTCCACCCAGTTGGAGAGCGGAGGCGCTTATCACCAATACCAACCCTTGACCAAGCGCGGCAACGAAGCCGTTGGATCGAACTTCAATGACGATCCGCTGTGGCTGGTGATTGCGGTGGCAGCGTACCTGAAAGAGACCGGCGATTGGTCCATCCTGCAAGAATTGGCGCCTTATGATAACCATCCGGGTAGCGAAACCTCGCTGTACGAACATCTGCAGCGTTCTATCCAATATACCCTGGACCGTCTGGGACCTCACGGCTTACCCCTGATCGGCAGGGCGGATTGGAACGATTGCCTGAACTTAAACACTTTCTCCAATCAGCCGGGCGAGTCATTCCAGACCACGACCAATAAGGATGGTAAGGTGGCAGAGTCCGTGTTTATCGCCGGGCTGTTTGTGCTGGCAGCCGGCGAGATGGCCGAGATTGCCGCTCGAACCGGCGATCCTGATACCGCGCGCACATACCGCATTGCAACCGATCAGATCGTAAAGACCGTGTTTGAGCACGGCTGGGATGGGGCATGGTTCCTGCGGGCGTATGACGATTTTGGCCAGCCCCTTGGCTCCAGCCAGTGCACTGAAGGCCAGATTTTCATTGAACCGCAGGGGATGTGTGTGATGGCGGGTATCGGCCTGGAAGGAGGGCAGGCGCAGCAAGCGCTGGATTCTGTCGCCGAACACCTGGCGACACCCCACGGTATCGTGCTGCACCAACCCGCTTTCACCCGCTATTACCTACACCTGGGTGAAATATCCACCTATCCACCGGGTTACAAAGAAAACGCCGGCGTGTTTTGCCATACCAACCCGTGGATCATGATTGCCGAGACACGCCTGGGGCGCGGCGAAAACGCCCTGGATTACTACTTGCGCATCAATCCTTCGGCGCGTGAAGGCATCTCCGAAATTCATAAGACTGAACCATATGTGTATGCCCAGGTAATCGCCGGGCGCGATGCGCCGGCTTACGGCGAGGCAAAGAACTCGTGGCTGAGCGGCACCGCAGCCTGGAATTATGTCGCCATCAGCCAGTGGATCCTGGGGGTGCGCCCGCATTACGACGGCTTGCAAATCGCACCGGTGGTGCCGGCTACCTGGGAAACCTTCAGGATGCACAGGCGATTTCGCCTGACAGATTATCAAATCAGCGTCTCTCGCCAGGGGCCAGGGAATGAAACATCCATACGCGTCAACGGAAAGCCGATCACAGGAAATGTCATTCCTCCGCAAGCGGGCCAGACGCTGGATGTGGAAGTGACACTGGTGTGAGAAGATTTATGACAAAAAATGCCACCTTTTACCCCTTGACGGATCCTGTGCGCTAAGATAAACTCTTGCCATTGTAACCTTATGAACCACTTACACACTACCCGCTTCTATTTTGCTTATTATTTTTACGGTCTCCGGAAAACGGATGCCGTTGGCGGCGCTTAAGCGGGAGTAGGCAAATTCTGACACCCAAAACGCGAGACCAACGGTCTCGCGTTTTTGCATTTTTGGAGGTTTGGATGCACATACGAGGGATACGCGGCGCTATTACGGTCGAGCAGGACCAACCGCAGGAAATCTTACAAGCGACCAGGGATTTGCTGGTTGAAATCCAGCGGGTCAACCCACAGCTCGATCCGCAGGAGATTGCCAGTGCCTTCTTCACCCTCACGCCCGATCTGTGTTCGGTTTTCCCTGCCCAAGCCGCGCGCCAGCTGGGTTGGACACAGGTACCCTTGATGGACGCCCAGGAGATCCCGGTGCCGGGCTCCCTGGCGCGCGTGATACGGGTGTTGATCCACTGGAATACCGGGCTGCCAGCCAGTGAAATCCAGCATGTCTATATGGGTGAAGCCGTACGCTTGCGCCCTGATCTAAAACGTTAAGTTCAAAAAATTAACCTGGAGGAGAAAAACATTATGATGATCATTATGAAAACCGATGCCAGTCAAAAAGAGATCAGTGGGGTGATCGAGCGAGTGGAATCCTTTGGACTGCGGGCGCACATATCGACCGGAACAGAGCGCACCATTATCGGTGCAATTGGCGATGGCAGACCCGTCCAAAAGGAGCTTTTCATGCATCTCTCAGGCGTTGACCGCGTGCTTCCCATTACCCGTCCTTATAAGTTGGCCTCACGTGAATTCAAGGCAGAAGACTCGGTCTTTCCTCTGGATGGGGTCAAGGTCGGCGGGGATGAAATTGTGCTGATTGCTGGTCCGTGTTCGGTTGAAAGCCGCAGCCAGCTTTTGGAGATTGCACAGGCTGTGCGTGAAGCCGGCGCCCACGCCCTGCGCGGCGGCGTATACAAACCGCGCACTTCGCCCTATGCCTTTCAGGGCTTAGGGGAAGCAGGTCTCGAGATGCTGGCGGAGGCGCGCGAGCTGACCGGTATGCCCATCGTAACTGAAGTCATGCGCGAAGAACAGATCCCCTTGCTTACTCGCTATGTAGATGTGCTCCAGGTGGGCGCTCGCAATATGCAGAATTTTGGCTTGTTGAATGCAGTGGGTGAAAGCCAGCAGTCGGTGCTGCTGAAACGCGGGATGATGGCAACCGTGGAAGAGTTGCTGATGGCTGCGGAGTATATCCTCTCGCACGGCAACCAGCGTGTCATGCTTTGCGAGCGCGGCATACGCACATTCGAGACTTCGACGCGCAACACCACCGATATCAACGCCGTTCCGGTGCTCAAGGAGTTCACCCACCTGCCCGTGATGTTCGACCCCAGTCACAGTACCGGGAACTGGAAATATGTCACCGCTGTCGCCCGGGCGGGTATTGCTGCTGGAGCGGACGGATTGATTGTTGAAGTGCACCCAAAACCGGATGAGGCCTTCTCAGACGGCGGGCAGTCGCTAAAACCTGAACGATTTGTCGAACTGGTAAACCAGGTGAAGGCGATCGCCGAAGCCGTTGGGCGAAAAATCGCACCTGTACCGGTGAAACCCGCAAAAACGGCGGGAAATTAGCCAGCCAGGAAAAGGCACAATGGAGTCATTTTTTTCCCACAGCAAAGTAGTGGTTTGGGGTTTGGGCTTGATGGGAGGCTCGCTGGCGCTGGCTTTACGCGGCCAGGTGGCCGCCATCTACGGGATCGATCGCGACCCGCAGGCAGTTCGATTGGCGCAGCAAAAAAAGATTGTTGAACTGGCTTCCTGTGAACCAGCTGAGCTCCTGCCGCTGGCAGATGTCATCATCCTGGCTGTTCCGGTGCGCACGATTATTCACTTGATTGGCGAAATACCTGGTCTGCATCCTGGGCGGGCACTGGTGTTGGACCTGGGGTCGACCAAGGTGGAGATCATGGCTGCCATGCAGTCACTGCCGCTGCGGTTTGATGTTCTGGGAGGGCATCCCATGTGCGGAAAAGAAAACGGCGGTTTGGAAAATGCCGAAGCGGGTTTGTTCCGCGACGCCAGCTTTGCCTTCACCCCACTGGAGCGCACTTCTGACACTGCAAAAAAATGGGCGGCCGAGTTGGCCATCACCGTGGCTGCCCGCCCGCTCTGGCTGGATGCAGCCACCCACGATCGTTGGGCGGCGGCAGTCAGCCACCTGCCTTACCTGGCATCTAATCTATTAGCCGCGGGCACCGATCCTGAGGCAGCACCTTTGGTGGGTTCTGGTTTTCGCAGCGCTGCCCGCCTGGCGCCCACACCCGGTCCGATGATGTTAGATATAATAGCGACAAACAAGGAGAACCTGCTGCCCGGTCTGCTGGCCTACCGGGAACGCCTGGACCAGTTGATCGCCTTGCTTGAAAGTGGCGACGAAGCCAGCTTGATGACCTTTTTGCAGGAAGGCGCCCAGCGTTACACGCAAATCATCCGAAATTCCAGTGTGGAGAAATCATGACCCAAGACGAGCAAAATTTTGTGAAGAATTCAGTCATGGTAGTTTCGCCTGGCAAACCGCTGATAGGTGAAAGCGGACAGGCAGGTTGTCCAGATCTCCCTGGGGACAAATCGCTCTCGCACCGGGCGATCCTGTTTGCGGCTATGGCTGTGGGAATTTCCCGAATTGAGAATTTATTGGTCTCGGGAGTGACACAGGCTATGCTGGGTGCTCTGACCGCCCTGGGTGTGCGTTGGGAGCTTTTGGGAACGACCTGTACTATCCACGGTATTGGTTTAGGTGGTTCTAAAGGCTGGCAGTCTGACCAACCGGTGGAGATCGATTGCGGCAATTCTGCCACCACCTTGCGCCTGCTCGCCGGTGCCCTGGCTGCCTGGTCTGCGCCAGCCGTGTTGGACGGCTCTGCGGGGTTGCGGCGCCGCCCGATGGGGCGGATTGTCGAACCGCTGCAACAAATGGGCGTAGATATTCGCAGCGAAAATGGTTGCGCCCCGCTCACCTTGAATCCATCACAGCTGCCCCTGAAAGCTGTGGAGCATTTTCTGCCGGTTGCCAGCGCCCAGGTCAAATCCTGCCTGATGCTGGCTGCCCTGGCCGCAGAGGGATCGGTGGTGATCCATGAGCCGGGACCATCACGGGATCACAGCGAGCGAATGCTGCGCTCCATGGGGGTACGCGTGGAAACAGGCGTTGAGGAGCTGCGCTCCATGGGGGTGCGCGTGGAAACAGGCGTTGAGGAGCTGCGCTCCATGGGGGTACGCGTGGAAACAG
>CAZTMX010000019.1:0-4511 GCA_964614855.1 uncultured Anaerolineaceae bacterium | reverse complement strand
GCTCCATGGGGGTACGCGTGGAAACAGGCGTTGAGGAGCTGCGCTCCATGGGGGTACGCGTGGAAACAGGCGTTGAGGAGCTGCGCTCCATGGGGGTACGCGTGGAAACAGGCGTTGAGGCGCAAGATTACCTGACAACGGTTTGGCCTGCGCCGGCTGCGGGTCTGCATCCGCTGCAGGGTATCCTGCCGGGTGATTTTTCAGCTGCAGCTTTCCTCATCGTGGCGGCCTTGATCACACCTGGCTCTCATGTCGTCTTGCGCAATGTAGGGCTCAACCCGACGCGCACTGGTTTGTTGGATGCGCTGCGCAGTATGGGTGCTGATATTGTAATCACTCATCAAAGCCAGCGATCCGGTGAGCCTGCTGGCGATCTGGCCGTGCGCGCCAGCCTCCTGCACGGCGGGCAGGTGAGCGGCGACCTGGTGGTGCGTATGATCGATGAATTCCCGGCTTTTGCCGTGGCTGCAGCCTGTGCACAGGGCACGACCCTGGTGCAAGACGCAGCCGAGCTGCGCCTGAAAGAATCCGACCGCATCAGCGCCCTGTGTGGTGAGCTGCGAAAGCTTGGGGTGCAGGTGATCGAGCACCCGGATGGTTTCGAAATCCACGGCGGGCAGCCGTTTCAAGGTGGGGAGGTTGATCCGCACGGCGATCACCGCCTGGCCATGTCGCTGGCGCTGGCAGGACTGGTTGCGCAGGCGCCAGTGCGCGTGTTGGGTGCGGAGATCATCGGCGAATCGTTTCCGGAATTTGCTACCTTGTTGCAGGCGCTTGGGGCGAGCCTGCAGCGCCAGACAAGAGGCTGAGGCAGCCATGTACCGCTTTGGATTGGTGGGTTACCCACTTTCGCACAGCCTTTCACCCCGCCTGCACACGGCCGCCATGGACGCACTGGGCTTGCCGGGAGAATACAGCCTGTACCCGCTCGCGCCGGGTGAGGATTTTGATGCTGGCATGCTGGAATTGTTAGAGCAGCTGCCAAAGAACAGGCTGCACGGGCTCAATATCACCATCCCGCACAAACAAAGCGTGATGCCTTTGCTAGACAACCTGACCCCCGAAGCCAGGGCCATCGGGGCTGTCAATACCATCATTTTCCGCGGAGGGCAGCTGATCGGCGCTAATACCGATGCACCCGGGTTCCTGGCGGATTTGTACCACTGGAAGGAAGATCTTTCTCAAAACCCAGATAAACGCGCCTTACTTTTGGGGGCGGGCGGTTCAGCCAGAGCTGTGGCTTATGCGCTGAGCAAGGACGGCTGGCAGATCACCCTGGCAGCACGCAGGTTGGAACAGGCAGAAGGGTTGGCAAAGCAGCTGAACGGCTTCAATCCAGCATATCCGGTCGAGGCGATTATGCTAAACTTAGTATCTCTGGCTGCGTATAGTAAAACGAATGTTGCTGCGCAGCAAGGCGCACAGGGGAGAGGTGTATCCGCTGGCTCATCTGCACAGGCGCACGTATCTTTGCTGGTCAATACCACGCCCCTGGGAATGGCTCCCTATCCTGAAAGCTGCGCCTGGCCTGGCGAATTCCCATTGCCTGCGGATACCCTGGTGTACGATCTGGTTTATAATCCCCCATGCACAACCTTGCTGCAGCGCGCTTTAGAGCAGGGCTTGCCCGTGCGCAACGGCATTGGTATGCTGGTCGAACAGGCAGCCCTGGCGCTGGAGATGTGGACGGGTTTTACCGTCTTGCGAGAACCGATGCTCCAGGCAGTAGCTGAATTTATCTTGTAATGAAAGGCTATTGGTGTTCACAGGCCATTCACTATGAATCCCTCAAAAAAGAACCTATCGCCAACCAAAGCTGAAAACCATGCAAGTACTCCCATCCAGTCAGATTCGACCGCTGGCGAAAGGCACAAAGGAGCGCCAATTGACGCGGCTTCTGCTGCCGTCCCAGGGCTATCAGGAGCCGTCATGCAACCTGCAGGGCGTATGCGTCACCTGAGCGCTCATTTCTTTGCCGGTCTGGGTGCAAAGATCGCCGCCATGAACCAGGCAGGGTTGGATGTTATCCGCCTGGACGAAGGCTCGCCCGACTTACCGCCCGCCCCGCATATCATCCAGGCACTGGCGGAGAGTGCGGCTCGACCGGATACCCACAGCTACCAGCCGCATCGCGGTACAGCCGCACTGCGCCAGGCCTGGGCAGATTCTTACCGCCATGTGCACCAGGTTGCTCTGGACCCCGAAAGCGAAATCCTGCCTTTGCTGGGTTCCAAGGAGGGCATTTTCAACCTCTCCCAGGCATTCTTAGGACCTGGGGATGTCGCCTTGATCCCCGACCCCGGCTATATCAGCTATACCCGCGGCGCGCTTTTTGCAGGCGCAGAGCCGGTTTACTTGCCCCTGCTCCCGGAGAAGAGTTACTTGCCGGATCTATCTGCCGTCCCGTCAGATATTTTACGACGCGCTCGCCTGCTGTGGCTGAACTATCCGAATAACCCCACCGCTGCAGTCGCCACACTCGAATTCTTTGCCCAGGCGGTCGAATTTGCCCATCAGCACGACCTGCTGCTGGTGCACGACGCAGCCTATGCTCGTGTGACCTTTGACGGCGTGCCTGCACCCAGCCTGCTGAGCATTCCAGGAGCAAATGAAGTGGCGGTGGAGTTCAACACATTGTCTAAGTCGCACAACATGGCCGGCTGGCGTGTGGGGGTGCTGGCTGGGAACGCCCAGGTGATCAAGACTTTATTTACTCTGAAAACCAATACCGATAGCGGCCACTTCCGCCCCATCCTGGAGGCTGCCGTGGCTGCCCTGGCTGGCGACCAGGAGTGGGTGGCGGCTCGCAACCAGGTTTATCGCCAGCGGCGGGATATCCTGGTGGCTGGATTGAGGGCGTTGGGGTTTCAGGTGCAGGAGCCGCAAGCCTCGCTGTATGTCTGGTGCCCTGTCCCGCAGGGATATGACAGCCTGTCCTTTGCGACGGCCTTGCTGGACCAGGCGCAGGTCAGCCTGACACCCGGCACGGTTTTTGGTCCGGGTGGGGAGGGCTTTGTGCGCATCTCCATCACCGCGCCGGAAGCGCGCCTGCACGAAGCCGTGGGGCGTCTGGGAGAGTGGAGGAAACGATGGGGCTAATTGATCGCACCGCGCCTGTCGCATTCCCTGAAGATTGGAGCAACAAATGCGTCTGATTGAACGCGCCGTGCTAGACGCGATCTGCTTAGACTGGAGCAAACCATGAGCCTGCGTTTTCTTACCGCTGGCGAAAGCCACGGACCGGCTTTGGTCGCTATCCTGGACTGCCTGCCTGCTGGTATTAAATTGGATATGAACCAATTACAGGCTGAGCTGGCGCGCCGCCAGCAAGGCTACGGGGCCGGACCGCGCATGAAGATCGAGCAGGATCGCGCCCAGCTTCTTTCAGGCGTAATGGCAGGGGTCACCACAGGCGCACCGTTAGCCTTCAAGCTGGACAACAAAGATCATGAAAAATGGCGCGCCCGACCTGTGCAGGCGATGACTGCGCCGCGCCCGGGTCACGTGGATCTGGCGGGGGCGATCAAATACGGCTACCCGGATTTACGCCCTGCGCTGGAGCGCGCTTCTGCGCGCGAGACCGCGGCGCGTGTGGCAGTAGGAGCAGTGTGCAAGCAGTTTCTGGCACAGTGCGGGGTGGCGGTTGGAGGGTATGTAGCTTCAATTGGCGAAGTGGGTGCGGCTCTGGATGGAATTCCATTGGAGCAGCGCGCCGTCCTGGCGGAGCAAAACGAGCTGCGCTGCCCGGACCCGCAAGCTGCCGCAGCTATGCGAGCGCGCATCCAGCGGGTGATGCAGGAGAAAGACACCCTGGGCGGGGTGATCGAAGTGCTCGCCCTGGGGTTGCCGCCCGGGCTGGGTTCACACGTGCAGTGGGACCGGCGGCTGGAAGCGCGCCTGGGTGCAGCTGTGCTCAGCGTGCAGGCTGTTAAGGGCGTGGAAATCGGCCCGGCTTTTGAAAACACCCGCCTGACCGGCACCCAGGTGCAGGATGCCATCCACCTGGATGGCGAAACGCTGATACGCAGCAGTAACCGCTGCGGCGGGCTGGAAGGAGGCATCACCACCGGCGAGCCGCTGCTGCTGCGCGCGGCGATGAAACCCATCGCCTCAACACTCACCCCGCAATCCACGGTGGATCTGGCGGGCGGTTTTGAGACCCTCACAGCCTATGAGCGCTCGGATTTCTGCCCGGTGCCGCGCGCCGTGCCCGTATTAGAAGCCATGATCGCGTTTGTGCTGGCGGATGCCTTGCTCGAAAAGCTGGGCGGCGACTCGCTGGAAGAAATCCTGCCCAGGCTGGCTGCCTTGCGCCGGGCACGCCTGCCAGACCTGCATTTAAGCGGAGAAGATACGGTATTCTGGCCAGAGCAGGAGGGGAAATGAGCCTGGAAGGTGGTCAGGGTATGGGAAAAAAGACCGTGGGGGAATGGGTTTTCCTTTGCGGCCCATCCGGCTCCGGCAAGAGCACCTTAGGAAAGGCACTGGCGCAGGAACTGGAATATCCGTTT
>CAZTMX010000018.1:0-25262 GCA_964614855.1 uncultured Anaerolineaceae bacterium | reverse complement strand
GGATAAAACCATGCGTTCCTGTGCTTCAGAAAGCCAGATTTCCCACGGGGCCAGTCCCGGGTATTTCAGCCTTGCATGCGCCAGGTCCACATCGGCCCCAGATAGACTGCCCATTTCCCCGACAGCCGAAGAAAGCCCGCCCGCACCGCAGTCGGTGATGGCGCTGTAAAGTTTCAAATCCCTGGCACGACGGATGACTTCTATCAAACCCTTTTCGGTGATCGGATCGCCGATTTGAACTGCTGCACCGGAGACCTCGCCGGTTTGCCCATCCATGGTCATGGAAGAAAACGTCGCCCCTCGCAGCCCATCCCGCCCTGTACGCCCACCGAGCAGGATGACACGGTCACCGGGTTGCAGTGCGCTGGGGTGGCTGTTTTTTGGCGCCAGACCGATACAACCACAGAATACCAGAGGGTTCGCTGTATAGCCAGGATCGTACAAAACGGCGCCGCTGACCGTAGGAATGCCGATTTTATTGCCATAATCCTGCACGCCCGCCACAACACCCGAGCGGATGCGGCGAGGATGCAGTATACCGGCTGGAAGCTGGTCCAGGGGCAGATCAGCCGGTCCGAAGCACAATACATCGGTGGCAGCGATCGGTTTAGCGGAAACCCCCAACACATCGCGGATCACGCCCCCCACCCCGGTGTTGGCGCCGCCAAAGGGTTCAATGGCAGAAGGGTGGTTGTGGGTCTCTACCTTAAACGAAACTTCGAAATCCTGATCAAAATCGATGATCCCAGCGTTGTCAACAAAAGAGGAGAGCACCCAGGGCGCGCCAATCTGGGTGGTGGCGGCTTTTATGTATGTGTTCAACAGGTTTGAAATGACGGTTTCGCCTGTTGCGCCGGTTGGATCTTGTACTGTGATGCGCGCCCTGAAGGTTTTGTGCACGCAGTGCTCGCTCCAGGTTTGGGCGATGGTCTCAAATTCCACATCTGTAGGATCGCGGCCTTCGTTTTGAAAGTATGCCTGGACAGCCTGCATTTCCTGTAAGTCAAGTGCAGCCCGGCGTTCGTTGGATGCGACGAGCAGCGCCTCAGGAGAAAGCCCGCGCAACGTGATGGTTTCTATTGCGCCGGAAGCCTGGGCTTTTTCTGGGAAGACAGGCTCAATTTCACCGAGGGTGTAGCGTTGAATGACATTGTTCGCCAGCAAACGCTGGGTAAGCAGGTGCAGGTCTTCTATGGCTAAATCCCCTTGGATCAAAAAGCGCAGACCGGATGAGGCTTTCTCAAGACCCAGGACCCCGATCACTTTTGCGGCGCGCATAATTTGCTCTGCTACAGGATCGGTCACGCCCGGGCGCAAGGCGACTTCGATGATATGAACATTTTCCTGAACAGCAGTGCGCTCATTTTGGGGAATTAAGACAGGACCCCATTGCGCACGCTGCGTAATGGGGTCGCTGAGAAGCTCTTCTGCCACACGCTGAATATCAGCGGCGCTGGCTTGCCCTTGTGTGAAATACAGGTCCTGGCACTCCAGAGCCAGGATATTATGCAATCCTAATGCATGTGCATCAGCCAGGTAACTGGCTGAGCGTGGATCATTACACCCGATTGGGCGGATGACATAGCGGTATATTTTTTCTTCCATAGGTATATTCAATTAATATATTTTTTTCCAAACAAATCATTATCTCCTGGAACCAAAAGACCATGAGTATGGATATTCTTTTTCCAAAGGGGTAGTGATTTATGCCAACAAAAGGGGTTGCGGCGAAAAGGGAAAGTGCAAAGATCAATCCAACGTGCTGGATTGTAACACAACCCACAAAGGTTGACCAGACAACTTGATATTATGTTTCCTGGCAACTTGTCCCTGAAGACCTGCTGGCGTATAATCCAATCACAGGAGATGTCCATGGATTACGAAACTTATCTATCCCCTTTCACCTGGCGCTACGGCAGCCAGCCCATGCGCCAGGTATGGAGCGAAAAATATAAGCGCCGCACCTGGCGTAAATTGTGGGTCGCCTTGGCCGAAACCCAGGCAGAGTTTGGCCTAGTGCGGGCAGAACAGCTTGATGATCTGCGTGCCCACCAGGAGCAGGTGGATGTAGCGCGTGCTCTGGAGATCGAGGCCGAGATCCATCACGATTTGATGGCGGAGTTGAAGGCCTATGCCGAGCAAGCGGCGATTGGCGGGGGTGTGCTGCACCTGGGCGCAACTTCGATGGATATCGAAGACAATGCAGATGTTTTACGTGTGCGCCAATCCCTGGACATGGTATTACAAAAGCTAGCGGATTTGCTTCGCCAGTTTGCAGATAGCATCCAGCAGTATGCCGCTCTGCCGTTGATGGCGTTTACCCATCTCCAACCAGCTGAGCCGTCCACCCTGGGTTACCGCCTGTCTCTATATGCCCAGGACCTCTTGATGGACTGGCAGGCGCTGCAGGAGGTACGCCAGAACCTGCGCGGCAAGGGTTTCCGCGGTGCGGTAGGCACAGGCGCGGCTTATGCGGAGTTGATCGGCTTGGAAAATCTGCCGCGCTTTGAAAGCAGCCTGTCGCAAAAGCTGGAGCTGCCATTTTTCCAGATCACCTCGCAGGTATACCCGCGCAAACAAGATTACCAGGTGATCGGTGCACTGGCGGGTCTGGGCGGTTCGTTATACAAAATGGCTTTTGATTTTCGTTTTTTGCAATCCCCACCTGTTGGCGAATTGAGCGAGCCCTTTGGAAAAAAACAGGTAGGTTCATCGGCTATGCCTTTCAAGCGCAACCCGATCAATGCCGAGAAAATCGATTCCCTGGGGCGTGCCCTGGCACAACTACCGCGCCTGGCCTGGGATGACGCTGCACACAGCCTGCTGGAGCGCACCCTGGATGATTCAGCAAACCGGCGCAGCCTGCTGCCGGAAGCCTTTTTACTCAGCGATGAATTGCTGATCACAGCCAGCCGCATTATCAAAGGGCTGGTGGTACACAAAACCGCTATCCAACGTAATTTTGAGATTTACGGACCCTTTGCTGCGGTAGAGCGTGTCTTGATGGCATTGGGCAAGGCAGGTGCAGACCGGCAGCAGATGCATGAGCTGCTGCGCGAGCATGCGCTGGCAGCCTGGAGCGCTGTACAAGCGGGAGGGCCAAATCCGCTCAAAGAACTGGTGGTGCAGGATGGCGAGCTGCTGCGTTTTCTGGATGCCGGCAGACTGCAAGAACTCATGGATGCCAGTGGGCACCTTGGCGATGCGCCTGCCAGAGCGAGATCATTCGCCCAGGGGATCCTTGCAGCGCTAGATTGATGCTGGTTAAATAAAACATCCCGCCGGGTGGAGTTCTTGCCGGCGGGATGTTGCTTTTAATAAACCCGGATGGTCGCTTCGCGCTCGGGCCCTACTGAGACAAAACGCACCGGTACCGCAACCAATTCTTCGATCTTTTTGACATAAGCCTGTGCCAGGGGAGGCAACTGGTCAAAGTTGCGGAGTTCTTTTGTTTCTTGCTGCCAGCCCTCCATCTCGATATAGACTGGCTCGCAGGCTGCCAGCCAATCCGAATCGCCTTCCCAGTACTGGCTGAGCTTTTCGGGCGATGCAGGGTGGCGGTAGCCAATGCAAATGCGCAGGTTGGGCAGGTGATCCAGCACGTCCAGCTTTGTCAGGGCGATTTCGGTTGCGCCGTTGATATGGCTGGTAAAACGCACCAGTTCCGCATCAAACCAGCCGCAGCGCCGCGGGCGGTGGGTAACCGTGCCGTACTCAGCGCCTTCTTCCAACAGGACTTTTCCTACCTCGTCTGTGAGCTCTGTCGGCATGGGTCCGGCGCCGACGCGCGTTGTGTATGCCTTGGTGATGCCGATCACGTGCTCCAGGCTGTTTGGCGGCAGCCCCAATCCGGCGTATGCACCGCCGGAGAGCGTAATGGAAGCTGTGCAGTACGGATAAGTGCCCCAGTTATTGTCCAGCAGTGCGCCCTGGGCGCCTTCTAATAAAATTTCACCGTGGTTCTTCAGCGTCTGTACGAGCAACCCGTACGGCTCACGTACATAGCGGCTCAACCGGGCATATTGCTCCAGCTTTTCATTGTACACCTGGTCAAAATCCAGGGTTGGCTGCCCGAATGCCTGTAAGATGGGGTTCTTTAGCGCAAGTTGGATGTGCAGTTTCTGGCGAAACTTCTCGGGTTGCGCCAGGTCGTACAGGCGAATGCCGTTATAGCTGACCTTATCCGCAAAAACCGGTCCCATTCCACGACGGGTGGTACCGGTGCGCGCCGCGCCTTTGACCTGCTCAAAGACGCCTTCAATCAGCGGATGATAGGGCATGACCACATGACAGCGGGGCGAGATCCACAGCCTGTCCGTCAGATCCAGCCCGCTACTTTTGAACATTTCACCTTCTGCGATGAGTGTCTCCAGGTTGACAACCACCCCGGGGCCGATTACACAAATAGTTTTGGGGTTGAGCAAGCCATTTGGCGTCAGGCGCAGCTTAAAGGTCCCATAATCGTTGACGACTGTGTGACCAGCGTTATCGCCGCCGTTGTAGCGAGCGACGATATCTGCGCTGCCAGCCAATAAATCTACAAATTTGCCTTTGGCCTCATCCCCCCATTGCAATCCAACCACAGCACTTACAGACATACAAATCTCCTTTTTGAGCCTGCTGATTTTCCTTGTGGTGATCTTGTGGGCATGGCTCAGAAATTTTCAAAAAGTTGTTAATCAGGATGAAAGGCTGCGCGCCGCAGTTTCGCGCCTGAAACGGGGATCGCGATCCAGGGTCAGGCGCAGCCCCTCGCTGAGCAAGAAGCGCGGCATATATCCCAATTTTTCTTTGGCCAGCCTGATATCCGCACGCATGCGTGATGCACCCGGGTCGGTGCGCGGGTTGGCGATAGCCTCGGTTTTTACACCTGTTGCTTCCATGATCATCTTGATCAGGTCAAGTACACTGGTTTCGATCCCGCTGCCGATGTTTATCACCTGACCATCGATGGACGGCGCGGTTGCTGCGGAGATCATAGCACTGACCACGTCGTCCACAAAGACATAATCCCTGGTTTGTAAGCCGTCCCCATGCATCACAATGGTGCCGCCGCGCAGCGCCTGGCGCAGAAAACTGGGGATCACCGGGGCGTGGGATGCCGGCATGTGCTGCCCGGGTCCGTAGGCGTTGAAGACCCTCAGGCTTACGGTATCGATCTTCCACAAATCCCCAATTGATCGCACGTAATATTCTGCTGCCAGTTTTGAAACCGCATACGGCGAGCGAGGGTTTGGAGCAGCCTTTTCATTGAGCGGTTGTTCACCCTTATCGCCGTACACCGCGCCGGAGGAAATGAACACAACCCGGCGCACACCCACATCCCGCATCGCTTCCATCAGGCTGACCGTTCCGCCGACATTTGTGGCATTGTATTCGCGCGGGTAAAGCACCGATTCGGGCACAGATACCCGGGCAGCCAGGTGGTACACGCAGTCGACATCCTGCAGCAGTGTCCAAAGCCTGGGGCGGTCGTTTACATCACCGCGAGTAAAAAGCACATCCGGTGATAAGACTTCTGGGCTGCCTGTGGATAGATCATCCAGGCCGCGCACCTGGTGCCCCTCGCGTACCAGGTGATTTGCCAGATTTGAGCCCAGGAAACCAGCTGCTCCTGTGATTAAAAAATTCATGGTTCTCCTTAATGAGCGCTCTTTTGATCGTTGTTTTTTTACGCTGATGTGTGAGACTTTAAAGAAATTATAGCATGATCATCCACTCCTTCAAACCAGTATGTTTAAGCCGGATTTGATCTCACGCTTATCTTCCTCTGATATCAGCATGTTACAATCGAAATCAATGCGAAACTTACTTTATTTCTTCAAGAGAATGCGCCTGGGGTTGGTTTTGCTTGTTGCGGCGCTTTTCCTGTCGAGCAGCAATTCGATGCCCGGCGACACGACCGCGCGCCTGCGCAGGTTTACTCGCAATATCGAGTTCGATTTTATAAGCTGGACAATCGATGCCCTGCAAGTGAAATGGTCGGAATTCGCCTTGAATACCAGCAGTTTTCTACCAACGGAGAGGCGCAGGCAGGTTACCCTGGAATACTTGAACCTGGTGGCGCGCATCCAGCGGGCGGAATATGAGCTGGATTTGATATACGCCGACCCTACCATCCTAGATCCGGATGCTGCATCCAAAGAGCTGCGAGCTACCCTGGAAGAATTGCATACCGTTCGCAAACAGATTGCACCTGTGGCTGAGGCGGTGCTGCAAGACCAGATTTCCACTGTAGTGGATGAGCTGGGTCTGTCCTTTGCCGGTCAAACCATCCCCCCGGTCCTATACCATACCACGCCCTTGCCTTTAGCCCTGATCGTCAGCCCGCGCCATGTCATCCGCCAGGATGAGGATATTTCCCTCATCCCCGATATCCCTGTGGACGAGCGCTTCAGGCTTGAGCAGCAGGTTGATGCAGCACTGGATGTTTCCTCGCTGGTGGTGGAGGTGGGCGGGATTGGCGCCTATCCCACCATGGTCCAGCAGACCAGCAGCCTGGATTGGCTGAGCGAAGTTGTGGCGCATGAATGGATCCATAATTTCCTGACACTGCGGCCCTTGGGGATGAATTACCTGACCAGCCCTGAATTGCGGACGATGAATGAAACCGCCGCTTCCATGGCAGGCAAAGAAATTGGGTTGGCTGTGCTAAAGCGCTATTACCCGGAACTGGTCCCGCCAGAAGAAAAACCGCAACCCGAGGGAGGGCAGCCCTCTCTGGAAGAAACCGAAGAGCCTGAGTTTGATTTTCGCAAGGAGATGAACCGCACGCGAGTGCACGTGGATGAATTGTTGGCTCAAGGCAAGATTGAAGAGGCGGAAGCGTATATGGAGGCTCGCCGGGTTATCTTCTGGGAAAATGGCTACCGGAACCTGCGCAAACTGAACCAGGCGTATTTTGCCTTTCACGGCGCCTATGCAGATACCCCAGGCGGCGCGGCTGGCGCTAGCGAGGACCCGGTGGGTACAGCAGTGCGGGCGCTGCGCGCCCAGAGCGCATCGCTGGCAGAATTTCTAAACCGCATTTCCTGGATGGTTTCCTTAGAGCAATTACAACAGGCAGTGCAAAGTGCTGAGCTACAGCCTCCAGCGGGGATCTAAGTTGTTGCCAGTCCATTCTCACCCTTAATTAGCAGCTAACCTGCAGCAGATGGTTCGCTGGTAAAATGGAATGCATTGTGCGGGTTCCTGCGGGAAATTTCCGCCAGGTGAGCCTGCCATGGTCCGACGGGAGAATATAAACATGACACAAAGAATAATCATCCTTCTTGCGCTTTTTACCTTGCTGCTCAGTGCCTGTGCGGTGCCTGCTGAAGAAACCAGCAACGCAACCGCGATCCCAAACCAGGCTGCGCCGGCAGAGACAGCCGTGCAAGAAACGGTTCTTGCTACCCAGCCGCAACCCCAAGCCGTACAGGCGGCGTCTTGTACGGTGGACCCTCGCTCACCTACCCCAAACCCCACCCAGCAAGCGTTGATCCCCCCTGTGAGCGATGCAGATTGGGTCCGGGGTGATCCTGACGCATATGTTACTTTTTTGGTGTACAGCGATTTCGAGTGTCCCACCTGTGCCAGTGTTGCACCTGAGTTGGAACAACTGCTGGATGAGTTTCCCGGGCAGCTGCGGGTTGTGTATCGTCATTTTCCATTAAATATCCATGACAAAGCCCGTCTGGCTGCGCAGGCTGCAGAAGCTGCTGGTGTGCAAGGTAAATTCTGGCAGATGCACGATCTTCTTTTTGACCGCAGTGCAGAGTGGAACCCATTGTCTCCGGAACAGTTCCAAACCTGGGTGAGCGACCAGGCTGCGGGATTGGGCATTGACCAGCAGCAGTTCGAGAGCGATATGAACAGTGAAGCCGTAGTGGGTCTGGTCAAAAATGCTTACGAGCACAACGCTGCGATTGGCATGCCGGGCACACCTTTCTTCTTCATCAACGACCGGCAATATAGCGGTCAGCTGGATTATGCAAGCTTTAAAGCAGTGGTTGATGTGCTTTCCATGGAGGAACGACAGTTCACTGAATGTCCTCCGATGACCTTGAAACAGGGCAGCACATACTTTGCCACTTTGAAGACAGAAAAAGGCGATGTCCGCCTGGAGCTTTTTGCTGATACAGCCCCAACGGCAGTAAACAGCTTTATCTTCCTGGCTCGCGCCGGGTGGTTTGATGGGGTGACCTTCCACCGGGTGATCCCAGGCTTTGTTGCCCAGGCAGGCGATCCCAGCGGTACCGGTTACGGTGGTCCAGGCTATGCCTTTAGCAACGAGATATCTCCTGAACACAAGTTTGACCAGGCGGGTCTTTTGGCGATGGCGAATTCAGGACCAGATTCAAATGGCAGCCAGTTTTTTATTACCTACGCGCCTGCGCCGAACCTGGACGGCGGGTATACGATCTTCGGCCGCGTGGTTGCAGGTATGGACGTGGTTGAAAACCTGACCCCGCGCGACCCATCTCAATCCATGGATTTGCCAGCTGGAGATTTGATCCTGAATGTCATCATCGAAGAAGAGTAATACGGTCCTCCAGCTTGTATTCAGCACCCTGGCTGTGCTCACCGCCTGGGGGGTTGCCTTTGTGCTGGCAGCCATTGGGTTGCTGCAAGCGCAGCAGATGGATATGGACTTCAGCCTGTCTGTGTCCATTTTTATCCTGGCTGCGGTCAGCTTTTTCGCAGGCTGCCTGGTGATCCCTTCTGCTGTTTTTTCGCTGCGTCGATTGCAGGGTGTGCAGCCGGAAAGGGTTGATGTCCAGGTAACCAGGCTCAACCCCAACTTGCTGCTGATCCTGTTTGCTTTGGCTCTCTGGTTGGGCGATATTGCAGCCGGTTCACAGCTGGCATGGCTGTTGCTGCCGTTTTTTCACATCCTGGCGATAGGCGCGCCTGTCTTATGGCTGGTCACTTTAACCGTGCGCCGGCTGCCCGTAGGTTCTATGCAGCGGCGCTGGGGGGTATTTGCCAGCGGTTTGGTGCTGGGACCAGCTCTGATCATGACAGCCGAAATCATCGCGCTGGTTGCATTGTTAATCCTGGCAGGCTTGTGGCTGGCAACCCAGCCGCAGTTGGTGAGTGATTTACAAGCCCTGGCAGAACGCATGGCTGCCGAGCCTGTGGCTCCAGATGAGATGCTGCAGCTTGTGTTACCTTATGTGCAGACACCCGCAGTTTTTGCGATTGCCGTGTTTTTTGCTGCCCTGGTTGTGCCGGTGATCGAAGAAATCTTCAAACCTATTGGCGTTTGGCTGCTGCTGGGACGTAAGATGACGCCGGCAGCGGGCTTTGCCGCCGGAGCAATCAGCGGGGCAGGATATGCCTTGTTTGAGAGCTTGCTGTTGGCAAGCAGCGGCGAGAATTGGGCTTTTGCTGTCCTTGCGCGTTTGGGCACCACAGCTATCCACATCTTTACCTGCGCCATTATCGGTTGGGCATTGGTGGGGGCATGGCAGGAGAAGAAAGTCTTGCGTCTGTTGGGGATTTATGCTGTGGCGGTGATTGTTCATGGTTTGTGGAACGGCATGACCATGGTTTCGTTATTTTCCAGCCTGGCAATGATGGCCGTGCCTCCGCCAGGGCTGGCTTTTGTATCGCAGATCGCTTTTTATACCCCGTTTGTCCTGGGGTCCCTGGCTGCGATTGCCTTTGCCACATTATTTGGGGCGAACCACAAGCTGGCAAATTCAGTAAAGGAGTATTCGCAGCGAAACGAATCAAATCTGCAGCCTTGAGTCGGATTGAGGTAAAATAACGGCTTATCCTTGTTCTCCGGGAGTATTTATGGAGTTGTTACAGTTTCTGATTGATCTTTTCTTACATCTTGACGATCATCTAAGTGTTGTCATCCAAAATTACGGTGCTTGGACCTATGCCTTGCTTTTTACCATTATCTTCATTGAAACCGGGTTGGTGATTACGCCTTTCCTGCCAGGTGATTCGCTGCTATTTGCCGCTGGCACATTCGCCTCTCCAGCCGTGGGCTCGGCGTTGAATATCACCTTTCTTTTCTTTTTATTGAGTGCGGCTGCCATCCTGGGCGATACTGTGAATTATTGGATCGGTCACTATATCGGTCCAAAAGCATTCAGCGGTGAGATCCGTTTTCTCAAAAAAGAATATCTTGATCGTACTCATGAATTTTACGAGCGCTACGGCGGTATGACCATCATCCTGGCTCGTTTTGTACCCATCGTGCGCACCTTTGCCCCCTTTGTCGCTGGGGTGGGCGCCATGAGCTACGGAAAATTTATTTCCTATAATATTTTCGGTGGGCTGCTTTGGGTTGCGCTGTTTACCTTTGGCGGTTACTTCTTTGGCACCCTGCCCTTTGTACAGGATAATTTCTCCCTGGTTGTGCTGGCAATCATCTTTATTTCGGTGCTGCCAGCGGTAATCCAGGCGCTCAGAGAACGCAACCGCTCAACCTCAAAAATTAAGGCGTAAAAACGCTAATCAGTTAATCCTGTAAAACGGCGCTCATCGCTACAACAACGGCGATGGCGTCCTTTTGCGTATGGCTGATGCTTACAGCCCACTGCTCCAACCGGGATGCCTTGGCATGCTCGGCTGCGTTTCCGTGCAGGTGGATTTCGGGCTGCCTGGTGGGGCTATACAGGATCTCGATTTCCTGCCAGGCCACCGGGCCGATACCGGTTCCCAGGGCTTTGGCAGCAGCTTCCTTGGCGGCAAAACGCCCTGCCAGGGAAGCCGGGTTTTCATTCGTCTGCTGGCGTTCCAGTGGGGTGAATATCCTGCCCAGGAATCTTTCCCCATGGCGTTGGATGGCGCTGCGCAGGCGCTCGATTTCGATCATATCTATGCCAGTGGCCAGGCTCACGGTGCTGCCTCCTTTTGTGATGGCTGTTTACGGGCCGGCGACAGCAATTCCCAGCCGGTCGGGGTCCAGGTATTGTTGTGCGCTTTCCATGATTTGCTCTGCAGAAACAGCGTTGATTAACCCCGCGTAGCGGTAATAATAATCCAACCCCAGTTGGTGACGCTCCAGGTTGATCAGGGCGCTGGCGACGCCTGCATTCGATTCAAGAGAAAGCGGCAGGTGACCGATAAAATCCGATTTGCTGTCCGCCAGCTCGTCCGCAGAAACCGGTTCACTGGTAAAGCGCCGGATTTCTTCGATAACCAAATCGATGACCTTGGAAATATTCTCGGGGTCGACCCCTGCGCTCACGCTCCACGGACCGGGGCCTGTGCCGCCGCTCAGGTGGCTCGCGGCGTAATAGGCCAGCCCGGCTCGTTCGCGTACCGCTCCGCCGATGCGGCCCATCATGCCGAACTGCCCCAGGATGTTGTTGCCTACCATGGCTGGCATGAAATCCATTGAAGCGCGTGCTGGTCCGGCCGCACCGATCAACAGGTCGGCTTGTGATTTGCCGGGGATGGACACCTGGCGGGTGGTGCGCTGCTCAAGCCTGGTCAGGGCGGGTAGTACGGCTGGCAGGGGCTGCAGCGGGTTCTGCCAGTCTCCCAGGACACGTGCAGTTTTTTCGACAGCTTGCTTAGGGTCTACAGCCCCGACGATTGCCAGGGTCAGACCGCGCGGTCCGTAATGCCGGCGGTGGAATTCCACCAGGTCGGTCTGGTCGATAGCCTGGATCGTTTGCGGCGTACCTTCTTCGGGCCGGCTGTAAGGGTGCCCGGCATAAACAAGCTGGTCAAAGGTCAGTGCAGCCATGTGTGCCGTATCTTGCGCCATAATCGCCAGCGATGTAAGCGCCTGGGCGCGCAACCGTTCCACCTGGTCGTTTGGGAAAACCGGCTGGCGCAGCGCCTGAGCAAACAGGCTGAGCAGCAGATCCAGGTCCTCAGCCAGTGCTTTGCCGCTAAAGCCGATGGAATGTACCCCGCCACCAAAACCCAGGCTGGCGCCGCAGGATTCCAGGGTGTCAAAGATCTGGTGAAAATCTTGTTGCTGTGTGCCGCGCATCAAAGATGTGGCGGTGAAATTAGCGAGCCCGAGCTTGTCTTGAGGATCGTAAATACCGCCTGCGGGTAGGTAACCGGTGATGACCACAGATGGGCTGTTGTAATTCGCCCTGCTCAGCACAACCATACCGTTGGCAAAGGTCTCCCGGGTAATGTCTTTGGGTCCGGGTAGCGAATGTATTGAAAGTGTCGGTGAGGCAGGCGTCATGACGTGGGTTCTCCATCTCCATTGGGCAGATAAACCCCGAGCACGCGGTTTTGCGAGCGCAAGGTTCGCTGCGCCACGTCCTGGATATCCGCCGGCGTGATGACAGCCAGCCTGTCCAGGTAGCTGAGGAACCAGTGATATGTATCGAACATCTCCGCATTGCCCAACCAGAAAGCCTGGTTGGAGATGCGCTCGCTGCCGTAAGCGAACAATGCCCTGGCTTGCTTCACCGCTTTTTGCAGCTCATCCGCCCCAGGTGGGGCGTCTTGCAGGCGGTGGATTTCATCTTCAATGGCGCTGGTAAGCTTCTCGACAGTGCTTTTAGGGTGCACGATGGCTGTGATCGGGTAGAGGAAAGGGTCAATGGTGGTTTGTATACCGCCGGAGATGCTGACTGCCAGTTCCTTTTCGACCAAAGCCTGGTACAGGCGCGAGGTTCTGTTTGAAAGGCCAGAACCAAACATGTTGAGGTTGCTTGGCCCTGTAAGCAAGCTGTCTAAAACCAGCAGGGGTAGAAAATCACGATCCTGTACGGCAGGCGCATGGTAAGCCAGGGTCAAATAGGTGGTTTCGCCTGGGCCTTCCACAACCACACGCTTTTCGCCGCGCTGCCCAGGTTCTGGGCGGTTGGGGCGCACAGGCGCCACACCAGGTTGGATCGGTTCATAGTGCCGCTGCACCATCTCCAGCATCTGCCCGGTATCAAAATCACCTGCAATTGCCAGGACAGCATTGCCAGGCTGGTAATAACGGCGGTAATGCTCAAAGATCTGGTCGCGCTGCATTGCCTGCAGATCTGCCATATCACCGATAACTTCATGGTGGTAGGTATGCACGCGAAAGGCAGCCGCCTGGACTTCTTCCTGGAGCAAAAAGAAAGGCTCGTTTTCACTTCCCTGGCGCTCCGAGACGATCACTGTGCGTTCAGACTCCACATCTTCAGGTGTGAAAAGGCTGTTCACCATGCGGTCAGCTTCAAGCTGCAGGGCCAGCTCAATCTTATCCGCCGGCAGCGTTTCGTAATAGGTCGTCCAGTCCAGGTAGGTAAAGGCATTCCAGCTGCCGCCGCTGCGCGAAATGGCTTTATCCAAAACGCCGGGCGCGTAGCGTGGCGTGCCTTTAAACTGCATGTGTTCCACCCAGTGCGAGATGCCGGTGGTGCCGGGGATTTCATCTCTTGAGCCAACTCGATACCAGATCCAATGGCTGATGAGGGGTGCAGTGTGTATTTCCTTCAGCAAGACGAAAAGGCCGTTGCTCAAGGTTAGCCTGGTGATCTCTTTTTCCATGCATGTCTCCGGTGCAAAACTGATTGTGCATGAATATAGCATACTCCGCCTGTTTTTTGCGGAAAATATCAAATTAATTTCCTTGTGTAAACTGGCTTGTGAATTAATTTTCTTGCAGATATAATGAAACAAAAATCCTGTACCCGCATCTAAATATTTCGGAGGACCTTCACATGGAGCAGAAGATGGAAAAGCATGCTGTTGTGGTGATCGGAGCCGGTCCGGCAGGTTTATATGCAGCCAGGCAGTTGGCGTCTGAGGGGCTGGAAGTGGTATTGCTTAATCGCGATATCAAACCGGGTGGGCTGGCAGAGTATGGGATTTATCATGAAAAATACAAAATGAAAGATGGGCTGCGTAAGCAATTTCGCCAGATTTTGGCGCTGCCTAATATTCATTATTACGGCAATGTAACGGTGGGGCAGGATGGCGATATCCCCCTGTCCGAACTGCTTTCCCTGGGTTTTCAGGCGGCTATGGTGACTGTGGGTGCGCAGGGCACCAAGTGGCTGGGGCTGCCGGGCGAGGACCTGAAGGGGGTTTATCACGCCAAGACAATTGTCTATCATTACAACAAGCTCCCCCCTTACTCCACCCAGGAATTCTGGGTGGGGAAGAAGGTTGCGATAATTGGGGTGGGTAATGTGATGATGGATATCGCCCATTGGGTGATCCGCGATCTGAAAGTGGATGAAGTGGTGGCTGTGGCGCGGCGCGGTCCGGCGGAAGTCAAATTCTCTAAAAAAGAGATGGAAGGGATTGCCCGCAACCTGGACCTGGAAGACCTGGATGCGGAGATCGAACGCACAAGACCGGTGATGGAGGCTGTCGGTCAGGATGTGCAGGCAGCAAAGGAATTTATCCTGTCGGGTCTGCCAAAAGCGCTGGAACCTGTTTCAAAGACGCGCTTCCGCTTTGACTTCCTGGCCTCTCCTACCCGCCTCCTGGGAGATGAAAACGGCATGGTATGCGGTCTGGAAGTAGAAGATACTACCCTGGTGCTCAAGGACGGCGATACCAAGGCGCGCGGCCTGGGCACTCGCCGGGTGCTGGATGTGGATACGGTGATCTTTTGCATCGGCGACCGCGTGGACGAAGGCTTTGGCCTGCCTGTCGAGTGGAATGAGTTTGTGAAGAACCCTGAGCCGCGCTTCCCTGTGGCGGGTCTTTCCTACGAGGCTTTTGACCCTGAAAGCGGCAAACCCTTGGAGGGGGTCTTTGTGGCGGGCTGGTCGCGCGAAGCCAGCAGTGGATTGGTGGGTGTGGCGCGTAAAGATGGCGAAAATGGCGCCAAAGCCCTGCTGCAGTACCTGGAAACACAGCCGGTGACGGAAGGGCATGCGCTGGCGCTGGACAGGCTCAACAGCCTGCTGGCGCACACTGGGAAACGTGTGGTGAGTAAGGAAGATGTCGTCAAGTTAGAAGAATTCGAACAGGCGGAGGCTGCACGCCTGGGGCTTGAAGAAGTAAAGTTGAAGACCAACGAAGAGATGTTAGCAGTGATCGGCTGATAAAAAGAAAAAGGGCTGCCCAGAAAAGTGGACAGCCCTTTCGATTCACAACCCGGCTTTATCGCTTCCTGTATGTCCCATAGGGTGGGAGAAACAGGATAAAGCCAACCATGATGATGATCTCACCCAGCATGACCCCGGTAGCCTGCCAGGGGCCAAAATAAGGGATCATGGGGGACGGCTGGTTGCCAAAGCCAAAGACATCTGCCAGGCCTGAGGTCACGCTGATGACATAGCCAGTGCTGATCAGGCGAAAACCGATATCCGCAGCAATATTTTTTTGACTGCCGTTCCACAATGCATTGATCGCCGCGTATCCGCCGATGCAGATCAACCCCAGACCGATCAGAAACACCGTAATCTGGATAAAGCCCACAATTGGGCTGCGGTCCATGCCAAACCAGCCCGGTTTTACACCCAGGAGGAAGAGCAGCAGACCGAGCAGCAGGATGATGAGACCGGTGCGTATTCTAAACAGCAGGTAATTTGTGCGTGAACCGTTTTCGTTCATATCCCATTTATAACACACGCTGTAAGCGTCTGATCCAATTTTCCCCAAGTATAGCCGCGATATCTTGCTCTGGATACCCTTTTTCCTGCAGCATGGGGATGATTTTACGCAAATCTGCGATGGATTCGATCCCAGCTGGGATGGATTGCAACCCAAACCCACCGTCAAAATCCGTACCGATGCCCACATGCTGGGCATCCCCTGCCATCTGGCAGATATAATCGATCTGATCTACCACCAATTGCAAGGGAACCTCTTGGCGGCGGTCGCCTTTACGCCAGCCGTGCTTGAGGAAACTGTTGAGCAGCACGATGCCGATTACACCATCGCGCTCCAACAGCCCGCGGATCACGCGGTCAGAAAGAAAGCGGTTGCTTTCCACGGATGCCTTTAGTGGGGCGACAGCATTGCTGTGGGAAGCGATAATTTGCGCCGGGTAAACCTCCAGAGCCTGCAGTGCGGCGGCCTCGTCCATGTGTGATAGATCCAGGGTGAAACCGAAATCTGCCATACCTTCCAAAAGCTGGTAGCCTTCTTTGGTCAGCGGACCGGGTTCGCCGGTGCCGCCGCAAAAACGGGTGCCCGCCCAGGCAGGGCCGATCAGGCGCACACCGCGCTGCCACCACCATTCAAGCTCCCCTGGCTGGCGAACGCCTTCTGCACCTTCCATCAGCAGTACCAGGCCGGTTGGGTTTCCGCTGGCAGTGCTTACAGCTTCTTGCTCAGCGGCTTCATGCGGGTCTTGCCTGGGGATATGGGTACTTTCTGATCCGGGTTCCAGGGTGGATGGTTCAGGCGCTTGACGCCAGGGTTGCAGCACACTTTCTAAATCCGATGAGCTGTGCACCAGGCGGAATTTCTGAGGATGGTCCTCCACCAGGCGTTCATAGGCATCCAGTTGGAGGCTGTACAGGCGGTGCGCCTCGTTGGCGTCCGCATATATCTGGCTTTCCCAGGCGCCTTCGCGGCGGTGCCCAGGGGCGGCAAACAAAGTGGCGAAGACCAGGGCTACCCGGCCGCGCTGGTAATCTGGCCAGCCCAATACGGTATCGCCAGTTACCTGAGGTGCCAACCCTCCCGCCTCAATTCTCTTGGTTTGTGCTGCAGAGCGGGTGTAATCCCGTCCAAAACTCAATATGTTCCAGGCCAAATCCTGGTGGGCGTCAATGATCAGCATCCTTGCTCCTCAATGATCGTGCTGCTGGCAAATGGATTTGCCTGGGCTTGCAGTGCGATAGATATCTGGCGGTCAATCTTTCCCATTGGAAAGTCCTTGAGCATGGCTGTCTCGACCCAGCGCAGGTCATTCACCTGGACTTTTCGCGGTGTGCTGCCGTCCTGCAGGCGGCAGTGAAAGGCGTGTAAGGTGACCTTGAAGTGAGTGTAGGCGTGTTTGTACACGCCTATCTGCGCGTGCACTTCGATCCCAGCCTCCAGTTCTTCCTGTATTTCACGTTGCAAACAGCCTGCCAGGTCTTCGCCGGGCTGGATTTTGCCGCCGGGAAATTCCCACAACCCACCCAGCAAACCGTCGGGGGGGCGCTGGGTGATCAGCACCTGGTTGCCCTGCCAGATAACGGCTGCAGTGACGGTGTAATGCGGGATGCGCGGCCGGGCGGCTTTGAGCGGGCGCTGCTCTTGCACACCCAGGGCTTTGGCCCGGCAAAGGTGCGCCAACGGGCAGCAGTCGCATTTCGGTGCGCGCGGCAGGCAAATGGTGGCGCCCAGATCCATCAGCGCCTGGTTGAATTCGCCGGCTTTTCCGGCGGGCAGGTGCTCTTTTGCCAGCTGCCAGAAGCGGTGCTCGGTTTCTGGAATGCCAATGGCTTGGCTGACATCAAAAAGGCGCGCCAGCACCCGACGGATGTTGCCGTCCAGGGCGGGTTCATCGGCGCCAAAGGCTATAGATGCAATGGCGCCGGCGCTGTAGCGCCCAACGCCGGGCAGCTTCTGTAATAAACGCGCTTCGGCAGGGATTTCCCCTTGATATTCTGCCAGCACTTGCTGCGCTGCCTTGTGCAAATTGCGGGCGCGCCCGTAATATCCCAGCCCCTCCCAGGCGTAAAGCACATCTTGCAGCGTCGCCTGGGCAAGCGCTTCAACGTTTGGGAATTGTTTCATCCAGCGTTGATAGTAGGGGATGACGGTTTCCACCCGTGTCTGCTGCAGCATGATCTCCGATACCCAGACCGCGTAAGGATCTGCGGAGCCGCGCCAGGGCAGCTTGCGGGCAGTCTCGGCATACCAGGCAAGCAGGGGGGCTGCCAGGTCGGTACTACTCACAGTTGGAAACCGCTGCGCGCAGGCACGACTTTGAATTCGAAGTTTTCCACATATTCCAGCAGGCTTTGCGTCAGGTTTTTCCAATCGCTTGAAGCCATGACATCCTCGACCATTTGAACACCTGGCGCCTGCACGGCGACCATGATTTGCGGGTTGGTGCCGTACATGGTGAACCAGGCGTCGTTTGGCTCCAGACCTATGCGCTGCAGACCAGGGACGAAATCGCGCACGACAAACTCAAAATATTCCTGCTCACGCCCAGGCAAAATATCCCACGTCATCAAGAGTTTGACAGTCAAGGGTAAGCTCCTCGCGAATTTCCCTTATGATCCTTGCTGCGCCAGTAACACCACGCGCGTTTCTTCCGGCAGGTTGCCGCGCGCAATTTTTAGCGATGGTACCGGCTCAAGGTTGGGGATGCCCATTTCCTTAAGAAATTTGGTTACCGGGCTTAACTCCAGGGCAATGCCCGGCGTGCTGTAATGCATGGGGATGACAATGCCGGGTTCGATCAGGCTGATGACCTCAATGGCTTTCGCCGGGCTCAGCCCACCGCCGCCGCCGACCGGCACCAGCGCTACATGCACATTCCCCAGCGCCTCAATTTCTGCCTGGCTGGGCACGCGCTGCAGGTCGCCCAGGTGGGCGATGTTGACGCCGTCATAATCAAAAACATACAGCGTGTTGCGCAGTTCGTTCTCTTTCTTTTTGGTAACGCCGTTTGTCTGTACACCGGTGATAAAGACACCGCCAATTTCATATTCGCCCGGGCCGGTGAGCACCAGGCCTTTGCCTTTCACCGCTGGGGCAAAGTTGTGCCCCGGAGCATCATGGCTGATGGTAACAATATCGGCGCGCAGTTTCAACGGCTCAAAACCGGCTACGGTATGATCGTATGGGTCAGTGACAATTGTAGCCATCCCGCGTTCGGTCAGGCGAAAACAGGATAGGCCGTACCAGGTAATTTCCATTCACGCTCCTTAGCGATAGTTGCTGATGTTCCGTAAAAGCGCTCTAAAGATTTGGACGCGCTTGAAACAATCCATAAGGATTATACATCATAGCCGCCACAATCTCAAACCGCGCTTGACAAGCGCCAAACAAGTGGGTAAAATACTTGCGCTTTGGGTAATAACCACAAGGCATAGGCCGAGATAGCTCAGTTGGTAGAGCACATGACTGAAAATCATGGTGTCGCCAGTCCGATTCTGGCTCTCGGCACTCCCGGCCTATGAAAAGGTCGGATACGCGGGCATAGTTCAGTTGGTAGAACGTCTCCTTGCCAAGGAGAAGGTCACGAGTTCGAGTCTCGTTGCCCGCTCTCGATATCGGAAATGGCTGATGGCAGATGGCTGAATGCAGCAGGCTGTTTGCGATCGGTCATTTTTATTATGGCGACGTGGCCAAGTGGCAAGGCAAGGGTCTGCAAAACCCTGATCACGGGTTCAAATCCCGTCGTCGCCTCTCAAAAAAAGAAACCGCCAGGATTTCCCTGGCGGATTTTCGTTTTTGTACCATGACTTTTACAAACCCCTTGCTTGACCCACCCATTAAAATTAGCTGTTTATATTCAGTAGCCAGCTTACGCTTCGCTCTCCGCACTCACCATATACCCGTAGCCCGGTACGGTGCGGATAAACCTGGGTGTGCGCGGGTCGGGCTCCACCCGTTCGCGCAGGTTCTTGATGTGCACCCGCACCAGGTCCGGGCTGCCTGTATCGGATGGATAATCCCACACTTCGTCCAGCAGCCGCTCGGGGGTGAAGATCTCGCCCTGGTGGCGCATCAGGTGGCGCAGCAGCTCAAACTGCACCGGGGTAAGCTGGATTTTGCCGCGCGAAGGGGTTTCCAACTCAAAGGTGCGCGTATCCAGCACATAACTGCCTACCTGGATTTGCTGAGCTACCGGTGTACCTTGCTGTGCGTTTTGCTCATCTATGCCGTCTACCGCTTCTGCCCCAGCCTGGCCCCCGCCGTTTTTCGGCGCGCCTGCTGCAGTCGCTCCTGCGGGTCTGCGGGCGCGGCGCATGATGGCACGCAGGCGCAGGATCAACTCGTCGATGTTGAAAGGCTTGCACAGGTAATCATCGGCGCCGATCTTGTACCCGGCGATCTTGTCTTCATCTTTGATTTTTGCTGTCAGGAATAGAATTGGGGTATCCGCCAGCAGGGGGTCGGCGCGCATTTCTTTGCAAACAGAATAACCATCCATTCCGGGCATGATGATATCCAGGATGACCATATCTGGCGGGCGCCGCCGGGCGGACTTCAGCCCCTCCACCCCGCTGTTTGCCAGGACAACGCGAAATTCTTCCCCACGTAAGCTGCGTTCAATTGTCCGTGCAACGATCTCGTCGTCTTCGATTACCAAGACATAAGCGGGTTCCATAATTGTTACCCCACCCCTGTTAACTCATCAGACACCTGAAGGCACGTTCTGGTTTTGTAATGATACGACGCGATGCCCGGAAAATCCATAAAGTATGTGTAAAAGCTGCGGCTTAACCCGCCCAGATGCCTCCTTCGGTCAGGCGGCGCAGATCCCCCAGCGCACGCTCGATTTCCTCTGGAGTCACCGGGCTGCCGTCGGATTGGCGTATCAATTCGCCTCTCTGCGCCTTATCCAGCGCCAGTTGGCGGATGGTGCATTTGCTGTTGAGCGCTTCCTTCACTAGCTGCGCCCCGGCGCTGTAGCCGATCAACGGGTTGAGCGCAGTTACCAGGATGGCGTTTTGTTCCAGCCAGCCCTCGGCTTTGACGCGGTTAGCCTGTAGCCCCAGCACGCACTTTTCGCTAAAGGCGGTAACCGCCCCGATCATCACCTGCATGCTTTCAAACAGGTTGTGGGCGATGATAGGCATCATCACGTTCAGCTCCAGCTGCCCCGCCTGCGCAGCCAGCGAAATGGTCAGGTCGCAGCCCTGTACGTGAAACATGGCCATGTTCAGCATTTCCGCCAGCACCGGGTTGACCTTGCCCGGCATGATGCTAGACCCTGGCTGGACTGGGGGCAGGTGTAATTCATCCAGCCCGGTGGACGGGCCGGAGGCCAGCAGACGGAAATCGTTGGCGATGCGTGTTAGCGTGATCGCCAGCGTGCGCAGTGCGGCGGAAAAATCGGCGGCATCTGCCATCGACTGCATGCTCTCAAACAGGTTATCTGAAAGGTACAGCTCCAGAACGGTATGTGCTGAGAGCGCCTGTACCATGCGGGCGGCGTATTGCGGGTGGGCGTTCAAGCCGGTGCCGGCTGCCGTGCCGCCGATGCCCAGCCGCCGCAGTCCCTGTGCGCTGCGCCGAATGCGCTCAGCGTCGCGGCTGACCGCTTTGGCATAGGCACCGAACTCCTGACCCAGCCTCACCGGCACTGCGTCTTGCAAGTGGGTGCGCCCGGATTTAATCACATCCTCGAATTCCAGCGCCTTTTGCTCCAACGCCGCCGCCAGCCCTGTCACCGCCGCATCCAGCTCGTCCAGCCGCCACAGCGCGCCCAGGCGGATAGCGGTGGGGATGGTGTCGTTGGTGGATTGTGCCATATTGACATGGTCGTTGGGGTGCACGCGGTATTGCCCGCTCTCACCGCCCAAAAGCTGTGTGGCGCGATTAGCAATCACCTCGTTTGTGTTCATGTTGTGGCTGGTTCCGGCGCCCGCCTGGAAGGGATCGACCACAAACTGTTCATCCCAACGACCGTCCACCACCTCCTGCGCCGCCTGGATGATCGCGTTGGCGATCTCTGGCTCCAGCAGACCCAGGTCGCGGTTAACCTCGGCGGCAGCAAGTTTGATCAGCCCCATCGACCAGATAAATGCCCGCCAGGGTTTTAGCCCTGAGATGGGGAAGTTTTGTACAGCGCGCTGGGTCTGGATGCCGTACAGTGTCTGCTGCGGTACCGCCAGTTCGCCCAGCGAGTCCTGTTCGGTACGAAATGTGGTTTGCATCATGCTCCTCCGTTCAATTCAATAGAAAAATTATACCGAAATTGTCCAAATAACATTGTAAGAGATGTATAAGTTCTGCCCGCTTTCGCGGTGGATAGGAGCACATCAGGGATTTCCTCCCTTATGATTAGTGTCAGCCTGGATGGGGCTACACCGTGGATTTGCTGTACCGATTTTTCGCCCGTGTGATGGGTCTCAGTTGGTTAGCGGTATAATCCATCCATCCCGCTGGTTTTCCGCAGGCGGATACTCTTTGAATGAACTGAGAGGGAGCCTATGCTGATCCATTCTGCTTCTCAATTGCTGACCCTGGCAGGCGGTCCGCAGCGCGGCGCCGAGCTGGGGCGCCTGGGGATCATCCCGGACGGTGCAGTGTTGGTGCACAACGATAAAATTGCTGCCGTAGGAACGACTGCCGAGCTGCTGCAGGCATACCCGGATGAGCCAACCCTGGACGCCGGCGGCAAGGTGGTACTGCCGGGTTTTGTCGACCCGCACACCCACGCCATCTGGGCCGGCGACCGCGCCGGCGAATTTGAACAGCGCTTGGAAGGCAAGACCTATATGGAAATCCTGGCAGCTGGCGGCGGTATCCTCTCCACCGTGCGCGCCACCCGCGCCAGCACGCCGGAGAGCCTGGCGGAGGAGACGCGCCCGCGCCTGTGGGAAATGTTCCGCCACGGCACCACCACCGCCGAGGTCAAAACCGGTTATGGGCTGGATGCAGACACCGAGCTGCTGATGCTGCAAGCGCTGCTGGCTCTGGGCGAGGAAGGTCCGTTGGAGATCGTGCCCACGTACCTGGGCGCCCACGCCATCGCCCCCGAATACAAGCACGACCCGGACGTATATACTGATCTGCTCGTCGAGTGCATGCTGCCAGAGCTGCTGGCATGGCTGGGACAGCATGCCCCCGCCGCGCCGCTGCCCTTTGTGGATGTCTTTTGCGAGACCGGCGCTTTTACGCTGGAGCAGTCGCGCCGCATCCTGGCGAAGGCCAGGGCGCTGGGTTTTCCGCTCAAGATCCATGCTGATGAATTCGATAACCTGGGCGGCGCAAAACTGGCGGCTGGGCTGGGCGCTGTCTCCGCTGACCACCTGGTTAAGACCTCGCAGGAGGATATCCTGGCGCTGGCGCACAGCAATACGGTCGCCGTGGCGCTGCCCTGCACCCCCTTTGGGCTGGCGGAGAAGGAATACACCCCCGCCCGCCAGATCCTGTCTGAAAATGGGCTGCTGGCGCTGGCTACCGACCTCAACCCCGGCACCGCCTGGTGTGAAAATATGCAGTTTGCCATGGCGCTGGCCTGCCGCTATATGCGCCTGACGCCTGCGCAAGCGATTGCCGCCGCCACCATCAACGCGGCCGCGGCAGTCTCGCTTGCAGATAAAATCGGCTCCATCGAGTCCGGCAAGCAGGCCGACCTGCTGGTGCTCTCCGTAAATGATTACCGCCACCTGGGCTACCGCTTTGGCGCCAACCTGGTGCACACGGTGATCAAGAAGGGCATTGTTTACGAGGTCTAGCGGGTTTTTCTGGAAAAGAGGATAGAAGAATTGCCTACTATCGAACAGGCGCGTGCCTGGTACCCTGCTGCTGACCCCGTCCATGGGTTTGACCATATTCTGCGTGTCCACCGCACCGCCCTGCGCATCGCTGCCGCCGAAGGCGCTGATGCGCGCATCGTGGGCGCGGCGGCGCTGCTGCATGATGTGGGCGGCGCACAAGACCCTGCCCAGCCAGACGCAGGGAAACCCGGCGCCCCAGGGTTACCCGATGCGCCAGGTGGCAATCCACTGACTGGCGATGCGCCAGTTGGCAGCGTCACGGCGAACAGCGAGCCGGCGCGCCTCTCCCACCATGAAAGCGCCACCGAATTTGCCGGGGAGGTGCTGCGCGCCGAAGGCTGGGACGAAGCGGATATCCGGGCGGCGCAGCACTGCATACGCGCCCACCGCTTCCGCGATGACAGCCAGCAGCCGCAGACCCTGGAAGCGCAGGTGTTGTTTGATGCTGACAAGCTGGATGCTATCGGGGCGATCGGTGTAGCCCGCGCCGTGGCCTATGCTGCCAACGCCGGTCTTCCGGCTTACATCCAGCCCTCCGAGAGCTTCCTCGGCGGCGGTCCGCTGCAGCTCGGCGAGCTGCACAGCGCCTACCACGAATACATTTTCAAGCTGCGTAAGCTCAAAGAGCGCATGTACACCAACACCGGGCGCGCCCTGGCTGAAGCCCGCCACCGCGTGATGGCGGAATATTTTGAACAATTGCAGGCAGAAACGTTTGGCGAGCGCTGAGCGTGAAAGATCGACCGCAAGCCGCACCCACACCATCTGCATTTACGTTAAGCCTGTAGAGGAGTTGCAATTTGACAACGACACCCACACTGACTGATATCGAGATCCTGGCGCGCCAGGCGGGGGTGATCCTGCGCAGCGGCTTTGGCCGCGACCACCAGGTGATATACAAAGGCGCTATTGACCCGGTCACCGAGGTCGACCGCCAGTCTGAAGCCTTTTTACTGGGCGAGATCCAACGCCGCTTCCCGCAGGATACCGTCGTGGCGGAGGAAAGCGGCGGGGTGAGCGGGCACAACGGGCGCCGCTGGTATATCGACCCGCTGGACGGCACGGTCAACTTTGCCCACGGGCTGCCCATTTTTTCGGTGGCGATCGCTTATGCGGAAGGGGACGAGATACGGCTGGGTGTCGTCTATGATCCGATGCGCGACGAGTGCTTCAGCGCCGAGGCCGGGGTGGGCGCCTGGCTCAACGGCGTGCCGCTGCGGGTATCCAGTACGCAGACGCTTGACCGCAGCCTGCTGGTGACCGGTTTCCCTTATGATATCCGCACCAGTTCGTCCACCAACCTGGAGAACTTTGCCCGCTTTTCGCTCAACGCCCAGGCTGTACGCCGGTTGGGCTCGGCGGCGCTGGATCTGTGCTATGTGGCAGCAGGGCGCTTCGACGGCTACTGGGAGTTGAGTTTGGAAGCCTGGGATATCGCCGCCGGCTCGCTTATTGCCCGCGAGGCCGGGGCGGTGGTCAGTGACATCCACGGTGGGCAGGGCTTCATGCAGCCGCCGCACTCCATCCTGGCTGCACCGGCCGCGGTGCATGCGCAAATGCTGCAATTGCTGCGAGAATGATGTGTTTGGGAACTAAGCAGTAAGGCTGCTGGGACTAACTTAATGCTCAAATGTAATGCCAATTATTGCGACAAAGAAAAGAGGCTCCTGTGATCAATAGAACGCTCAAAACAATTTTGTCCGGTTTGACGGTTTTTATGTTTCTATTTATCTTTGTCAATTATGTCCGAGCAGGTGATAATATTTGGACGACAAACGGCCCCTATGGTGTTCGTTTGGCTGCCTTAGCAGTTCACCCTGGCAACAATAACATTCTATTGTCTTCGTTTTTGGAAGGTGCCAATGTTTTAAAGTCAATAGATGGTGGAATAACATGGCAAGATAAAACGGGGGGCCTTCAACCCGGAAACGTTTCGATGAAATTTGCTTTCGATCCTAATAATCCTAGAAGTATATTTTTTGCTTCTGGTTGTGGCCTCTACCG
>CAZTMX010000017.1:3782-25282 GCA_964614855.1 uncultured Anaerolineaceae bacterium | reverse complement strand
TCGCGCGCCGCGCTAAAAAGCTTGCCAATCAGCGCTTCATCCTCTTGGGTCATCTCGTTTACCGAGGAGATATGTTTGTTGGGCACCACCAGGATATGGATAGGGACGGCGGGGTGGATATCGCGAAAGGCGGTTACCTGGTCATCCTGGTATAAAATCTTTGCCGGGCTTTTCCCGGAGATGATTTGGCAAAAGATACACTCGCTCATTGCGCTGCTTTCTGGATATCCTTCTGATATTTTACAATCCTGCATGCGAATTACCATCATCCTGGATCACACCAAAAAAGCCGCTTTCTTCAAGCCGCTCCAGGTACACAGGGGTAATCTGGTTCCACAGGCGCTGCGGCGCCAGGGCGCGCACACGCAAGTAATTCCCCGTCAGCCCGCTCATTTCCCAGCCCTGCGGACCCAGGCGCGCTGCGCTTTCCCACAAAACCGGCAGTGTGCGCCCCATGAAACTTTGCTGGTAATGCCGGGCGCTTTCTGCCAGGACTGCGCGCATCTGGCGGTTGCGATCCTTGCGCACCGGCAGGGGCACCTGACCGGGCATGCGTGCGGCTGCAGTTCCCTGGCGCGCCGAGTAGGTGAAGACATGCCCGCTGGCGAACGCCATTTCTCGCACGAACTCCAGGCTTTCGGCAAATTCCTGTTCATCTTCGCCTGGGAAGCCGGTGATGATATCGGTGGTGACAGCCACACCGGGGATGGCGCGCCGCGCTGCAGCCACAAGGCTGGCAAAGGCAGCCGGGGTGATCTTGCGCGCCATGCGCCGCAGCGTGGCTGCGCTGCCGGATTGCAGCGGTAGATGCAATTGCGGGCACAGCCTGGGGTTCTGCCACAGCGAGAAGAACGCCTCATCCAGGTCCCAGGGTTCAATGGAAGACAGGCGGATGCGCGGAATATCACATTGTTCTAAAACCTGACGCACCAGGTTCCCCAGCACCTGGCGGGGAGAAGCCTCGTGTCCCCAGGAGCCCAGGTGGACGCCGGTGAGCACAATTTCCTGGGCGCCGCTGGCTGAGGCAATCTCTGCCAGGATTTCTGCTGCCGGGCGACTGCGCCCTTCGCCGCGCGCCAGGGTGGTGATGCAAAAGGTACAGCGGTTATCGCAGCCGTCCTGGGCTTTGATAAAAGCACGCGTGCGCAGGCGCGGTCCGGGCAGCGGTTCGCGCTCAAGCGGTTCGAGATCGAAGTCTGGTGCACCCAGCACATCCTGCACCAGTTGATCTTTGGCTGCATTGGGCACTACGCTGCTCACACCGGGTAACGCCAAGGCTTCATCCGGCTGGAGTGTGGACCAGCAGCCAGTCAGGACGATTTGACCCGCGCCCAGGCGGGCTGCCTGGCGGGCTTTCTGGCGAGAATCGGCAGCGGCTTCGGCAGTCACCGTGCAGGTGTTGATCACCACCAGGTCTGCGTCGGCGGCACGCGCGGCAAGCGTGTGCCCGGCAGCGCGAAATCGCCTGGCATATTGTTCGATCTCTGCCTGGTTCAACCGGCAGCCGATGCTGTCCAGGAAAATCTTCATGGCTTGCGTACCGAGAAATTGTCAAATCGAATATCGACACCCGGGTGCTCAAATGAGCCGGCGATCAGACCTACATCGCCAAAGGTGTACTCGCTATCCTGCACCTGGGCTACTTTTTGGTTGTTTACATACATGGTCAGGGTATCTCCAATACATGTGGCGCGCAAGTGGTTGAAGGCTGACCCTTGAAATACGGCTTCAGAAGGCTGCATGGCACTCGTGCCGATCAGGCTGTAATCCGCACCGTTAACTTTCCCGATGCCGTAAAAGCCATCGCTGCTGATCATAAAGGTGTAAAAATTATTTGCCCCCAGCACACGGCAGACAATGCCGAAATGGTTGTCCCGTTCGCCGCCGACTTTAATGGCGTCCACCTCAATCACTGCATCCATCAGCGTTAATCCCGGTTTTGCCCAAATATCCAGGTTGGTCTCGTTCACCAGGATGCGGTACATACCGTCAGCATAATCGCTCTCGCCGCTGGCTGCTGCAACACGGTTCCAGCCGCTTTCCATATTACTGAAATCATCGTAAAAAAGGATTTCACCAGGAATCGTCTCAGCAGCTTCTGGCGGCTGAGGTTGGCAGGCGGATGCTGAGCCGAGTAGTAGTAATAATAAGAGAAAATGTAAAAACCTAAAGGACCTCATGCATACCTCTTGCATAACCTTGCCAGCGGATGTTATCATTCTGGCGGAAAATGCTTCAACTGGCTATTGTAGCATATTGATAGGCAGGAAGGGCCTCAAACCACGCCCCAAGATACTTTGCACAGGAGACTTGCGAAAATGGAATTTTCACTGACTGAAGAGCAGCGCATGGTACAGCAAATGGTTCATGAGTTCGCCGAGCGTGAAGTAGCGCCGGTCATAAAAGAGTGCGATCGCAACGGTGAGATGGCTTCGTTCATCTTGCCGCGCATGGCCCAGCTTGGCATCCTGGGAATATGCATCCCTGTATGTTACGGCGGTCAGGGGATGGATTATATCTCCCTGGGGCTGGCATGCGAAGAACTGGAAGCAGTGGATACCTCGCTGCGGGTGGTCATGTCCGTGCACATGGGTCTGAACAGTATGGGGCTATTACAGTGGGGGAGCGAGGAGCAAAAACAGCGCTTTTTAGTTCCACAGGCAAAAGGAGAGAAGATTGCCTGTTTTGGCCTGACCGAGCCAGGGGCTGGTTCGGATGTGGCAGGTATAACCAGCACCGCCCGCCGGGAAGGGGACATGTATGTGCTCAACGGCGAGAAAATGTGGATTTCCCTGGCGACCAAGGCGCATCACTGCCTGTGGGTGGCACGCACCAACCCGGATGCCCCCGATCCGCATGATGGCTTGTCCGCGTTCATCGTGGAACTAGACCGGGAGGGCGTGACAAGCGGGGATATCCACGGCAAGCTGGGTGTGCGGGCTGGCTCCACTGGTTGGATTGCTTTACAAGATGTGCGCATCCCGGTGGAAAACCGGCTCGGCGAGGAAGGAGAGGGTTTCAAGATTGCTATGTCCTGCCTGGACGGCGGGCGTTACACAGTGGCGGCTGGAGCGACGGGTTTGATACGCGCTTGTCTGGAAGCCAGCCTGCGTTACGCTCATGAACGAAATGCATTCGAGCGAGAAATCGGAAAGTTCCAACTTGTTCAACAAAAAATTGCTCAAATGGTGCAAGCCTATGATGCTGCGCGTTTGCTCTATCTACGAGCCGGCTGGATGAAGAACAAGGGTTTGCGCAACACACGTGAGACATCGTTGGCAAAATGGTATGCCACGGATGCCTCATTCCAGGCCGCATCAGATGCAGTGCAGATCCACGGCGCATATGGCTACAGCGATGAATACGATGTGGAACGCTATCTGCGTAATTCTAAGGGTGCAGTGATTTACGAGGGCACCAGCGAGATCCACCAATTGATCCAGGCAGGGTACGCCCTGAAGTACCGTGGGGATGCCCGTCTGCGCTGCGAGTTACCGGCATACGACCCGGAGATGTGGCAGTAAATATTGCAGGCGCGAACGGTTTGCCCGTGTATAAACAACAGGAGGAAAACTTGAAAATTGTGGTGTGTATCAAACAAGTACCCGACAGCGCTGCCAGGGTGGTGGCGGAAGCGGGAGAAGTAACCTGGGGGGATGCGCCCGTGGTGCTGAATCCCTGGGATGAATTTGCCCTAGAGGCGGCTTTGCAGCAGCAAGAAGCTGCGGGTGGGGAGGTTATTGCCGTTAGCGCCGGCGGCGAGAGCGCCAGGGAGGCGTTGAAGACTGCCTTGGCAATGGGCTGCAGCCAGGGTATATTAATAACCAATGCGTCCTTAGAGAACTCTGGCAGCCAGGCAATATCAATATCCGATCCTGACCTGGCGCAGGCTGACAGCCAGGTGGTTGCGCGTGTACTGGCTGCAGCCGTGCGAAAAATCGGGGGGGTTGACCTGGTCTTTTTTGGTAAACAGGCGATCGATGACGATATGGGCGTAACCGCTGCCCAAACTGCCAGGGTGTTGGGATGGCCGGTGCTCTCCCTGGTCTCGGTGATTAAACCGGTCAGCAGCGGCGTTCTCCAGGTCGAGCGATCTGTAGAAGAAGGGCGCCAGGTAGTGGAGGCCCGGCTGCCAGTGGTAATCAGTGTTTCCAAGGATATTGGCGAGCCGCGCTATCCATCGTTTATGGGCATCCGCAAAGCTTCGAAGGCGGTTATTCCGGTTTGGAGCCTGGCAGATTTGGGGGTTTCTGACTTGAAAGCCGTTGTGCATCGGCGCCAGGTTGCCAACCCTGTGCAGCGTGAAGTCGCCAGCGAGATCATCCAGGGGGACACCCCGCAGGAAAACGCAGAAACGCTGGTAGAAAAAATTCTACAACAAAAGGTGCTTTGATGGATACCCAGAAGATACTCGTCTATATAGATCAATATCAAAGTAAAGCACTTTTTACCTCATGGGAAGCGCTGGGTGCTGCTGGTCTCCTGGCACAGCAATCAGGCGCAGAAATCCTGGGGCTAGTATTAGGAAGTGGGGCAAAGATCGCGGCTGAGCAGGCGTTTCAGTACGGCCTGGAGCAAGTTTATTATTGTGATGACGCCAGCCTGGCAGATTACCGTCCCGAGCCGTATACTGCGCTTGTGACCAGGCTGGTTCAAGAACAAGGGCCAGCTTATGTGATTTTCCCAACCACCAGCCGGGGCCGTGAGTTGGCTGCAATGACCGCAATAGATCTTGGTTGTGGGGTGATTCCTGACATCACCGGTTTGGAATTCCAGGATGGAAGCCTGATTGCTACTCGCCCGGTTTACGGGGGGAAAGTGTTGGCAAAGGTGGTGAGCGATGTACACCCGCAAATCCTAACCACCCGCAGCCGGGCTTTTGCGCCTCCCCCTATGGATACGGGGCGGCGCGGCGAAGCGGTGCTGCTCTCTCCGGTGAAGCAGGAAGCGGATATCGTTACCAGAGTCAGCAAGTACATCCAGGCGGAAGCGGGGGTTAGCCTGGATGAAGCCAGCGTGATTGTTGCCGGTGGGCGCGGGGTGGCAAATAACCCGGCGCTCAAACCACCCACAAACCTGGATGCAAAGGCGGCAGAAATCTGGCGCGCCCAGCAAGGTTTCAAGCTAATCGCTGACCTGGCGGAGGTGCTGGGCGGGGCGGTCGGCGCCAGCCGTGCTGCCGTGGATGCCGGGTATATTTCCTACAGCCACCAGGTAGGTCAAACTGGTAAGATTGTTGCCCCGGATTTGTATATTGCCTGCGGGATTTCCGGCGCCATCCAGCACCTTGCAGGTATGCGTAACAGCAAGGTGATCGTAGCAGTCAATAAGGATGCAAATGCGCCGGTATTTCAAGTGGCTCACTACGGTCTGGTGGGAGATTTGTATGAGCTCCTACCGGCGTTAACCCTGGCTTTTAGAAACCACCTGGATAAATAGCTTCTGTCTGCAGTGCAACCTCTAAGCCCGCACTGGAGTATTCTCCAGTGCGGGCATTTTTGTCTGCAGCAAAATGTCATATGCAATTGGCTGAAATATGCAAATTACAATGGTGATATTTGTCGACAGTTATATGACATTTGATACTAGAAGCAGGGCATTAATCGGGGGAAAATGATTAGACAAGCAATTGCAGGGATTTTATGTCTGATGAAGTGTTTGATCAATTAACTCTCTTCCATGACTTCACCCCATCACAAAGTGCGCTGGTAAAACCGCTTTTTCAATCTGTTTATGAGCCAGCCGGTAGTGTGATTTTTGAACAGGGAGATTTAGCGGAATACCTGTACCTGGTGGTCGATGGAGAGGTCATTATACGCTACAAGCCAGAAGACGGGCCGGAGCTTATCGTGGCGCGTGTCCGTCAAGAGGGGATTGTAGGTTGGTCATCGGCATTAGGTAAACCAACCTACACTTCTTCGGCGATTTGCACGGATGAGTGCCATCTGCTGCGAGTCAGCGGTCAAGATCTGCGCGATTTGTGTGAGAAACACCCGGAAACAGGTTCGCTGATGTTGGAACGCCTGGCAGTGGTGATTGCTGAACGCTTACGAAATACTTATGATCATGTGATAACATTATTGGAACAGGGGTTGCTCCAGGCTGAGGAGAAACCGGTCGTAAGATCATAATTGGTAGAAGGAAATATTTTTGAATCGTTGGAGGTAGGATGGATACGAGCAATGGTATAAATTTTACAGATGAAGAACGAATGCAAGCGCTGATTCAAAAATTGAACGCCTATATTGAGCACTACCACGGCGGTTCGGTGGAATTAGTCTCCTTTGAGAATAGAGTGTTAAAGGTCAGGCTGGGCGGCGCATGCCTGGGGTGCCCGTTATCTCCCAGCACCCTGCAGGGTTGGGTAGCTGGAACAGTGCACCAATTCTTTCCTGATGTGGAAGTACTGGCAGCATAATTACTCTCAGCGATAATTGCGAAAGAAGTAAAAAGGCTGCTTAGGATGAATATCCAGGCAGCCTTTTTAATTTCCTGGCAGCATTTACCAGGTCATTGCACAACCATCAGCGCGCGGGTCGCTGCCTGCGCATAACACACCCATTTGAGGTTCTCTCAAGATCACCTGTCCACGACCAAATAGCGAGCGAGCGTGACCGCTTGTAGGGGATATCCGGTGCCCCATATCGGCTAATTTTCGCATCACCAGTGGGTGGATGCCTTGTTCCAGCGCCACAACCCCGCCATTTTCTATTGCATCCAGGCAGAACCTGGGCCGGTCCAAGGCTGCCTGCGGATCCAGCAAGTCATCTACCAGGGCTACTACCACCTGAACATGCCCTTGCGGCTGCATAAAGCCGCCCATCACGCCAAAACAAGCAAAGAGTTCTTCGCCTTGCGGGGCCCCATTCAGGTCTATGGCGGTCGAACGGGTTGCCATGGCTGGGATGATCGTGTGATAGGGTCGCTTGCCAGGGGCAAGCACATTGGGGTGACCTGGCTGCAGGCTGAAATTGTGCCCCCTGTTTTGCAGGCTGAACCCCCAGCCTGCGGGGACAATCCCGGTTCCGAAACCCATGTAGTTGCTGTTGATAAATGAGCAGGCATTACCTTGTTCATCTACCACGCTCAGGTACACTGTATCCGACCCCGCAACGGGTGCGCCCCTGGTTTGATCGATGCTGGCGCGTTGGGGGTGGATGAGCTTACGCCGTTCTGATGCGTAGGCTTTTGAAAGAAGCTCTTGCAGGGGCGCAGGTGAAAAGGCCGGGTCTGCCACATACCAGTTTGTATCGGCAAAGGCCAGGCGCATGCTTTCGATCATGAGATGCAGCCGCCTGGCAGAAAGCGCTGGCTGCCTGGTCAGGTCAAACCCTTCCAGGATGTTCAGCGCTAATAGGGCAGCCAGCCCCTGGCCATTTGGCGGGCATTCCCAGATATTGACACCGCGATAGCTGGTGTGGATGGGGGTTTCCCAGGTGCTTGTATGCTGTGCCAGGTCTGCAGCACTCAGGCAGCCGCCTGCAGAGCGAACGGCGCTTTCGATAGCCTGTGCGATCTCACCCTGGTAAAAACCATTTTTCCCGTCCTGTGCAATTTTCTGGAAGGTGCGCACCAGCCCTGGGTTGCGGAAGATTTCTCCGGGTCGGGGTGCGCGTCCATCGATGGTCAGCTCTGCGCCGCCGGGGGCGGTTTTAAGCTGCCGCTGTGCGCCAAGCTCCCAGAAGTGGGATGTAATTGGCGCAACCGGAAATCCTTGTTCGGCGAGGCGTAAGGCTGGGGCCAGGATTTTTGTTAATGGCAATTGACCAAAGCGTTCGATCAGGTCGCACCAGCCTGCACATGCGCCGGGTACATTCACTGTATATGCGTGGTAAGGCGGCAGCTCTTTGTCATAGCCTTCTCGCTGCAAGCGTTCTAATGACATGCCTCCCGAGGAGCGCCCAGAGCCGTTCAGTGCAAAGACCTGCCGGGTCTCCGCATGGTAAAACAGGGAAAAGCAATCCCCACCGAGGCCTGTGGAGGTGGGTTCGGTGACATTCAGAGCGGCAGCAGTCGCGACTGCTGCATCTGCTGCATTGCCGCCTTGAGAGAGGATTTCCAGACCGGCAGCTACCGCTAGCGGTTGCGAGGCAGCCACGATCCCACGGCGGGCATAAAGCGGAGAGCGCCTGGAGGTGAAAGATAGTTCGGAGCGTTTACCTGTGGGGTTCAAGGTAAAGATCCCGGATCAAGGCTCGCTGCGGATAGACCGGATCTACCACCAAAATCACACGCTCACCTTTCTTGATGGCGATGGTCTGCTTATTGCGGTGGACCGGTGCGCCGGCAGTATATTCGTTATTGTCGAAAAAGAAAGTATAGGTTACTTTCCCGCGGTCACGGCGCAGGTAGAAATCGGTAATCTTGCCTCGTACCTGCCTGCCGTCGCGGAAAATCCTGCGGATGAAGATGATACGATAGATGACGACACCCACACACCACAGGGTGAGCGCCAGGGCAATGATCAGTACAAAAGGCGCGAGCTCGGGGTTGATGACCGGTCCGTCCTTGCGCCAGCCTGGCACCCAGGAGAGGTACACCACCCAAACGACCACTGCGAAGGCAGTAAAGAGAAAGGCTGGATAGTCTGTCCACAAAATCTTGCTGATGCGGGGTAAGGGTGCTGGTCCTTGCATATGATTAGTCGCGGAAAAGTTCCACTGGCGCAATCAACTCAGGGAAGAACTTCGATCCCTGAGCCCGAAACGACTTCGCCGATTTCCCAAAGCGGTTGCCCCATCTGGGCGGCGCGTTGCAGCATGTCTTCCAAACGGTGCGGATGGACAGCCAGAAGCAAACCACCGCTGGTTTGTGGATCAAATAACAGTACCTGGTCGGTTTCTGCGATGGAAGGATCAAAGTGTACCTGTGAACCGTAGGCGATACGGTTATCAAATGCGCCGCCTGGGAAAATCCACTCCTGGGCATAGCGCCGGGCGCCGCTGGTAAAGGGGATACGCTCATAGAAGAAACGCAGCCCGACCCGCGAAGCGTTGGCGATTTCCAGGCTGTGACCGATCAGGCTGAAGCCGGTAATATCCGTACCGCCTCGCACACCAGCCAGGTTTGCCAGCTCGGCTGCGTTCTTGTTCAATTGCGCCATCCAATGCACGGCGTCTGCCAGGTCTTGAATTTCAACCTTGTCAGCTTTCAAGGCTGTAGTAATCACACCGAACCCCACCGGCTTACTCAGCACCAGGCGGTCTCCCGGCTGCGCCCCACCTTTGGTGATCATATTTTTGGGATCGATAAAACCCAAAACTACCAGGCCGAATTTTGGCTCTTTGTCCTGGATGGTATGGCCTCCTGCTAATACGGCACCTGCCTGGCGTACTTTTTCTGCACCGCCGCGCAGGATTTCTGAGCTAAGCTCAACCGGCAAATCGGGCGGCAGTGCGGCGATGTTGAGCGCCATAAAGGGGCGACCACCCATGGCGTAGACATCGGAAAGCGCATTGGCCGCGGCAATAGAACCGTAGTCGTAGGGGTCATCCACCACTGGAGTGAAAAAATCGGTGGTGGCGATCAGGGCGCGTTGGTCATCCAGCCGCCATACGGCGGCGTCATCGGGATCACCCAGGCCAACCAGCAGGTCGGGGTAATCCGAAGCTGCAAAAAAGCCTTGTAAGGGTCGCAAAACTTGCGACAACGCATCCGCGTTTAGCTTGGATGCTCAACCCGCGCAACTGGACAGGCTTGTTAACCGGACGGTACGTCCGCTTGTAGCGCGAGGGGTTTCGTGATCAGTCATAACAGTGAAATTCTCCGATAACTATAGTGTATTCTTGCTTGCCTTTTTCTCCGATAGAGAAGAGTTCCGCTTAGGGTGTAGCCGTGGGGGCAGGTGTAGGGATCAAGGTGGGCAATACCGTGCTGCTTTCCTCGCTGGACGGCTGCGCCGGGCCTATTTGCGGAAACGGCAGCAGATAAGGTACATTCTGCGGTACCATCATCACCTGGAGATTTGGATTGATCTTCAGGACATACAGGTAGTTGAGCAAATCTGGGTTTCCATCGACCGATTGGGCAATTGTTTGCAGCGCTGTGGCTTCTGCGTCTGCCTGGATCAAGCGGGCATCCGCTTCACCCTGGGCTTTGATCACCGCTGCATCTGCCTGCCCTTGCGCTACCTGGCGGGCCTGTTCAGCTTCCTGCTTACGCTGCTCCACCACGAATTTCGCCTGTTGGGCCGTTTGTTCGGCGATCTGCTTTTGTTCGACTGAGGCTGCATATTCTGGCGAGAAGGTGATATTGCGCAAGACGAAGTCGATCAGCAGCAAGCCGTTATCTTTCAGCTTTGCACTCATCGTTTCATTGATCATTTGGGTCATCTCCACCCGCTTGCTGCTGTACACTTCTTCCACACCGTATTGAGAGATGGCATCGCGAATAATCCCGCGCGATAATGGACGGATCAACTCGTTTGCGTAACGATCCTGCCATTCTATATGCACTTTTACCACCTGATCGGGGTCTACGGCATAAATCACCGAGGCGTCGACCGTGACCTCCTGACCATCAGCTGTTCGCGCAGTGATGGAGTCGTCTCCAGCTAACTGGCCCTCCAATTGTGCGATTGACATGGTGTAGGTCTGGCGGGAAATCTTGTAGGTCACCACATTCTCTAGAAAGGGGATGATCCATCTAAGCCCTGGTTGTAAAGCCTGCGTGCGGTAGCCATCTGGGGCGACGGCTGAGATGACCACACCGCGTTCTTCAGGCTGGATAAAAACCAGGCCAGCGCTGACAGAGGTCAACAAGACCGCTACGACAGCTAATACCAGGATAATGGTGGAGATGGCCCCGTTTTTCAGCCCGCGCGAAGCGCGCATCACAGCCATGACGATCAAACCGATAACGATTACCCAGACTATGCTTACGAAAGCCTGCAGGACGATTGCCACGTTCATAGGAAATACTCCTTGATTGAAACGGATAAGGGGTCGATCTCAATGGATGAATTATACCCGGATTGACCTGCGGTCCCCCGGTTCTACCGGTCACCACTCAAGCCAGATGGTCACAGGCCCATCGTTAGCAATTTCGACCAACATATGCGCCCCGAATTCACCGGTTTGCGTGGCGATCCCGTGAGCCCGCAAAGCCTGGGCAAATTGCTCAACCAGCGGTCTGGCGAGTTCGGGCGGCGCAGCATCGGTAAAAGAAGGACGCCTGCCTTTGCGTGTGTCTGCATATAGCGTGAATTGCGAGACGACGATAGCCTCTCCACTTACATCCAACAGCGAGCGGTTGATCTTTCCCTGGTCATCTTCAAAAATGCGCAAATTTACGATTTTCTCCACCAGGTAGGAGAGTTGTTCTTCGCCGTCTTGTGGGCCAATCCCCAGCAGGACGACGACACCCTCACCGATCGTGGCAACCGTTCGTCCTTCAACCGAAACGCTGCCTGATGAAACACGTTGTAAAACAACCCGCATTACCCGCTCCTTATCGGATGAAGAGCAGGCAACCACGAGTTTTCCAGAGGTTGCCTGCAGTCTGCCAATTAACCAACTTCTGGCAGACCAATTGCTGCTCTGACCTCTGACATGGTTTGACGTGCGATCGCCCGGGCGCGCTCTTTACCGTCTTGCAGAATATCTTTCACTTCGCCCGGTTTCTGCTCCAGTACGGCGCGCCTTTCACGGAAAGGCGCCAGGTGTGCATTGATATTTTGCGCCAGTTTCTGTTTGCATTGCACACAGCCTATCCCGGCTTGCCGGCATTCAAAATTGATCGATGCTACCTCATCGGCGGGTGTGAAAATTTTGTGCATGGAAAAGACGTTGCACACATCCGGGTTGCCCGGATCGGAGCGTCGAACACGCTGCGGGTCGGTGACCATTTGCATCACACGTTGTTGCGTCTCCGCCGGGCTGGAGGCAAGCTCGATATGATTATTCAGGCTTTTACTCATCTTTGCCTGCCCATCGATACCAATCACCTTGGGATATTCTGTCGCCTTCATATCCGGTTCGATCAGCACATTGGTATTGTAGCGGTAATTGAACGAACGCACAGTTTCACGGCTGAACTCGATATGCGGCGCCTGGTCCACACCCACTGGAACCAGGTTGGCTTTATATAATACGATATCGGCTGTCATCAATACCGGGTAACCGACCAGCCCATAATTTACATTGTTTGGATGTTGGCGCACTTTTTCTTTGAATGTGGGTAGATCGGTGAGTTTACCAAGCGGCGTGACCATGGACAGATAGGTGTGCAGCTCCATCACCTCAGGCACCTGCGATTGGATAAATATGATACTCTTTTGCGGGTCGATCCCGGCAGCCAGGAAATCCAATGCCATTTCCTGGATATTCGTGCCCAGGTTTTCAGTCGTATCCACGGTGGTCAGGGCATGCACATCCACAATGCAGTAAACGCAGTCGTATTCTTCTTGCAACGCCACATAATTTTTAATTGCGCCCAGGTAATTTCCGAGGTGTTGTCTTCCGGTTGGGCGAGCCCCAGAAAAAACACGTCCTTTTTTGATGGTAGCCATTTCAACTCCTTTTAAAAAATAAAACCCGCCGGTGATGCGACGGGAAATATGAGCCAGCTTCACTCCCTCAACAGGTACGACGGATGAACCGTTTATACCTTCTACCATGATAACGGTGGCGTCTCCGGCGCAGGCTACTGGCGGGGCGCGCCCGCGTTCACCTGGCGACTCCAAGGTCCATTCAGTACAGTTACCCGGGCGGGCTTTCACCTGTTCCCGCTCTCTGTGCCGGAAATCCAGCGCTTACTAGTCCTCTTCACGGTCTTTTTGTTTAGATTGTGCCAAGAAGTATATCATATTATGCTAAAATCTAATTGTAGGATTGTGAAGGAAGGAAGTTATGGAAACAAAAGCTGGTTCTCGACCGGCTCAATTGGCCGGGCAGTGGTACCCGGGAAATGCGCACAAACTAGGTCTCGAAGTCGATCACTACCTGGAGCAGGCTGAAATTAAAAAATTGGATGGTGAAGTGGTTGCTGTTATGGCGCCACACGCCGGTCATATTTATTCTGGCCCCGTGGCCGGCTATGCCTTTGCGGTCTTGCACGGTCTTTCACCTGACCTGGTGGTGGTGGCCTCGCCCATGCACCAGGCGTACTATGGTTCTTTTATGACCAGCGTACATGATGCCTATTCCACCCCTCTTGGGGATGCCCCGGTGGATCAGGACGCTGTTGATTTGCTGGATGCCTACCTGGCTGAGCAGCTTGGGGTAAACCTGAGAAAAATCCCGCATGATGTGGAACACTCGATTGAGATCCAGATACCCTTTTTACAAAGAGTACTGAGCGCTCCGTACAAATTGCTGCCTATTATGGTACGCGAGCAAAGCGCACACATGGCACACGGTTTGGGGCTGGCCTTGGGGCGCTTGTTGACTGACCAGGATTTCTTCGCTGGCCGGTCTGCGCTGCTGGTTGCCAGCACCGATTTATCGCATTATTACCCACAATCAATGGCAAACGAGTTAGACAGCGCTTTGCTTGACCAGGTTAAAGCCTTTGATCCAGCAGGCGTCATACGCATCGAAGAGCAAGGGAAAGGATTCGCCTGCGGGCGCGGCGCCCTGGCAGCCGTGATGTGGGCGGCGAAAACCTTGGGGGCAAATCGTGCGGAAATATTAAAGTATGCCACTTCAGGAGATGTCAGTGGAGATTACGGTAGAGTTGTCGGTTATGCCGCTGCTGCATTTCTTCGATAAAATCCCTTTAACTATGGAAAGTAAGATTTAGCAATGGATTCGATTGTCCTTATGGATTATATTGGTTTGGTTTCGATTGTGCTGTTGGTTTTAGCCAACGGCTTTTTTGTGGCAGCAGAATTCTCGATGGTCAGCGTACGGCGTACCCGGATTGCAGAGCTGGTTGCGCGCGGCCAGGCCGGCGCAGACGCTGTGCAAAAAGCGATTGAGAACCCGGATCGTGTGATTGCCGCCACGCAACTGGGGATCACCTTAGCCAGCCTGGCTTTGGGTTGGGTGGGGGAACCCGCCCTTTCTCACCTGATCCATCCCATATTGGGAATATTTCCCAATGCCATATCCCCTGAACTTTCACACAGCATCTCGGCAGGGTTGTCTTTTGTGATCATCACATTTATGCATGTGGTGGTAGGAGAGCTCGCGCCGAAATCCATTGCTTTGCAAGATCCTGAGAACACTTCATTGATTGTTGCACGCCCGACCCTTTGGGTAGAACAAATCTTCAAACCGGCAATTTGGGCGCTAAACGGCACCGGGAATGCCCTGCTGCGCCTGATTGGCATCCAACCCGCCAGTGGGCATGGTCTTGTTCATTCTGTAGACGAATTAAAAATGTTGGTAACTGCCAGTGCACAAGGTGGTGTGGTCGAAGCAGAAGAGAGTGAAATGCTGCATGCAATTTTCGATTTTGGCGATATGGTTGTGCGCCAGGTCATGATCCCGCGTACCGAAGTTATCGGTGTAGAGGCAGATACACCGCTGCAGGAAATGATTGACCTGGTTACCCAATCAACCTATACAAAATTTCCAGTTTACGAAGAAAGCCTTGATCAAATTGTTGGTATTGCGCATGTTAAAGACTTGCTGCATGCCATGCACACGCCAAAGCAGGAAAATATCACCGCGCGGAGTATTGCGAGGGAACCATTATTTGTGCCTGAAACAGTTTCTGTAAGCGCTTTGCTGACCCATTTCCGTGCCAACCGCCAGCATATTGCCATCGTGATGGATGAATATGGTGGCACCGCCGGGATCGTAACCCTGGAGGATCTGCTGGAAGAAATTGTGGGAGAGGTAAGCGATCCCTTCGATTTAGACGCGCCAGAATTTCAGACCCTGGCGGACGGCTCAGTCCTGATCGATGGTCTCTCATTGATCGAAGATGTCAACGAACAAATCGGTGTACAGCTGCAAGATCCCAATTACGATACCATTGCAGGCTTTGTGTTGGGCAAACTTGGGCGTATGGCGCGGGTTGGCGATTCCGTCGAAGGGGATGGCGTGCGGGTCAGAGTGAATGAAATGGATGGTTTGCGCATTGCCAGGGTTTCTCTCTCCCGCATGGAAGCACCGCCCAGTGAGCCTGCCGTATCCACTCAGTAGATCCTTTTTCCCCAATGCCTACATTTCTCGAAATTGCTGTCAATGTACCTCAGGTATCGGAGGTGTTCCATTACCACTTGCCGTCTGAGCTAGAAGGCCGGGTGCGGATTGGGCACCTTGTGCTTGTGCCCTTTGGATCGCGTACGGTGCAGGGCATTGTATTAAAAGAGGTGGAACAGCCAGAGGTTCTGAAGACACGCCCGGTTTTGGAGCTGGTCGACGAAGAGGCAGTGGTGACACAAGCGCAGATATCGCTAGCACACAGCCTGGCGCATGACTGCCTGGCGCCTTTGCCGGCCTGCCTGGGGTTGATGATTCCACCGGGTATCGACCAGCAGGCGGATGTGCTTTACACCCCCCTGGGCGATATTCCTGCTGGTCTGAGTGTGGTGCAAACCCGGTTGTTGAAATTGCTGCATAAACGCGGCCCACTGCGCAGCCAGCAGATCGACCGCTCGATGCCGCGCACCAACTGGCGGGCAGCACTTAAACCATTAATCACCCGCGGCCTGATCACCAGAGAAGCTGTCCTGCCGCAGCCGAAGGTCAAACCCAAGATGGTCCGCACGGTTCGCGCAGCCTGCACGGCACAGCAAGCAGCCCTGGCTTATCCCAGCCTGGGCAAGATTGGCGCCCAGGCGCGCCAAAGGCGCCAGGGGATGCTGGATCTCCTTCTCAAGCAGATGAAACCCGTTGAAGTTTCCTGGCTTTATAATGAAAGCGGCGGAAACGCAGCCGATCTTAAGATGCTTGTAGATCGTGGGCTTGTGACCCTGGGTGAAGAACAGGTCTGGCGGGACCCAATCCTTGCGTTGGAGGACCAACCCCCGGAAATCCCTGAGCTAACCAGCGATCAACGTTTAATCTGGCAAGAGGTCCAGCACAATCTGCAGCAAACAGCGGCGGGGATTGTCCAGCCCATGATCCTTTTGCATGGGGTAACTGGCTCTGGAAAGACGGAGATATATTTACAGGCTGTTCAAGAATCCTTGCAGAATGGCCGGCAAGCAATAATCCTGGTGCCTGAGATTGCGCTTACTCCGCAGACAGTGCGCCGCTTTGTTGCGCGTTTTCCGGGCAAGGTTGGTCTGATCCATTCCGGTCTCTCGGTTGGGGAGCGATATGATACCTGGCGCAGGGCAAGGGCAGGCGAGTTCCAGGTGGTAGTGGGGCCGCGCAGCGCTTTGTTTACTCCTTTCCAAAATATTGGGTTGATTGTGATTGATGAATGCCACGACGATTCCTATTATCAATCAGAGGCCTCACCACATTATCATGCGCGGGAAGCAGCCATTGTTTATGCTCGCCAACTCAAAGCCACCTGCCTGCTGGGTTCGGCAACCCCGGATATCATTAGCATGTACCGCAGCCAGCAAGGCTTATGGCAGTATTTACACCTGCCAAACAGGATATTGGCGCATCGAAAAGCGGTGCAGGAACAGCTTGAACGCCTGAAGACATGGTCTGTGCCCCAGGAGCAAACCGGTTCCTGCTATCAGCACCTGGAAAACGAGGCGGATGCTATCGATCTACCGCCGGTCTCTCTGGTTGATATGCGCCTAGAATTACAGGCTGGCAACCGGTCTATCTTCAGCCGCCCATTACAAGCGGCGCTGCAGAGTTGCCTGGAGCAAGAACAACAAGCGATTTTGTTCCTGAACCGGCGCGGTTCTGCAACATATGTGTTTTGCAGGGATTGCGGGCAGACATTACAGTGCCCGCATTGTGATATTCCATTGACCTATCACGAAGCGCAAATAGAATTGCGCTGCCATTATTGCGGCTACCACCGGCGAATGCCGGAGAAATGCCCTGCCTGCAACAGCACACGCATCCGGCAATACGGCGCGGGTACCCAAAAGGTGGAAACAGAGGTAAACCAGCTCTTCCCCCAGGCACGCACGCTGCGCTGGGATCATGAGACAACGCGCAAAAAAGGAGCGCATGATGATATCCTCAAGCGATTTGCTCAACGTGGTGCAGATATCCTGGTGGGTACACAAATGCTGGCAAAAGGCCTTGACCTGCCCCTGGTTACACTGGTAGGTGTGGTATTGGCAGATGTCGGGCTCAGCCTGCCAGATTACCGCACCAACGAGCGGGCATTTCAGATATTAACCCAGGTCGCAGGGCGTGCCGGTCGCAGCCCGCTGGGCGGCAAAGTGATCATGCAGACATTCCAACCTGAACACTATGTGATCCAGGCAGCTTCCAGACATGATTACACGGCTTTTTATGAAAAGGAACTGGCATCGCGCCAGAAGTTGGGGTATCCCCCCTTTACGCGCCTGGTCAGGATGGAATACAAGCATACGGATGCCGCGAAAGTGGAGCGAGCTGCTATAGAGATGGCGGGCAGGTTAAAAAGTTGGATGGAAGAAGAAAACCTGCGCGCAACCAGGATGGTTGGACCGGCGCCTTGCTTTTTTGAGCGTATTTCGGGCTATACCCGCTGGCAAATTATCCTGGCTGGACCGGACCCGGTGAAGTTGCTGCGCGGGCGGAGTTTCCCGGAATGGAAAATTGAAGTAAATCCCCCAAATTTGCTATAATATGGGTATATTTCTGATAGGAGTGCCCCATGCAGCCGATACGCAACGAAGTTCTTACCTGGGATGATGTCAACCGCCTGATTGACCATTTAATGCCGCAATTTGATGAAGAGTTCAAAGCCATGGTCATTATCACTCGCGGTGGGGTGATCCCTGGTGGTTTGCTGGCTGAGGCCATGGGGGTTACACATATCCTTACGGCAGCAGTAGACTTCCCAGCCCAAATGGAGATGGAAAAAACAAAGCTGATGGCCTGGCCGCAGTTCATCCAATTTCCCGATGATCGCATGGTCAGGGGGTTGAAGACGCTTGTGGTGGATGATGTATGGGGATCAGGCAGGACAATCACCTCGGTGAAAATCCGCGTTGCAGCAGCAGGTGGAATTCCCTTCACATGTGTTTTGCATTTCAACCCATACCGCAATTTGTTTGGAACCGCGCGCCCAGATTACTACGCAGCCATCACCGATGCCCATATCATCTATCCCTGGGAGATCCACCGAGGCACAGACCGGGTGTTGCTGAGCGAACCGCCGTTATAAAACTGCCACAGCTTGTGCCAGGTAGCGCCGGAAACCTGGACGGTTGATATACATCCACGTGTCCTTAAACGATTGCATCAGTTGGTGTTTTTCTGCATGGCGGTTGGTCAGGTACTGCAAAAGAGACTCGAAGCTTACCCGCTCTTGAACTGGTAAAGCCTCCTGGCGCGGCTCCCAGGTATCGATAAATTCCCTTAATATCAACCCGGCAACTTGGGCATCATTGAGATCGCCCAGGTGATCCTGCACTTTCTTGAGATCGGCTATTACCTCATCCGCACTTTTGCCCAAAACTTCACGAAAATATTCTACGGTGTAACGGAATTTCTTGAACTCGATTCTCAAGGCGTGGAATTGCTCGACTGTTGCATCGCGCATAAAGGGTGAAAAGGAGCGTACTTCAGCCCAGCGCGAGTAGATCAATACGGGTGCCAGCTCACAAACAAGGGTTGGTGTGGGTTGTTCCATGGGGTGTTGGCGTGCGCCAGCACCAGGGGTATTTAAGAAAATATTGAATTTACGCTTAAATTCGCGGTATTCCTGGCTGTCCAGGAAGCTCAACATCTGGGCGCGAGCCGCTTCACGCTGCTCTCGCCAGGCATTGAGCAGGAGATCCAGATCGTGTTGGTGGTCGTCGGGCAGGGTCTTCAGGTAAATACCTGCCTTTTCCATGAAAACGTCCAGGTCTCGCACAGCCCCAAGAGCACGCCCGGTGGCGCGCAAGCCCTTGAGATACGGCTTGAGTGCACCTGGTTCGAAAGCCGATTCGAACACTTCAAATGAGGCGCGCATGCGGCGGGTTGCCACGCGCATGTCGTGTAAGGCCTCGATATCTTCACCCAATCGTGTGCCAGGTTCATTTTTCAGCATCTGGGCAAATTGGAAGCACATGACTTTTCGCCCGGCTTCTGCCAGACTGTCCGTGGGCAAGATACCGGCTTTCTCTGCAGTCTCGGGGTACGGCAAACGCCACAGCGCGGCTTCTTTTGCCTCGAGAATCTCAATTCTTGGATATCCAATTTTCTTCCACAGGGTTGTTTTGTGCTGTGCTACTGCCGCGTCTGAAACTGCTTGCGGCCCGTCGACTTCGATCCACACTTCGCCTTGGTTGATTTCTACTTTCTGGATGATCGTCTGGTTGCTCCTGGAGTCGTTCAACCCGGCAGCAATTTTCAATAAAGCGACAAGGGTGAGAATCTGGCGTTGTTGAATGGGCGAAATCTCAAAATGATCCAGTTCCCCGGGTTTAATCTTCCCTTGGTACATTGCCAGACTGGCAGCGATTACAGGCTCAAGCTCATGTGGGTATTTGAAGGCGGTCTGAGAGGCTAAATAATTCAGCACAGCTTGATAAGGTTTCTTCCTGGCATGTGGAATTTGGACTTCGAGGTGCGGACCAAGGATTTCAAGCGCTTTACGGCATTCTAAATCCAGACCATGTAAAGATTCTGTCTGTTCGAAAAGGACCAAAGAAAGCTCTGTAATATGTTGTTCTACGGGAGATAACCCAATAACAGGCCCAGATAGGGCAGCATCATCCTGAGGTGCGGGTTCAGCCTGAGATGTTTCTTCTTCGCCGGCAATAGATGGTTCAAGGTCAGAATCATCCATGACATGATCTGACAGCGGAAATTCGCTCATCATTCCTCCAGAGGGGGTATTTTCGGGTTTGTTACTGCTGCTTGTTATTTCCGCAGGTGGTGGTGGATTAACCATTCCTGAGGGTTGATCAGTGGCTCACCTGGTGATGGCAGTACCCGATTATAACTGCCGTCCTGGTTCATTTGACGTATCTTAACATTTCCGATTAAGTAGGTTTGCAAGACGTCATCGCGTAGATAGCGGATGATGCGCTGGTCTTGGACAGGGAAGAGCACCTCCACCCGGTGGTTGATATTGCGCGGCATCAGATCTGCGCTGCCGAGATAGATTTGTTCCTCGCCACCGTTATGGAAATAATAAACGCGGCTGTGTTCCAAAAAGCGACCGACAAGGCTGACGACACGGATGTTCTCGCTAACCCCAGGGATGCCCGGGCGCAGGCAACACATCCCCCGAACGATTAAGTCAACTTTCACACCGGTTTGAGATGCGCGGTAGAGTTTTCGGATGATCAAGGGGTCGACCAGGGAATTCATCTTTAAAATCATGTGCCCCTGCCCGGTTTGCTTCTGGTGCTCGATTTCTCGGTCGATCAAGGCGTCCATTCCCTGCCGCAAATTCACCGGAGCGACCAGCAGCTTGCGATACTCCTTCTTGGCTGAATACCCTGTCAAGTAATTGAATAGATCTGTTGCATCTGCTCCTATGTCCGGGTCGCAGGTAAACATGCCAATGTCTTCATATAGCTGAGCGGTTACGGCATTGTAATTGCCCGTCGCCATATGAATGTATCGCCGGATGCTTTCCCCTTCCTTGCGCACCACCAAGGCGATTTTTGAGTGTGTCTTTAACCCTAAAAGCCCGTAAATCACATGCACCCCTTCTTTTTCCAACATCCTGGCCCAACCGATGTTGCTCTCCTCGTCAAAGCGCGCCTTAAGTTCTACCAACACAGCTACCTGCTTGCCGTATTCGCGCGCCTCCAGCAGTGCTTGCACCACAGGGGAATTTCTACCTACGCGGTAAAGAGTTTGCTTGATTGCCAGCACATCCGGGTCTCGGGCTGCTTGCCGGAGAAAATCCACTACAGGTTTGAATGAATTGTATGGGTGATGAAGCAGGATGTCTTCTCGACGAATAGCTGCGAAGAGATGGGTGTCATGTGGGTCCGCTCGCAAAATAGCAGGTATGGATTGCCTGAGAGGGGGATCTTTCAGGTCGAAGCGATCGATGCTGTGCAGGCTCATTAGACTGCTGATGGCGCGCGGGCCTTCCAGGGTATAGACATTGCGGCGATCCATTTGCAAATTCTCAATTAAAAGATCGCGGATGGGTGCTGGCATGGCATGGTTGACAGTGACTCGTGTCACAGAGCCGAAGCGGCGTTGGCGCACACTTTGTTCCATAGTTTCGAGTAAGTCGTCAGCTTCTAGTTCCTGGATGGTGCTGTCTGCATCACGTGTTACATGAAATGGATGCTTATCCATGATGGTCATACCTGGAAAAAGCTTATCCAGGTTGGCTGCAATCACCTGCTCCAGCCAGACAAAATGGTGTGTGGAGGGGGATGTGCCGTCTTTTCGTACGCTGCCCGATGATCTCTTGAGTGGGATCAACCTGGGTAGGGTATTGGGCACTTTGATCCTGGCAAAAAACTCGCGCCCTTTTTCGTCTTGTATCACTACTGCCAGGTTGAGGCTAAGATTCGAAAT
>CAZTMX010000017.1:0-3772 GCA_964614855.1 uncultured Anaerolineaceae bacterium | reverse complement strand
GACCGGGGTCAAAAGCCAGCGGTGTCAGGACGGGAAAGACGACTTCTTCAAAATAACTATCGGCTATTTCCTTTTGTTTTGCAGTAAGCTCCGAATAATCCAGCAGGTAGATCCCGGCTGTTTTCAATTGAGGCAAGACATCATATCTGAGTGTCTCTTGTGTCTGGCTCATCAATTGCTGGGATACTTTTCTGATCTCAGCCAGTTGTTGGGCGGGCGTCATCCCGTCTGGTGGAAATTCTAGCACACCTGCATCTTGCTGCTTTTTTAACCCGGCAACCCGCACCATAAAAAATTCATCCAGGTTTGAGCCAACAATGGATAGGAATTTTGCCCTCTCCAATAATGGGTTGTTTTGATCCTGTGCTTCTTCGAGCACCCGGCGTTGAAATTCCAGCAGGCTGAGCTCGCGATTTACATAGAATTTCGGTTCGCCCAGATCTATTTCGGGTTCCTTAGAAACTTCTGCTTCGATTTCTTTCTCTTCAGCCCGTCTAACCATAAAACCCTCCAGCAGGGTCTTTCTTAGAAAATTGATATGCTAATTCTTTTTCTTCTTCTTTTTCTTGTCTTCAGTTTTTGCTGTAGGGATGGTGGCATCGGGGTTGAAATCCAGCTCTGCAGTTAATTTTTCGACCAGCGTGTTGAGTATCTTAATGCGCGCGTACATCTTGGAATTTCCTTCAACCACTGTCCACGGCGCAGAAATTGTGCTGGTCTTCAGCAGCATGTCGTTTACAGCCTCTTCATACTCTCCCCACTTTTCGCGGTTGCGCCAGTCTTCATCGGTCAATTTCCAGGAGCGGCGTTTATCACCTTCGCGCGATTCGAAACGCTTGATTTGTTCTTCTTTATCAATATGCAGCCAAAACTTAAAGATGATCGTGCCATAATCGACCAATTGGCGTTCGAAGGAGTTTATCTCTCGGTAAGCGCGTTTCCATTCTGCTTCAGTGCAAAAACCTTCTATTCTCTCGACCATCACACGACCATACCAGGAGCGGTCGAAGATGGCGATTTGCCCGGTTTCTGGCAGACGCCGCCAGAACCGCCACAGGTAGTGGTGCGTGGCATCATCGCCTTTTGGGGCAGCAATTGGATAGACCACGAACCCGCGCGGATCGATTTTCTCTGTGATCCGGCGTATGGCGCCGCCCTTGCCAGCTGCGTCCCAGCCTTCAAAAACAATAATCACCGGGCGCTGCTGGACATATACCTGGTAAGCCAGTTTGTGCAAGGATACCTGTAGGTGGATGAGCGAGCGGCTGTATTCTTCTTCGTTCAGGGTCTGAGATAGATCTACAGTATTTAGCATGGCTCCCCTCCATCTTCCTCATCATCTTGCACAAGATCTGTTGGTTCTGTACCTGTTGGGAACGGCTGAAAAGGCAATTCCAGTCGTTCTTCAAGGGTCCGGATGATGGTCTGATAAATCTTTACCCAGGTGTGGCGGCGGTCTGTAGCTTCAACGATGGTCCAGGGTCCCCACTCAGTTTCTGTTCGTTCAAAAGCTTCTTCATAAGCGCGCAACCAATCATCATAATGATAATGATGTTCCCAATCTTCTCCACTCACATGGAAAGCTGTGAGCGGGTCTTTCTTGAGTTTTTCGAAGCGCCTTTTTTGTTCTGCCTTGCTGATATGTAAAAAGAATTTGATGATTACATACTTGTCATCGGCCAGGGCCTGTTCGAAATCAATTATATCCCGGTAGGCTCGACGCCATTCGGCTTCTGGGGTCAGGTTTTCCACGCGCTCCACCATCACCCGACCGTACCAAGAGCGGTCAAAGATTGCCCATTCGCCTTTTGCTGGCAGCTTCTGCCAGAAACGCCACAGCCAGGGGTACTTTTTTTCAAAAGTGCGGGCGGCGCGGATCGGATAGAGTTTGTATCCTCGTGGATCCAGGGGTTGGGTGAGCTTTTGAATCGAGGTGCCTTTGCCCGCGGCATCCCATCCTTCAAAAAGGATCACCACCGGGATGCCGGCATCCCAGGTTCCTTTTTCAACATTAAACAATCGTTCAGATAAAACAGGCATCATACGTTGGTATTCTTCTTTACCCACTTTTTTCGACAGATCTATTTTATCCAGCATAGTCACCACTCCTTGAACTTGTACCTATTGTAAAGGAAAATTGCTAAAATTAGAAACAGGTTTGCTGAATTTCATTTTTATTTGGTAAGTACTCATAGTTTACTGTAAGTAAAAAAGGCTGCCTGAACAAAGGCAGCCTCTTTTCGACATCTGTTAATTAGAACTTATTGGCTCTTGGTTTGCAGGATAATGGGCGTCCCAGCCGCCTGGACAGCCTTTAGCTGCGCCTGGCGAGCCAGATCGGTGGCAATGGAAAGAATTCGCAGCGCTTCCTCAGGGTTGTGGAAACCCATGGAGTTTTCTGCGTTGACAAAGTCCCATCTGAGTTGCGCCTCTCGGTGCAGGTTGCGTGCTTCGGTGAGCACGGCTGCATCCACACCGGTTTCTTTTGCGGCTGCTTCAATGGCAGAGATCGCATCAACAATTGCGATTTCTGCTGCATCCATTCCAGCCCGTACTTGAGATTGGATCATTGCCACGCGCTCTGTCACGTAAGTCACGTCGGTATGGCAGGCACCGCAGGCTGTCTCCGCATTTAGCAGCGGGCTAAGGACATTGTGCGTGGAAAATTTTGCTGCGCCGTCCCGGGTGTACGGCATGTGGCAGTCTGCGCAGGCAACCCCGGCTTTATAGTGCGTACTGTCTGCGCTAAACAGCTCATAATCCGGGTGCTGCATCTTGATCATCGCAGCACCAGATTTTGGATGGTTCCAATCTTTAAATTCTTCTTCGATGTAGTATTCAGCAATGTTTTCGATTCTGGTTCCCTGTTGGCACGGGAAGGTGAGATAGTTGCTCTCGCCTTCGAAGTAATATTCCACGTGGCAGTTTGCGCATACGATCGTGCGCATTTCCTGACGGGTGAAGGTGCGCCAATCCTTGCCCTGTTTTTTCAATGCTTCATCTAGCGCAGGGTTTGTAACGATCAGCTTCATGGTGTTGGCTTCGTGGCAGTTGGCGCAGCCGATTGGATTGGAGATTTGCTTTCCTAAATCAGAGAAAAGCAGCCGGTCAAATTCAGCCATCCCCATCTTGTCCCAAAGCTGCGGGTTATTGGATGATTTACAAGAATAGCAGGTACCAGGGGTCGTTTCTGTCACACGTTGGATGGCACGCACATCTGTCAAGGAATTCATGTGTCCACGCTCTTCGTTGTACTCCTTACTGAAACTATACCCGGCGAACAGTTCAAGCAGGCGCGGATATTCTTCCAGTTTTGAGAATGGTTCCGAGCCGCCGTAAACTGTGCGTGTATTGTTGGTTTCAGTTTGCAGCAATGTCGAGTATTGGTTGGGGAAATTTACCCCCCAGTTGGATGAGTTCGGGTCCATTGCCGCGATTTCGGTGATCGGTGCTATTCCGCGCGTTGGAGCAGGTAAATTTTTGATATACAGCAATGTGCCGATTAAGCCTGCTGCCAGTAGAACGATAATTGCAGAGAATATCAAGGTGGGTTTTGAGAGTTTCATTCGCTTTTCTCCACATGTTGGTAAGGTAGGATGGAAATGCCTCGATCGCCGTGTGCTACATTACGGTGGCAATCAAAGCAAAAGCGCTCTTGACCGGTTCCATCGAGCATTTGACTGATATTGATTTGGGATACAACTTCTTCGTGACAGCGCCTGCAATTTTCCTGGACGAGAATAACTGTCCTTACAAGGTGCGCAGGTTCAAC